>JAYSDS010000031.1:0-52072 GCA_041914265.1 Roseomonas sp.
CGGGGCCGCCCCCCGCCCCCCCCGGCCCCCCCCCCGCCCCCGCCCCGCCCCCCCCGGCCCCCCCCCCGCCCCCGCGCGCCCCCCCCCCCCCCCCCCCCCCCCCCCCCCCCCCCCCCCCCCCAATTCGGCCGCGACGCATCCCGCGCGTCCGGGATCGCCGCCCGCCTCACTCGTCTCCCACCCGTCCCCCGCGCAACCGCTTGGTCGCGCCGCGCCGCGTCTTGGACTCCAAGCGCCGCTTCTGCGACCCGAGCGTCGGCTTCGTCGCCTTGCGTGGCGGCGGTGGTGGCGTGGCGGCCTCGCGGATCAGGGTGAGCAGGCGATCGAGCGCGTCATCCCGATTGCGTTCCCGCGTGCGGTGACGCTGGGCGGTGATGACCAGCACGCCCTCCTTCGTCATCCGCCGCCCGGCGAGCGTGGCGAGTCGCGCCTTCACCGCCTCGGACAGGTTGGGCGAGGCCATGGCCGCGAAGCGCAACTGCACCGCGGTCTCCAGCTTGTTGACGTTCTGCCCGCCGGGACCGGATGCGCGGAGGAAGTCCTCGGTGATCTCCGCCTCGTCGAGCGATATGCGGCCGGTGACGCGGATCATGGCGCCGGCAACGCGCCGGCGGGCATCTCGTCCTTCAACGCAACGCCGGTCGCGCCCAGGCCCTGGGCCGCATGCAGCAGCCAGGCCGTCTTGGCCGCGGCCTCGTCATAGGTGAGGCCGCCGGGACGGACATTGCTGATGCAGTTGCGCTCGGCATCGCTGCGGCCGCGGCGCGGCGCCCAGGTGATGTAGAGGCCGAGGCTGTCCGTCGCCGACAGGCCGGGGCGCTCGCCGATCAGCACCACCACGGCGGCGGCACCGATCGCCTCGCCGATCTCGTCCCCCAAGGCGACGCGCGCCTGTTCGGCGATGACGATGGGGCCGGACGGCAGGCGCAGCGCCGGGACCAGGCGTTCCAGCACGGCGGGCGCATGGCGCTGCACGCCGGTCGCGCAGAGGCCATCCGCCACCACGAAGGCCACACTGCCTGGCACGCGCCGCAATTCGGTGCCGCTGGCGAGGCGCCGCCCCAGATCCGGTCGCAGAAGATAGGCGCGGCGATCCGGCACTGCGCTGCTCACCCGCATGACGGGCAGGCCGAGCGGCGCGAGCGCGGCCTCCAGCGCCGGCACGTCGAGCGCCGACCACACCGCATCCCGCGCCCGCGCGTGCGATTCCTGGAAGTCGAGATGCGCCGCGGTGGGTTGCGCCGTCCCGGTGCGCCCCAGGCCGACGCGCGCCTCGGTGAAGCGGCGCAGGTCGCGCCAGAGCGTGGGTGCCGTCACGACAGCCCGATCAGCGCCGGCGACAGCCGCGCGGGGATGCGCTCCGCATCCGCACCGATGCCCATGCGCTCCAGCCACGCCTCGAATTCCGGCGCGGCGCGCTTGCCCAGCATCGCCCGCGCCGTCAGCCCGTCATGGAAGGAGGTGGATTGATAGGCGAGCATCACGTCATCCGCCCCGGGCACGCCCATCACATAGGTCACGCCAGCGACGGCGAGGCAGGTCAGCAGCGTGTCCATGTCGTCCTGATCGGCCTCGGCATGGTTGGTGTAGCAGACATCGACGCCCATCGGCAGGCCGAGCAGCTTGCCGCAGAAATGGTCCTCCAGCCCCGCGCGCAGGATCTGCTTGCCGTCGAACAGGTATTCCGGGCCGATGAAGCCGACCACCGTGTTCACCAGCAGCGGCGAGAATTCGCGCGCGACGGCATAGGCGCGGGCTTCCACCGTCTGCTGGTCCACGCCGTGATGCGCATCGGCGGACAGCGCGCTGCCCTGCCCGGTCTCGAAATACATCACATTGTCGCCGAGCGTGCCGCGCTTCAGCGCCAGCGCCTGCTCGCGGGCTTCGCGCAGGACGGACAGCGACACGCCGAACGACGTGTTCGTCGCCTCGGTCCCGCCGATCGACTGGAACACCAGATCGACCGGCGCGCCGCGTTCCATCGCCAGCATCGTCGTCGTCACATGCGACAACACGCAGGATTGCGTCGGGATGTCGAAGCGGTCCCGCACCGTGTCGAGCATCTCGAGCACGCGCATCACCGCCTCGACATTGTCGGTGGCGGGGTTCACCCCGATCACCGCGTCGCCCGCCCCCAGCAGCAGCCCGTCGAGCACGGAGGCCGCGATGCCGCGCGGATCATCCGTCGGGTGGTTGGGCTGCAGGCGGATCGACAGCGTCCCAGGCAGGCCCAGCGTGTTGCGGAAGCGCGTCACCACCCGGCACTTCGCCGCGACCTGGATCAGGTCCGCGATGCGCATGATCTTGGACACCGCCGCCACCATCTCGGGCGTCAGGCCGGGGGCCAGCGCCGTCACCGCCGCGCCGTCCGCGGCCAGCAGCCAGTCGCGGAACCCGCCCACCGTCAGGTGGCGTACCGGCGCGAAGGCGGCCGCGTCGTGGCGATCCATGATCAGCCGCGTGACCTCGTCGGACTCGTAGGGGATCACCGCCTCGGCCAGGAAATGGGCCAGCGGGAGGTCGGCCAGCGCCCGCTGCGCGGCGATGCGTTCCGCCGCACTTTCCGCCGCCACGCCGGCCAGCGCGTCGCCCGAGCGCAACGGCGTCGCGCGCGCGAGCAGGGTCCTGAGGTCGTCGAAACGGTAGCGCGTGCCACCGACGGTCTGCACGAAGGGCATGGCCGCCATGATGCCGCGTCCGGGGGCTGTCTTGCCAGCCTCTCCCCTCGCCCTAGGATGCCGGCAGGAAATGACTGAGGAAGCAATGGACGCCGACGCCATCGACAAGGCCCCGGATGTGGCCGCCACCTGGCCCGACCAGATCTACGACCTGCTGAAGAAGCATGATGTCCGGCAGGTGTGCCTGGTGCCGGATGCCGGGCATTCGCGCCTGATCAAGCGCTGCCTCGCTGATAACGAGATCATCGTCACCACCCTGACCACCGAGGAGGAAGGCATCGCCCTGATGCAGGGTGCGTGGCTCGGCGGGCACAAGGCGGTGCTGCTGATGCAGTCCTCGGGCGTGGGCAACTGCATCAACATGCTGTCGCTCTCCCACATCCATCGCTGCCCGATGCCGATGCTGGTGACGATGCGCGGCGATTTCGGCGAGTTCAACCCGGCCCAGATCCCGATGGGCAACGCCGCCCAGGCGGTGCTGGAGGCCATGGGCACGCTGGTGAAGCGCGCCGACACGCCCGAGGACATCGCGCCGACCGTCGATGCAACGATCCGCATGGCCTTCAACACCTTCCGCCCGACCGCGGCGCTGATCGGCCAGCGCGTCATCGGCGCCAAGACCTTCGGCAAGGACTGAGACGATGCTGGCGGAATCCGGAAAGCTCGACCGGCGCGACCTCACCCGCGCGCTGCTCGCCGATCGCGGCGACCTCGCGGTGATTGCCGGCCTTGGCGCGCCCTGCTGGGACATCACCGCGGTCGGCGACCACGAACTGAACCTGCCGCTGTGGGGCGGCATGGGCGCGGCGGCGATGATAGGCCTCGGCCTGGCCCTCGCGCAGCCGACGCGTCCGGTCCTGGTCCTGACCGGCGATGGCGAGATGCTGATGGGCATCGGCTCGCTCGCCACCATCGCGGTGAAGAAGCCCAGGAACCTCGCCATCGTCGTGCAGGACAACGAGCATTACGGCGAGACCGGCATGCAGGAGACGGCGACGAAGTATGGCGTCGATCTCGTCGCCATGGCCAAGGGCGCCGGCTTCAAGCACACGATGTTCGTGACGAGGCCCGAGGAAGTGCCCGCCCTGCGCGCGGCGATCCATGCGGGCGATGGCCCCTTCTTCGCCGTCGCCAAGATCGATGCCACGAGCAAGAAGCTGGTCCTGCCGCCGCGCGACGGCTCCATCATCCAGAATCGCATGCGGGAAGCCATCCTCGGCCCCGCGGCGCATCATCAGCTTTGAGGGGGCGGACCATGCCGCATATCGTCTGCCTCCGCCCGATCCATCCCGACGCCATGGCGCGGCTGCGTGCCGAACCGGGCGTGACCGTCACCATGCTCGACCCGGTCACGCCCGAGACGCTCGCCGAACCGATGAAGACCGCCGAGGCGATCATCGTGCGCGCGACGAAGATCGACCGGGACTTCCTCGCCCATGCCCCGATGCTGCGCATCTGCGCCCGCCACGGCGTCGGCTATGACGCCGTCGACGTGGCGGCGCTCACGGAACGCGGCATTCCGCTGACCGTGACGCCCGACGCCAATGCCGCATCGGTCGCCGAGCACGCGCTGATGCTGATGCTGACCACGGCACGGCGCACCCTTGACTACGACCGGAACACCAAGGCGCTGGATTGGGGGCCGAAGCCGTCGCTGCGCACGCTCGACCTCGACGGCATGACCGTGCTCGTGGTGGGCTTCGGGCGCATCGGCGGGCGGGTCGCACGGCTGTGCGCGGCCTTCGGCATGGATGTGCTGGTACACGACCCCTACATCCCGCAGAACACCATCAAGGGCGCGGGGTTCACGCCGGTGAAGCTGTTGCAGGAAGGGCTGGCCGCGGCGGATATCGTGACCACCCACTGCCCCTCCAACACCGAGACGCGAGGCATGGTGAACGCCGCCTTCTTCGCGGCGATGAAGCCCGGCGCGGCCTATATCAACACCGCGCGCGGCACGCTGGTGGATGAGGCGGCGCTGACCGCCGCGCTCAAATCCGGCCACCTCGGCGCCGCCGGCCTCGATGTCTTCCACACCGAGCCGGTGACGACGAAGCTGCCCTTCCTGGACTTCCCCAATGTCGTCGTGACGCCGCATTCCGCCGCCGCGACGGAACAATCCACCCGCCGCATGGGCCTGTCCTGCGCGGAGAGCATCATCAGCCTGTTCAAGGGTCAGCTCGACCCTGACGTCGTCATCAACAAGGAGGTGCTCCGCGGCAACGCGTGAGCAGCGCGCCATGACCAATCCGCTTCTCGTCCTCGCCGACCATGCGGCGTCCTGGCGGTCGCGCGACCTGCCGGCGGACGTCGCGCATCACGCCCGCCGGGCCCTGGTGGACTGGTTCGCGGCCCTCCTGGCCGGTGCCTGGCGCGAACCGGCGACACTGATGTCCGCGGCGCTCGAGGATGAGACGCGGGGCGGCGGCGGGGCGGTCTGCTACGTCTCCGGCCGCCGCGTGCCGCTGCGCCACGCGGCGCTGCTGAACGGCACCGCCTCCCATACCGTCGAATTCGACGACATCTACCGCTACGCCGTCTACCATCCGGGCTGCCCGACCATCGCGGCGGCGCTCGCCGCGGCGCAGTCGCGGGGCGTGACCATGGACACGCTGCTGCGCGCCATGGCGGCAGGCTATGAGGTGTCCTGCCGCATCGGTCGCGCCGTGCAGCCCTCGCATTACGATTTCTGGCACACCACCGGCACGGTGGGCACCTTCGGCGCGGCAGCCTCGGTCGCGGTGCTGCTCGATTGCGACGAGGCGCGCACGGCGCATGCCATCGCCACCGCCGCGACCATGGCTTCCGGCCTGCAGCAGGCCTTCCGTGGGGAGGGCATGTCGAAGCCGCTGCATCCCGGCCACGCCGCCGAGGCCGGCGCGCTCGCGGCCATGGCGGCGTCGAAGGGGATGACCGGCGCGCTCGACGTGCTGCATGGCCCGGCGGGCTTCGCGGCCGCGACCAGCGAGGATACGGGCAAGTGGGAGATGGCGCTCGCCGGCATCGGCAAGCCCTTCGCCATCACCGACATGACCTTCAAGAACCATGGCTGCTGCGGGCATATCTTCGCCGCGCTCGATGCCGTGCGCGACCTGCACCTCGAACACGGCTTCTCGCCGGATGATGTAGAGAGCGTGGTGATCGGCGGCTACAAGGCGACCAAGGAGGTCTGCGACCGCCCCAACGCCGTGACCGAGCAGGATTGCCGCTTCTCCGCCCAGTTCACCGCCGCGACCATGCTGCGGCATGGGGGCGTGCGGCTGGTGGCCTTCACGCCCGATCGCCTGGCGGATCCCGCCACCCGCACGCTCATGGCGAAGGTGACGGTCGCGCTCGATCCGGAATGCGCGGCGGCCTTCCCGTCCAAGCGGTCGGCCAAGGTCACGATCACGTTGAAGGATGGGCGGGTGCTGAACCGCCACCAGCACACGCGCAAGGGGGACCCCGACGCGCCGCTCTCCGATCAGGATCTGTCGGATAAGTTCCTGGAGCTGACCGCGGATGCGGTCGGTACGGCCCCGGCGAAGGCGCTGCTGGCGCAGCTCTGGGAAGGGTCTTCCCTGCCCGGGATCGTGCCGCTCATCGCCAACCAGGCGCGCGCGGCCGAATAGGCCGCGTCAGCGCTTCTTCCCGGCGACGCGCAGGATCTGCGCGATCGTCAGGGCGGGCTTGCCCGACGCCTTGGCGATCTCGTTGTCCTGTTCCTGGATCACCTTGCGGGCGGGTTCGTCGCCATCGAGCCCGCCAAGGATCTCCGCCGGCACCTTGCGGTTGGAACGGCGGCTGCCGTCCTCATAGATCACGTCGAACAGCACGAAGTTGGCTTTGCTGGCAGGTTTGGCCATTTCTGTCTCTCCATCGCGCGTCAGTCGCGCGCGGGCTCCTTGGCGTCGGCGGTCTCGGATTCGTCATCCTGGCCACCGGCCTTGCGCTTCGCGACCGCTTCCTCGCGCTCGCGGAGCTTCGCTTCCTTCTTCGCCTGCTTTGCGCGGTTCACGTCCGCCCGCTGCTGGCCGTAATTCGGCTTGCGCGCCATCGGCGTGCTCCGGTTCGAGAGGGGAAAGGAAAGGGCGGCCCGAAGGCCGCCCCGGCAGGATCAGGCGAGGCGAAGGTTGCCCGCCGAGATCTTGCCCTGCTGCCCACGCTGCAGCTCGAACTCGACCTTGTCGCCTTCGTTCAGGCCGTTGAGGCCCGAGCGCTGCACGTCGCTGATGTGGACGAACACGTCCTTGCCGCCGTCCTCAGGCTGGATGAAGCCATAGCCCTTGGTCGCGTTGAACCACTTCACGGTACCGATGCTCATGCCGATATCTCCGGATTGAGCGTTGCCGCCACGCGAGATTGCGCTGCGGAAATGCCGGCGCGCCGAAGGCGCGACGGGCCAGCCATCGCTGAGGCTCAACCATCGGTTAGGCACGGAGAGCAGGGCCGCGCGAACGCGGACCGGACGAGGTGACGGGGAGCGATATGGGCGCTCCCGCGTCCGAATGCAAATCCGCCGGTCAATCGAGCCGGATATTCGCGTTTCTCACCAGGGCATCATATCGCTCGGCATCATTCACCAGCATCGCCTGCGCCTCGGCCTGCGTGCCCCCGCCGACCAGGAAGCCCGCCTCGCTGACGCGTCGACGCAGATCCTGGTTCTGATAGGCCTTGTTCACCGCACCGACCCAGCGGTCGGCGATGGGCTGCGGCAGGCCGGGCGGGGCGATCAGCATGTACCACACCACGGCATCGAAGCCCGGAAAGCCGAGTTCCGCGACGGTCGGGGTCTCGGGCAGCCATTCCACGCGCTGCGGCATGGTGACGGCCAGCGCCCGCACGCGCCCCGCGCGGATATGCGGCAGGTAGGTGGGGAAGGTATCGATGGCGAGGTCGATGCGCCCGGCAAGGATCTCGTTCACCGCCTGGCCCGTGCCGCGGAAGGGCACGTGGGTCATGCGCACCCCGGCCCGGGACGCAAGCAGTTCCGCCGCCAGGTGCTGCTGCGTCGCCACGCCGGAGGACGAGTAGTTCAGCGCCCCCGGATTCTCCCGCGCCCGCGCCAGCAGTTCCGGCAGGCTTCGGGCAGGCGAGTTCGCCGGCACGACGGCGACCAGCGGCACCGTCGCGGCATGCACGACGGGGGTCTGGTCCTTGCGGATGTCGAAGGGGGGTGGGTTCATCAGCGGCGGCACCACGGCGGATGCGCTGATCGTCGTCATCCCCATCGTGTAGCCATCCGGCCGTGCCCGCGACAGCGCCAGCACGGCCAGCGTGCCGGACGCGCCGGGCCGATTCTCCACGGCAATGGTCTGGCCGAATTCCTCCTGCAGCATGGGCGCGAGGAAGCGGGCGATGATGTCCGTGCCCCCGCCGGGCGCGAAGCCGACCAGCAGGGTGATGGTGCGCGACGGATAGGCCTGGGCGAGCGCCGGCGCCGGCAACAGCGGCGCAACGGCCGCCGCGCCAAGCGCGCGGCGGGAGAGACGGATGGTCATGGCGTTTCCTCGTTGACGCGGCGCGGCGGCCCTCTGCCGGGGCCGTCCGCGCCAGGGATCACTTGCCCTGGAACTTCGGTGCGCGCTTGTTCAGGAAGGCGTCCACCCCTTCCTGGAAATCGGCGCTGGTGAAGCACATGGTCACCAGGTCGTCGCCTTCCACCTCGCCGGCCGCGTGGCGCAGGCGGCGCAGGGCGATCTTGGTCGCCTTCAGTGTCAGCGGCGCGAGGGTGGACATGGTCGTCGCCAGTTCCATCGCCCGCGTGGCCACGGCCTCGGGGGTGTCCAGCACTTCCGAGACGAGGCCGAGATGCTTGGCCTCAGCCGCGGAGAACAGGCGCGAGGTCATGATCATCTCGGCGATCGCGGCCGGGCCGACCAGCGCATAGAAGCGCGCGAAGTTGTTCATGTTGAGGATGTTGCCGAGCGTCTTCGCGATCGGCAGACCGAAGCGCGCGCCCTGGTCGCAGATGCGGATGTCGCAGCAGCCCGCGATGCCGAGGCCACCGCCCGTGCAGGCGCCCGGAATGGCCGCGATGATCGGCGTGTTGCAGCGTTCGAGCGCGCCCAGCACCTTGTCGATGCGCGCCTCGTAGCCCAGGGCGTCTTCCGCGGTCTTGAATTCGCGGAACTGGGAGATGTCGGTGCCCGAGGCGAAGGCCTTGCCGCCGGCGCCGGTCAGCACCCAGACGCGGATGTTCGGGTCTTCGCTGATCTCGTCCGCCAGTTCCTGGATGCGCTGGTACATCGGGAACAGCATGGCGTTGCGCGCCTGCGGCCGATTGAAGGTGGTCCAGGCGATGCCGCCCTCGCGGACCTCGTGCAGGATGTCGTCGCTCATGGTGCTCCGTCCCCGGTTTGCTGTGCCCGCAAGGCGTAACGGGCTGGCGGGCCGCGTCAAGTCGCCGTCTTGCCGATCCGCCCGCGCGGTGCGAACACAGGCGGGATTGGAGGGCCCAAGACCATGATGCCGTTGTCCCGCTTCACCGTTCTCGACCTGACCCGTGTGCGCTCGGGCCCGACCTGCGTGCGCCAGCTCGCCGACTGGGGGGCGAATGTCATCAAGATCGAGGCGACGGACGAGGTCGATACGGGCAAGGGCCTGGGCGGCGAGCGCGACGGGCCCGATTTCCAGCATGTCCATCGCAACAAGCGCGGCATGACGCTGAACCTGAAGTCGCCCGCGGGCCTCGCCGCCTTCAAGCGCCTGGTCGCGAAGGCCGATGTGGTGGTCGAGAACTACCGCCCCGATGTGAAGACGCGGCTCGGCATCGACTACGATGCGCTGGCGGCGATCAATCCGCGCATCGTGCTGGGGTCGATCTCCGGCTTCGGGCAGGACGGTCCCTATGCGAAGCGTCCGGGCTTCGACCAGATCGCGCAGGGGATGGGCGGGCTGATGTCCGTCACCGGCCTGCCGGGCCAGGGCCCGGTGCGCGCGGGGATTCCCGTGGCCGACCTGACGGCGGGGCTCTATTGCGCGCTCGGCATCATGGTCGCGCTGCTGGAACGCGAGGTCACCGGCAAGGGGCGCTGGGTGCATGTCTCCCTGCTGGAAGCCATGGTGGCCATGATGGACTTCCAGGCGACGCGCTGGACCATGAAGCATGAGGTCCCGAAGCAGGCCGGCAACGACCACCCGACCACCATCCCGACCGGGCTGTTCAAGACCTCGGACGGCGTCATCAACATCGCCGGCGGCGGCCAGGTGATGTGGGACCGCATCGTGAAGGTGCTGGGCATCGAGGAAGAGGCCAAGGACCCCGACATCGCCACCGACAAGCTGCGCAGCCAGAACCGCGTGAAGGTCAACGCGCTGCTGGAGAAGGTCACGCTGACCGACACAGCAGCGAACTGGGTCGCGAAGTTCAACAGGGAAGGCGTGCCCTGTGGCCCGGTCTACGCCATGGACCAGGTCTTCGCGGATGAGCAGGTGAAGCACCTCGGCATCGAGATGACGCTGCAGCACCCGCGCCTTGGCCCGCTCAACGTGGTGCGCGCGCCGATGCAGATCGGCGGCGTGGACTGCGCGAAGAACCCGACGCCGGAACGCGGGCAGCATACCGAGGAAGTGCTGGCGGAATTCGGGTTCAGCGCGGAGGAGATCGCCGCGCTGAAGGCAGCCAAGGCTGTGTAGCCGGAGTCAACGCGCCTTCAGGTCCCGGCGCCAGGTTTCCGCGGTCCAGGGGGCCGCAGCCCCCTGGCGGGGTGGGTCCGGGAGGGGCAGAGCCCCTCCCGCCTCACGGACAGCGGCTGATCTCGATCTGCGCCAGCACCCGCCCTGGCTCATCCTTCGCGCGGTATTCATACGCGAACACCACGCCCTCCCGCAGCGCGTTGCGCATCGGCTCCGCCGCGCAGACTGCGCGCTCCAGGTTCCGCCGCTGTTGCTCGGCCTCGACCGGCACATCCTGGAGCAGGCGATAGACATAGGTCATGCGCCGCCCTTCGGCCCGGGCTTCCACCAGTTCGGTCGCGTCGTCGATCCGCCGCGGAAAGGGGCGCATGGCCTCGACGGCGTCCTGCAACTGCCGCTCCACCTCGCGGCCGTCGCCAGGCCAGAAGAACAGGGCCGCCAGCCCGGCGACGCCAAGGGCGCAGGATGCGGCGATCAGGATGCGACGGGGCGTCCACATGCCGCCGAGCTAAGCCGCCCAGCGTTTGCGCGCAAGCCGCCTCGGGGATAGGAAGCCACGGCGAGCAGGCCGAAGGACGTCCATCATGCGCATCGCCTCCATCCGCCAGGGCGTCGTGCCCATCAGCAGCGCCATCGCCAATGCGTATATCGACTTCTCGAAGATGACCGCGAGCGTGGTCGCCATCGCCGTCGAGGACGGCGCCGGCCGACGCGCCACGGGCTACGGCTTCAATTCCAATGGCCGCTACGCGCAGCCCGGCCTGCTCGCGGAACGCTTCGTCCCGCGCCTCGAAGCCTGCGCCGAGGCGGAGATCACCGCCCCCGATGGTAGCCTGAACGTCGCCGGCGCCTGGGGCGCGATGATGCGCAACGAGAAGCCCGGCGGGCATGGCGAACGCTCGGTCGCGGTGGGCGTGCTCGACATGGCGCTGTGGGATGCGGCCGCGAAGCTGGAGGGCAAGCCGCTGTGGCGCCTGCTGGCCGAGCGCCATCGCGGTGGCGAGGCGGATGAGAGCGCCTGGATCTACGCCGCCGGCGGCTACTACTACCCCGGCAAGGGCGTCGAGGCGCTGGTCGAGGAGATGAAGCGCTATCTCGGCCTCGGCTACACCACGGTGAAGATGAAGATCGGCGGCGCCCCCGGCAGCGCGATCAAGGATGCGCTGCGCGAGGACATGCAACGCATCGAGGCGGTGCTGAAGCTGCTCGGCGGCGACGGCTCGCGCCTCGCGGTCGACGTGAATGGCCGTTTCGGCCTGCACGCGGCGCTGGCCTATGGCGCCGCGCTCGAACCCTTCAAGCTGCGCTGGTACGAGGAGCCGCTCGACCCGCTGGACTATGCGACCCATGCGACGCTCGCAGAACATTACGGCCCGCCGCTCGCGACGGGCGAGAACCTGTTCTCCATGCAGGATGCGCGCAACCTGATCCGCCATGGCGGGCTGCGCCCCGATCGCGACATCCTGCAATTCGACCCGGCGCTGTCCTATGGCCTGGTCGAATACATGCGCACGCTGGAGATGCTGCAGCTCCATGGCTGGTCGCCGCGCCGCTGCGTGCCGCATGGCGGGCACCAGTTCGCGCTCAACATCGCGGTCGGGCTCGGCCTCGGCGGCAACGAATCCTATCCGGAGGTCTTCGCCCCCTTCGGCGGCTTCGCCACCGACACGCCGGTGATCGATGGCCGCATCCGCATGCCCGATGTCCCGGGCATCGGCTTCGAGGCGAAGAACGATCTCTGGGCCGTGCTGAAGGATCTGTGACGGGCGACGACCTCCCGGGCCGCGTCGCGGCCCGGTATCGTGGCCGCGTCACCCAGGGTTTCGTGCGCGGCAAGCTGCGCGGCGATCCCGTCCTGCCCGCGCTGCTGGGCCTGCCGCCGCTGGGCGATGTGGTGGATCTGGGATGCGGGCGCGGGCAGCTCGCCATCGCGCTGCTGCTGGCCGGCGCGGCGCGGCGCGTGACGGGGCTCGACATCGATGCGGCGAAGATCGGCCTCGCCCGACAGGCGGCGGGCGAATTGCCGGCGCGCTTCGACACCGCCGACCTGGCGCAGGCCGGCCCGCCGCCCTGCGACACGCTGTTGCTGATCGACGTGCTCCTGCAATTGCCGGACGGCACGCAGGACGACCTCATCGGCCGCATCCTGGCCGTCACCCCCCGCCGCGTCGCCATCCGCGCCTTCGACCCCAATCGCGGCTGGCGCAGCCGCGTCGGGGGCGCGATGGAGCATCTGCGCCGCCTGCTGGGTGCCGATCGCGGCCTCGCCGGCAGCCTCGCGCCCCGGCCGGTCGATGTGCTCGCCAGGCCCTTCGCCCAGGCGGGCTATGCCATTTCCGTGCAGCCCTGCTGGGCTGGTACGCCCCTGCCGAATGTGCTCATGCTGGCGGAACGACCATGATCCGCCGCCTCGCCTCCCTGCTCCTCCTCGCCGCTGCCGCCCTGCCGGCACAGGCCCAGCAACTTCCGGTCTTCGAGGTCGGCGTCGCCGGCGGCGGAGGCAGCATCCCGGCCTATCCGGCATCGAGCCAGAACCAATGGCGCGGCCTCGTCGTGCCCTATCTGATCTATCGCGGGAATGTGTTCCGGTCCGATGATTCCGGCGTGCGGGCGCGCGCCAACCTCGCCGATGGCATCGAGCTGTCGGTCAGCGCCTCGGGCGGGGTGAACGCCGCCTCGGGCGACATCACGGCGCGCGAAGGCATGCCGGACCTCGACTGGCTCGGCGAGATCGGGCCCAATCTCCGCTTCATCCTCTGGCGCGGGGAGAACGAAGACTCGCCATCGCGCATCGTCCTCGACACGCCGGTGCGCGCGGTCTTCTCGACGGATTGGAGCTCGGTCTCCTTCCGCGGATTCACCTTCGCGCCCGACATCGCCTATGAGCACATGCACCTCTTCTCCCGCTTCGCGCGGCTGCGCGTGGCGGCGGGGGTGCTGTTCGGGACGGACCGCTACACCGGCTACTTCTATGACGTCGACCCGCAATACGCCCGGCCGGGGCGCGACGCCTATGACGCGCAGCCGGGCTATGTCGGGGCGCGGCTGACGGTCTCCTACCGCCTGCCGCTCAGCGAGCGCATCTCGATCGTGGTCGGCGGGCGGATCGAGAACTTCTCCGGCGCCGCCAATGCCGACAGCCCGCTCTATCGCAGCGAGTGGAATGGCACGGTGGTGGCGGGCTTCGCCTTCTCCCTCTGGCGGTCGGAGGAACGGGTGGACGTGACGAGCCAGCCCTTCGACTGACAGCCAAAAGAGATACTTCTTCTCTTTGGCGATAGTTTGAGCAAACTCATCGCCATCCGGTCGCAATTTGGGCAAACTTCGCCCAACCCATTGAATAATACAGACAATTGGCTATTTCGCGATTGCGAGATGGCCCGGCCGCTTCCTAGCCTGGGGTGTTCGCATCGCCCGCCCCAGGAGCATTCATGTCTCTTTCCCGTCGCGCTCTTCTCGTTGCTCCGGCTTTGCTGCCGGGCTTCGGCCTGTCGCACGAGGCCGCCGCGCAAGGCACGCCGGTCCGCGGCGGCACGCTGATCTATCTGGAACAGCAAACCTACACGAACCTCTACCCGCCGGCGGGTGGCTTCTATCCGAACAGCGGCGTGCTCAATCAGATCACGGACAAGCTGACCTACCAGAACCCGCAGACGCTCGAGATCGAGCCCTGGATCGCGGAGAGCTGGACGGTCAACGCGAACGCGACCGAATACGTCTTCAAGATCCGTCCGGGCGTGACTTTCTCCGACGGGTCGCCCGTGGATGCGGCGGCGGTGGCGAAGAACTACGACACCTATGGCCGCGGCAACCGCGAGCTGCGCCATTCGGTGTCCGAGGTCATCACCAACTACGAACGCAGCGAGGTGATCGACCCGCTGACGGTGCGCTTCCTGTTCAAGGCGCCCTCGCCCGGCTTCCTGCAGGGGACCTCGGTGATCGGCTCGGGCCTCGTCTCCCCGGCGACGCTCGCGCTGCCCTTCGACCAGATGGGCGATGCGACCAAGATCATCGGCTCCGGCCCCTTCACCGTGGCGCGCCAGGTGCTGGGGCGCGAGCTCGTGCTGAACGCGCGGCGCGACTACAATTGGGGGCCGGCGAAGCACCCGCATCAGGGCCGCGCGCTGCTCGACACGGTGCGCATCATCGTCAATGGCGAGGACAGCGTGCGCGTCGGCGCTCTGCTCTCCGGCCAGGCGCAGATCGCCCGTCAGATCCCGGCCTTCGACGAGAACCGCATCCAGGGCCGTGGCTTCCAGGTCTATGCGCCGCCGACGCGCGGGGTGAACAACTCCATCACCTTCCGCCCGGACAATCCGCTGGTCGCCGATATCCGCGTCCGTCGCGCCCTGCTGCACGGCACGAATGCGCAGGAGGTGGTCGATACGCTGTTCTCGCCCAACTATCCGCGCGCGACCTCGGTCATCGCCGCGACGGCGCAGGGCTATGTGAACCTGGCGGACCGGCTCGGCTACGACGCCGCCCTGGCCGCCCGGCTGCTCGACGAGGCGGGCTGGACCCCGGGGCCGAACGGCGTGCGCGCGAAGGACGGGCAGGAGCTCAGCCTGAACGCCTATGAAAGCCCGAACTACGCCCGCAGCAAGGAGACGATGCAGCTCATCGCCCAGCAATGGACGCGGCTGGGGGTGAAGCTGAACGTGCTGGCGGGCGATCTCGGCTCGCGCACGGTGGACAGCCTCGATCCGCTGAAGACGCCGGTTTCGCCCGCGATGGTGGGTCGCGCCGATCCGGACGTGATCCGCAGCAACTACTACCCCACCACGCGCAACATGCTGCTGCAGACCGGGGGCGTCAGCCGGCGCGTGCAGAATTTCAGCGATCCCGCGCTGAACGCCCTGCTGGACGCCATCGCCTCGGAACCCGACCAGGCCCGGCGCCTCGCGCTGACCGGCGATGTGCAGCGCCACCTGATCGACCAAGCCTATGTCATCCCTCTCTTCGAGGAACCACAGGTCTTCGCTGGCTCGCCGCGCCTGCGCGGCATGGGGTTCGAGGCCGTGGGCCGACCGAGCTTCTACGGCGCCTGGCTCGCCGCGCGATGAGGTGCCGCTTCTCCTGCTGCCTCAGATTTGGGCGACAATCTTCCAGGATGACGAAAACTTGGAGCAAGTCTGTCTGTAGAGCCCAATTCTCGTAGGAAATTATCGTCTTTTCGTTGAAACCGCCTTTTGCCGGGTCCTACGCTGCTGCGCGTTCCCGGCCCGCTGATCGAGGAGCCCTCCGATGAGCACTACCCGCCGCTCTCTCCTTGCCGCCCCCGCCCTGCTGCCGATGCTCGGCCTGTCGCATGAGGCCGCCGCGCAAGGCACGCCGGTCCGCGGCGGCACGCTGATCTATCTGGAACAGCAAACCTACACGAACCTCTACCCGCCGGCGGGTGGCTTCTATCCGAACAGCGGCGTGCTCAATCAGATCACGGACAAGCTGACCTACCAGAACCCGCAGACGCTCGAGATCGAGCCCTGGATCGCGGAGAGCTGGACGGTCAACGCGAACGCGACCGAATACGTCTTCAAGATCCGTCCGGGCGTGACCTTCTCCGACGGGTCGCCGGTCGACGCGGCGGCGGTGGCAAAGAACTACGACACCTACGGCCTCGGCAACCGCGAGCTGCGCCATCCGGTCAGCGAGGTGATCACCAACTACGAACGTTCCGAGGTGATCGACCCGCTGACGGTGCGCTTCCTGTTCAAGGCGCCCTCCCCGGGCTTCCTGCAGGGCACCTCGGTGATCGGCGGCGGGCTGGTGTCGCTGCGGACCCTCGCCCTGCCCTTCGACCAGCTCGGCGATGCGACCAAGATCATCGGCTCCGGCCCCTTCACCGTGGCGCGCCAGGTGCTGGGGCGCGAGCTCGTGCTCAATGCGCGGCAGGGCTACAATTGGGGACCGGCGAAGCACCCGCACCAGGGGCGCGCGCTGCTCGATTCCATCCGTATCATCGTCACCGGCGAGGACAGCGTGCGCATCGGCGGCCTGCTCGCCGGACAGGCCCATGTCATCCGCCAGGTCCAGGCCTATGACGAGGAGCGGGTGAAGAGCCGCGGCTTCCAGATCTTCGCCCCTTCGACGCGCGGGGTGAACAATTCCATCGCCTTCCGCCCGGACAACCCGCTGGTCGCCGATATCCGCGTCCGCCGCGCCCTGCTGCACGCGACCAATGCGGCCGAGGTGGTGACCACGCTGTTCTCGGCGAACTATCCGCAGGCGACCTCGGTCATCGCCTCGACCGCGCAGGGGTATGTCAACCTGTCGAGCCTGCTGGCCTTCGACCCGGCGCTGTCCGCGCGGCTGTTCGACGAAGCCGGCTGGACGCTCGGCGCGAATGGCGTGCGCGCGAAGGATGGGCAGGAGCTGGTGCTCACCGCCTATGAATCCCCGCCGCAGCCGCGCAACAAGGACACGCTGCAACTCGTCTCCCAGCAATGGGCGCGCGTCGGCGTGAGGCTGAACGTGCTGGCGGGCGATCTCGGCTCCCGCACCGTGGACAGCCTCGATCCCGCGAAGACGCCTGTCGCCCCGGCCATGGTGGGCCGCGCGGACCCCGATGTGATCCGCAGCAACTACTACCCCACCACGCGCAACGTGCTGCTGCAGAAGGGCGGCGTCAGCCAGCGCGTGCAGAATTTCGTGGACCCCGAGCTGAATGCGCTGCTCGAAGCCATCGCCGCCGAGACCGACCAGGCGAAGCGCCTGGCCCTGACCGGCGACGTGCAGCGCTACATCATCGACAAGGCCTATGTCATCCCGCTCTTCGAGGAGCCGCAGGTCTTCGCCGCCGCCCCGCGCGTGAAGGATTTCGGCTTCGAGGCAGTGGGCCGCCCGTCCTTCTACGGCACCTGGATCGCGGCGCGATGACGCGGCACCTCTCCCAGCGCATCGCCCAGGCGCTGCTGGTGCTGCTGGCGGCCTTCACGGTGGCCTTCGTGCTGCTGCAGGCGCTGCCGGGCGATGCGGTGCTGATCAAGTTCCTCGGTTCCGAGATGGGCCTGACCGCGGATCAGATCGCCGAGCTGCGCGTCGCCTACGGCGCCGATGCGCCGATCTGGGAGCAGTATCTCCATACCCTCGGCAACTTCCTGCGCGGCGATTTCGGCTATTCGATCCGCTCCGGCGTGCCGGTCTCGCAGTTGCTGACCGAGAACCTGCCCTCGACGCTCTGGCTCGCCGCGCTCGCCCTGGTGGCGGCGGCCTCGCTCGCGGTGCTGCTCGCCCTGCTCAGCCAGGTCGAGGGCTTCGGCTGGGTGCGCGCCTTCGCGCGCTCCATGCCGTCGCTTTTCGTGGCGGTGCCGGTCTTCTGGCTCGGCATCATGCTGATCCAGGTCTTCTCCTTTCAGCTCGGCCTGGTCTCGGTCATCGCGCCCGAGCCGTGGGAGGAGCTGATCCTGCCGGTCTTCACCCTGGCCGTGCCGATCTCGGCGCCGCTCGCCCAGGTGCTGATCCGCAACATCGACGCGGTGTTCGGCGAACCCTTCGTCGCCGTCGCCCGGGCGAAGGGCGCGCGCCACCAATGGGTGCTGTGGCGCCACGTCGTCCGCAACGCGCTGCCGCCGACGCTGACCATGGCCGGCGTGCTGTTCGGGGAGCTCCTGGGCGGCGCGGTGGTAACGGAAACGGTGTTCGGCCTCGGCGGCCTGGGCGGCATGACGCAACAGGCGGTGGCGAACCAGGATGTCGCGGTGCTGCAGGCCATCGTCGTGCTGTCCGCGACGGCCTTCGTCACCATCAGCCTCGCGGTGGACCTGCTGATGCCCCTGCTCGACCCACGCCTGTCGCGGGCGGTGAGCGCGACATGAGCGGCGCGACCATCCCCCTCGGCGCCGCCCGCACGCTGCGCCTGCCGCCTCTCGGGCTGATCCTTGCCTGGGGCATGATCGGCCTCGTCATGGCCTGGGCCATCGCGCCCGGCCTCTTTGCCTGGCAAAGCCCCTTGCAGGGCGTGTCCGGCAGGCAGCTCGCCGAACCGAGCGCCGAACATTGGCTCGGCACCGATGGCCTCGGCCGGGACATGTATGCCCGCGTCGTCTATGGCGCGCGGGAATCGCTGCTCGGCGCTTTCCTCGCGGTGACGGTGGGGCTGTCGCTCGGCACGCTGCTGGGGCTGATCGCGGGCGCCCGCGGCGGCTTCGTCGATGCGGCGGTGATGCGCCTCGTCGATACGCTGCTCGCCATCCCCTCGCTGCTGCTGTCGCTATCGGTGATCATCCTGCTCGGCTTCGGGTCGATCAATGCGGCGATCGCGGTCGGCTTCGTCTCGGTCGCGCATTTCGCCCGCCTGTCGCGCACCGAAGTCATGCGCGTGCGCCGCGCCGAATATGTCGAGGCCGCCTTCGGCAGTGGCGGGCGCTTCCTCGCCGTGCTGTGGCGGCATGTGCTGCCCAATGCGCTGACCTCGGTGCTCGCGCTCGCCGCGCTGCAATTCGGCTCGGCCATCCTCGCCCTCGCGGCCCTCGGCTTCCTCGGCTATGGCGCGCCGCCGCCCACGCCGGAATGGGGGCTGCTGATCGCGGAAGGGCGCGACTTCCTCGCCTCGGCCTGGTGGCTCACCTGCGCGCCGGGCGTCGTCGTGGTGCTGGTGGTGCTCTCGGCCGAGCGCATCAGCCGCAGCCTGGGGGCCCGCCGGACATGAACATGGATCTCGCCGCGCGCCTGTCCCCGGCCCCGGCCGCCAACAGCAGCGTGCCGCTGCTGGCGGTGGAGGATCTCGCCATCGGCTATGTCAGTGGCGGCACGTCGCGGCGCGTGGTGGAGGATGTGTCCTTCACCGTCGCGCCGGGCGAGGTGCTGGCCCTGGTCGGCGAATCCGGCTCGGGCAAGACCACCACGGCGCAGGCCGTGCTCGGCCTGCTGCCGGCCAATGGCGCGATCGAGCATGGCTCGATCCGCCTCGACGGCACCGACATCGCGCATTGGCCGGAACGCAAGCTCGCCGCGCTGCGCGGCGCGCGCATCAGCCTCATCCCGCAGGATCCTACCACCTCGCTGAACCCGGTCCGCACGATCGGCTCGCAGATCGCGGAGATCCTGCAGATCCATGGCGAGCGCGATCGCGGCCGCATCCGCGCCCGGGTGCTGGAGCTGCTGACCCGCGTCGGCCTCGAACCGGCGGAGATGCGGGCGCGGCAATACCCGCACGAATTGTCGGGCGGCATGCGCCAGCGCGTGCTGATCGCCATCGCCGTCGCCCTGCGCCCCGGCCTGATCGTCGCGGATGAGCCGACCTCCGCGCTCGACGTCACGGTGCAGCGGCGTGTGCTGGATCTGCTCGACGACCTGCGCCGGGAATACGGCACGGCCGTGCTGCTGGTGACGCATGACCTTGGCGTCGCCGCCGACCGCGCCGACCGCGTCGTGGTGCTGCGCCAGGGCCGGATCCAGGAAGCCGGCCCGGTGCGCCAGGTCCTCGCCGCACCGAAAAGCGAGTATGCGCGGCAGCTCCTCGCCGATGCGCCCTCCCTTGCCACGCCGCGCGCACGGCCGGTCGTGCCGCCCGTCGCCGGCGCCATGCTGAAGGTCGAGCGGCTGACCCAGCTCTACCCCATCGCCGGTGAGCGCGGCCGCGTCTTCCGCGCCGCCGACGACGTGAATTTCGAGGTCCGCGCCGGCACCACGCACGCGCTGGTTGGCGAATCCGGCTCGGGCAAGACCACGACGGCGCGCTGCATCGCGGGCTTCCTGCGCCCCACATCGGGACGCGTTGAAGTGGGCGGCACCGATGTCGCGCAGCTTTCCGGGGAACAGCTCCGCCAATTCCGGCGCAAGGTGCAGCTCGTCTTCCAGAACCCCTTCGCCTCGCTCGATCCGCGCCAGACCATCGGCCAGATCGTCGAGGAACCGCTGTGGAACTTCGAGACCGTCGGCCGGATCGAACGCGAGACCCGCGTCCGCGGCATGATCGAGCGCGTCGGCCTGCCGGATTCCGTCCTGACCCGCCCGCCCGCCGCCCTGTCCGGCGGCCAGCGCCAGCGCGTGGCCATCGCCCGCGCCCTGGTGCTGAAGCCCCGCGTGGTGGTGCTGGATGAGGCGGTCTCGGCCCTCGACGTGACCGTGCAGGCCCGTATCCTCGAATTGCTGGATGAGTTGCAGCGGGAACTCGGCCTCACCTATGTCTTCGTCTCGCACGACCTTGCCGTGGTGCGGCTGATCGCCGACACCGTCTCCGTGATGCGATCCGGCAAGGTGGTGGAATCCGGGCCGGTCGAGACGGTGTTCCACAACCCGGCCAGTGACTACACGCGCGACCTGATCGCGGCCATTCCCGGCAGCGCAGGTGCACCAGGAAAGGCAGCGCCATGAAGCTCGGCTTCTTCACCCGGGTGCTCGATGAGGGAAGTGCTGCGGAACGCTACCGCTACGCCCTCGCCCAGATCCGTCATGCCGAGGCGCAGGGGTTCGACAGCGCCTGGGTGGCGCAGCACCATTTCCATGAATTCGAGGGTGGCCTGCCTTCCCCCTTCGTGCTGCTGGCACAGGCCGCGGCCCTGACCTCGCGTATCCGCCTCGGCACCGGCATCGTCACGCTGCCGATGGAAATGCCGATCCGCGTCGCCGAGGATGCGACGGTGCTCGACCTGATCTCCGGCGGCCGCGTGGAACTCGGCGTCGGTTCGGGGGGCAATCCGGAAGCCTTCGCCGCCTTCGGCCTGAAGGACGCCGATCGTCGCACCGTCTTCGCGGAGAAGCTCGACGAGCTCCTTGGCGCGCTGCGTGGCGATGCGCTGCAGGGCGGGGACCACGTCTATCCGGCGCATCCGGGGCTGCTCGACCGGATGTGGTATGCGACTTTCTCGGTCGACGGGTCGCGCACCGCGGGCAAGCTCGGCATGGGCCTGCTGCTCTCCCGCACCCAGCCTCGCACGAAAGAAGCGCCGGACGCGACGCTCGCCGACATCCAGGACCCGATGGTCGATGCCTATCTCGAGGCGCTGCCCAAGGGCGTCGCGCCGCGCATCCTCGCCTCGCGCTCCGTCTTCGCAGCCGACCGGCGCGACGATGCGATGCGCTTCGCCGAGATCGGCCTGCAGCGCTACCACAAGCGCCTGGTCTCGCTGGGCCGCGTGCCCGATGCGCCGCGGTCGACCGAGGAGGTCATCCGCCGCCAGGACGTGCATCTCGGCACGGTGGAGGAGGTCATCGCCTCGCTGAAGGCCGACCGCATCATGGACCGCGCGACGGAACTCGCGGTGCAGGTGCATTCGATCGACCCGCCCCATCCCTTCGTGCTGCGCTCGATCGAACTGGTGGCGGAAGGCGTCGCCCCGGCTTTCGGCTGGCAGCGCGAAGCGGCCACGGCGGCACGCGCCGCCTGACGACAAGGAACCAAGAACCGATGGATGTGATCGACACGCTGGTCGGCGTTACGCCGGGCTCGCCGCTGGATGCGGTGCGCGACGGCCGCAAGGTCGCGCGGACCCATGCGCAGAAGAGCTACGAGGTGCTGCTGACCCCTGCCGAACCCGGCGATTTCAGCATCGCCGAGCGCTTCGCCGTCGCCGCCTATGTCGCCGGGCTGCATCGCGTCGAGCCGACGGCCGGCTTCTACCGCACGGGCCTCCTCGAACACGGCGGCGTCGCGCTGGCGGAAGCGGTCGCCAAGGCCGTCGACGAGACGCTGGCCGAAGGCCCCAAGGGCAGCTACCCGCCCGGGCCGCTCAGCGTCGAGGACACGCCCGCGCCCTCCTTCGTGCTGTCCGCGGCGGTGACCGAGGCGCTGGGCCCGAAGCTGGTCGCGGGTTTCGCACATACCCACTACCTCGTCTTCCATCCACGCGACGCGGCGGCGGAACGCTTCGCCCCCCTGACGGAGGCAGGCTGGAACAACGACACGATCGTCTCGCTGTCGCAGCTCGTCTCCTTCCTCGCCTTCCAGATCCGCGTCATCGCCGGCCTGCGCGTGCTGGCCGCGACGCCCTGAGGACCTGCGCCATGCCCGACACCGCCGCACCGTCGCCCGTGCCGAATGTCTTCACCCGCGCCCAGATCGGCTGGGAGCCCTTCGTGGAGCCGCTGTCCGAAGCGGAACTCACGCCGCACCACATCGCCGCGCTGATCGACGCGGCGCGGGCGAAGTCGGAATACTTCCGCCTGCTGGCGCGCGACCCGGACGCGCTCGAACACCGCACGCGCACCGACAAGGACATCTTCTACAATCCGGAAGCCGGCGCGCCGCGCGCGGATCGCGAGCTCGCCGCCGCGGCGGTGTCGCGCTTCAACGGCTGCATCTACTGCTGCTCGGTCCATGCCCGCTTCGCCGCGACCTACGCGAAGCGCGAGGCGGATGTGGACAAGCTGCTCGCCGAGGGCGTCGGCACCGATATCGGCGAACGCTGGAACGCGATCGTCGCCGCCTCGGTCGCGCTCACCGCCATCCCGATGACCTTCGGGCCGGAGCATGTGACGCGGCTGCGCGCGGCCGGGATGGATGACCTCGCCATCAGCGACATCATCCAGGCCGCGTCCTTCTTCAACTGGGCGAACCGGCTGATGCTCTCGCTCGGGGAGGCCTCGGCCGACCGCCCGCCCAACGGCGCGGCGCGCTGACTATTTGCGCGGGGCGGCGTCGCCGCCTGCCCCGCGCCGTCGCCGCGATCAGCGCGGCGGGACTTCCGAGAAGAACACCTGCGTCGGGATTCCCCGCCCGCGGTCGTAGCTGCCGATCCAGATATCGTACTGCCCGGACATGGGCTGGCGGAAGATCAGCCCCGGATCAGTGCCCTGGAAGTCGTCGTTGCAGACCCACTGCCCATTCGGCAGGTTCACCACCAGCGTCACGTCGTAGCGCGACCGCGCGCCGATATAGAGCGGCAGCCCACCGCC
The DNA here is from genome assembly GCA_041914265.1 of Roseomonas sp. Classification (GTDB taxonomy): domain Bacteria; phylum Pseudomonadota; class Alphaproteobacteria; order Acetobacterales; family Acetobacteraceae; genus Neoroseomonas. Next base: position 23,130 of record JAYSDS010000031.1, read on the forward strand.
GGCCTGGTAGTTCAGCCGCACATCCGGCGCCTGGGCGATGGACCCCACGCAGCCGGGGCCGCCGATGCGCTCGGCGGGGATGGTGCCGCCCGCCGTCACGTTCACCACGAAGGGATCCGGCGCGAAGTTGAAGCGCAGATTCGCCGTCCCGAAGGAAGGCGGCATGTTGTAGTTCTGCGCGGCGAGACCGCCTGCGCCCAGGGCCAGAATCACAGCCGCGCCGGCCAGCGTTCGTCTCGAAAACATCACCGATCCTCCGTATTGTAGGCAGCCGATGATCGCGGGCCGGAACGCTCTCCGCAAGCCACGATTGTGGCGGATCCGGCCGCCACGGCCGGGCCGTGTGCTATGACGTGACCTGCGGCACAAGCTGCGGCCGGGAGCCGTCCTCGAGCCGATGCGTCGCCAGTATCGCCTCCCGCACGCGCGCCCGCACCACCTTGCCCTGGGGGTTGCGGGGCAGTTCCGGCAAGGCGAGCCAGGCGCGCGGATGCTTGGGCCGCGCCAGCGCCGCCACGCGCGCCTGGGCGTCGGCTTCCCAGCCCGCGGGCGGGTTCTCGGCGACGGCGACGATCACCTCACCCCAGTAATCCGAAGGCAGGCCGACCACGCAGATGGCGCGGCCACCCGCGGCGCCGTCGAGCGCAGCCTCGATCTCGCCCGGATGGATGCGGTAGCCGCCGGACTTCATCATATCCGCCGCGCGCCCCGACAGATGCAGCCGCCCGCGCGCATCGACCGCACCGAGGTCCCCCGTGCGGTGCCAGCCGCCGGGCGGACGTGCGACGAAGCCCGCCGCGCTGATCGTGCCGCTGTTCATGTGCCGCGCACGCAGCCAGATCTCGCCGGGTTCGCCTGGCGGCAGCGCCGCGCCGGCCTCATCGCGGATGGCGATCTCCACGCCCGGCGCGGGCCAGCCGAGACAGGCGCCGAGCCCCTGATCGGGCGAGGTCATCACCTCGGCCACCTCGGCCGCTTCCAGCACGGTGATGGGGTTGAAGCACTCGCTCATGCCGTAGGTCACGCGCACCACGGGGCCGAAGGCCTCGGCGGCGCGCTGCCACAGGTCGCGGCTGAGCGTGGCGGTCCCGGTGAAGATGCAGCGCACGCCGGCGAAGCGGCGCCCCGGGAACAGCGACAGGATCTTCGCCAGCACGGTGGGTGGCGCGAAGATCGCCGAGGGGCCGGCGGCTAGGATGGGCTCCACCGCCTCGGCCCGCACGCCGTCCTGCAGCACGACCTCGGCGCCCTGTTCCAGCCAGGCGGCGGCGAGCAGCGACGCGCCGTGGACATAGGGCGTCATCAGCAGAACGCGATCCCCGGCCCCCGGCGTGAAGGGCAACACGGCGCGCTGCAGCAGATGCGCGGTCCAGCGCCCGCCATGGGTATGCACGATGGCCTTCGGTCGGCCCGTGGTGCCCGAGCTGAAGATCAGCCGTCCCCAGGCATCGGCCGGCGCGGGCGGCAGGGGTGTGGGGTCGGGCTGCGGCGCGATCTCCTCGATCGGCCAGGCCTCGAAGCCGAGCGCCGAGAGACGGGCCTGCTGCGCCGCAGGGACGAGGATGCGGCGGAAGCCGGTCAGTTCAGCGAACCAGAGGATCTCCGCGTCGGTGGAATGGGCGTTGACGGGCACTTCCGCCATGCCGGCGATGGTCAGGCCCTGGCTGACCCAGGGCGCATCGACGCCGTTCGGCACCAGCGAGGCGACCGGCGCACCAGGCATCGCCCCCGCCGCCCGCAGCCGGTGTCCGAGCGCGTGGGCGCGGGCGGCGAGCGTCGCGAAATCCATCGATGCGATGCCGTCAGTGACGGCGATGCGGCCGCCATAGCGCGCCGCGAGCGTGAGCAGGTCATTCGACCAGGCGATTCCATCCCTCATGGCCGCAAGATTCGACGGCGGCATGCGGAACGTCAAACCGGGGAGGGCTGCCGCTCGCCCGGATGGGAACCGGAGGGGCGCCGCCCCTCCGGACCTCGCCGCCGGGTTCCCATCGGCGTTGCTTCGCAACGTCGATGGGGTCCCCTAGCCACAAGTGTGGTCTGGACCGCCGGAACTTGGCTCCGGGCGTGACGCCGAGGCCAAGCCCTCGCAGCGCGCTTCAGGCGCAAGAGCGGGCTTCGGCACCCTTCTGACCGTGGCGCCCAGCGCCAAGTGGAGGTTTGCAAAGGCCCTTCGGCCTTTGCTGGGGCGGTGTCGGAGGGGCAAAGCCCCTCTGACATCCACAGCGCAAGCAACCGGGTAATCAGGTCAGCCGTTGCCGAGGCGAGGCTCGGAGAGAGGGCAGAGCCCCTCTCCAATGCCCCCTCACCGCTTTTCCATGTTCCAGAAGAACTGCACCGGCGAGACAATCATCCCCGTCAGCGCCTTGCGATACGCCATGGGCTGTTCCACCGATCCGGTCGGCACGAAGGGCACCGTCTCGAAGGCGCGGGCCTGCATCTCCTTCGCGATGCGCGTCTGCGCCGCCCCGTCGGAGGTCGCGAGCCACTGGTCGCGAAGCCCTTCCAGCGTCGGATCCTCCGGCCAGCCGAGCCAGGCCGCCGTGCCGTTCGCGCGGATCAGCGGGTTGATGGCGGGGTTCGTCAGGTCCGCCCCCGACCACAGCGTGTGGAAGGCCGACCAGCCGCCCTGGTCCACCGGCCCGCGATTATTGCGGCGGGAGACGAAGGTCGCCCAATCCGTGGTGATGAAGTCCACATTCATGCCCAGGCGCTTCAGCAGGTTCTCGCTGACCTGCGCCTGGTTGTAGGCGATGGGCTGGTCGGCGGGCGCGAGCAGCACGACCTTCTCATTCGCATACCCAGCCTCGCGCAGCATCTGCTTCGCGCGTTCGACGTCATTGCCGACGGCGGCCGAACCGACATCGGAGGAGAGCGGCGTACCGCAGGTGAAGTAGGATTTGCAGGTCGCATACCATTCCGGCGACCCGGCCACGGCCTGCATGTAGTCGTCCTGGTTCACCGCCATCATCACCGCGCGACGGATCGCGGGGTTGTTGAACGGCGCCTGCAGATGGTTGAAGCGCATCAGCAGCATGAAGCCGAGCGGGACGTTCAGGATCTCGATATTGCGGTCGCGCTTGAGCACCGGCAGCAGATCCACCGGCGGCTGCTCCCACCAGTCGATCTCGCCCTGGCGCATGGCGCCGGCGACGGCAGGCGCCTCGGTGATGCCGAGCCATTCGATGCGGTCGATCTTCGCGACCTTGCCGCCCGCCGCCCAGGACGGCGCTTCCTCGCGCGGCTTGTACTGGGCGAAGCGTTCATAGGCGACGCGCTGGCCCGGCACCCATTCGCCCGGCAGGAAACGCCAGGGGCCGGAGCCGGTGGCGTCCGTGATCGGGCGCGACGGATCGGTGCTGGCCACGCGCTCCGGCATCATGAAGGGCACGTTGGAGGAGAGCTTGCCCAGCGCCTCCGTCATCAGCGGGAAGGGACGCTTCAGCTTGATGGTGAAGGTGCGGGCGTCCTTGGCCTCATAGCCCTCGACGGCGGCGGCCATGGTCTGGCCGAAGGCGTCGCGCGCCGACCAGCGGCGGATCGAGGCGATGCAGTCCGCGCTGCGCACCGGCTCCCCATCATGGAAGACGAGCCCGTCGCGGAGCTGGAAGGTCCAGGACAGGCCGTCCGGCGCCGTCTCCCAGTGCTCCACCATCTGCGGGCGGACCCGGTAGTTCTCATCCGTCGCGAAGAGCGTGTCGTAGACCAGGTAGCCGTGATTGCGGATGACATAGCTGGTCGCGACGATGGGATCGAGCGCGGGCAGCGGCGTCGAGGGCACGAAGCGCAGAGGTGCTGCGCGCTGGGCACGCGCCGTGCCGATCAGCGTGCTCGGCAGCGCCAGGCCGGCACCGCCGGCGAGAAGGGAACGACGTCCGAACTGCATCGGAATCTCCGGGTCAGAACCGTGAAGCCGTGTGTGGGAGGAGTCTTGTGTTTGCCTCAGGCGCCGGCGCGCGCGTCCGCGCGCTTGGCTTTCGCGCCCGGCACTGCCGCTCTGGCGGCGGCTGGCGGGCTGGGCGCGGTCGCGCTGTGCGCTCCCGGCCCGAGGCTTGGCCTCGGGCCGCGGTTCGGTGCGCGTGTCAGGCCGCCAAAGGGGCCAGCGAGGGGCGGGTGGCCAGGGCCCTGGCCATCAGCGTCTCGACCATGCGGCGATCGTCTTCGGGCAGGGCGAGGCGCGGAGGGCGGGTCAGCGCCGAACCACGGCCCATGATCGCCTCACACAGCTTGATGCATTGCACGAGGTCCGGCCGCGCATCGAGGTGCAGCAGCGGCATGAACCAGTCATACAGCGCGCGCGCCTCGGTGTAGCGGCCGGCGGCGGCCAGCCGGAACAGCGTCTCGCCTTCCTGCGGGAAGGCGTTCGACATGCCCGACACCCAGCCCACGGCGCCGAGCATGATGCTCTCCACCACGGTGTCGTCGAGGCCGGCAAACAGCGTGAAACGGTCGCCCACCATGTTGCGCAAATCGGTGAAGGCGCGCGTGTCGCCCGAGGAGTCCTTGAAAGCCTGGATCGTCTCGACATCGGCAAGCGAGGCGAGAATGTCGGGCGTCACCGCGTTCTTGTAGATGGGCGGGTTGTTGTAGACCATCAGCGGCAGGTCGATGGCCGTGCCGACGGTGCGGTAATGCGCCGCCGTCTCATGCGGCTTCGCGGAGTAGACCAGCGCGGGCATCAGCATGATGCCGTCCACGCCCGCCTTCCGCGCCGCGCGCGCGGTGTCGATCGCGAAGGCGGTGGTGAATTCCGCGACACCGGCGACGACCGGGACCTTGCCCTTCGCCACGTCGACCGCGGCCTCGATCACCTGGACCTTCTCAGCCGTCGTCAGGGAGCAGTTCTCACCGACCGTGCCGCAGACCACCAGGCCCGAGACGCCGTCGCGGATCAGCCCGGCGATGACCTTCCGCGTCGCGTCCACATCGAGGGAGAAATCCTCGCGGAACTGCGTCGTCACGGCGGGGAAGACGCCCCGCCAGCTCACCTTCTGCGCCATTGGCCTGTCCCTCCTTGAGGTCTGGCTCTTTCTAGAATTTATAAATTGCCATCGTCAAGAAGAATTTATAAATTATAGGAAAGCAGTGGAATCAACGACATGGGACGCCGCGCCGCACGCACCGCCACCCTCGGCGAAGGCCACAAGACCGTCACCGGCGCGGTCATCGAGGCCATCCGCTGCCGCATCCTCGACGGCAGCTACGCGACGGGGATGAAGCTGCAGCAGGACATGCTGGCGGCCGAGTTCGGCATCAGCCGCATTCCGGTGCGCGAGGCGCTGTTCCAGCTCGATGCCGAAGGGCTGGTGACGATCGAACCGCAGCGCGGCGCGACGGTCTCCCCGCTCTCACCGGAGCGGATGACCGAGACGCTGGAGCTTCGCTCGATCCTTGAACCCTATCTGCTGCGCAGTTCCGCGCCGAACCTCACCATGGAGGATTTCGTCGCGCTCGACCGCCTGCTCGAGGACTACGCCGAGGCGATCGACACCCATGCGGTCAATCGCTGGGGCGAGCTGAACACGGCCTTCCACCTCGGCCTCTATGCCAGGGCCGGCCGTCCGCGCGCGCTGGCGACGGTTACGACGCTGCTGCAGGAATCCGACCGCTACACCCGCGTGCAGCTCGCCGCGAGCACCGAGTACCAGCGCCGCGCGCAGGCCGAGCACCTCGATCTGCTGCGCCTGTGCCGAGCCGGACAGTACGACGAGGCCGCCAGGCTGATGGAGACCCATATCCGCCACGTGCTGGATACGCTGACGTTGGTACTGCGCGCGGCGGAGTGAACAGGGGGCCTCATCCCGGCAAAGGCCCAAGCGCTTTCCTGACCGGATGGAAGCCGGAGGGGCGCCGCCCCTCCGGACCTCCCCGCCGGGTTCCCACCGGCGTTGCTGAGCAACGTCGATGGGGTCCCCTGGCCACAGTGCGGCCCGGACCGCCGACACTTGGTGCTGGGCGCGATGTCCATGCCGATCCCTCGCAGCGCCTTTCGGGCGCAAGGGCGGGTCTCGGCATCATCCTGTCAGCGATGCCCAGAGCCAGGTTGAGGTTCGCAAGGGCCTTTCGGCCTTTGCTGGGGTGGTCTGGAGGGGCAAAGCCCCTCCAACGCCAACAGCAGCCGGGTCATCAGGAAGTCTCTTGGAAAGAACCACCTGGCACCGGGCATCACAGCCGAAGCCAAGGCCTGACCGAGATGCGTCCAGCACCCAACGCCAAGCTCTGGCGGCCCGGCGCGACGCCTACTGCCGCGGCGTTGCGGCCGGCGCCTCCGGTGCGGGTGCCGTGACCGTCACCGGCATGCCCTGGGTCGCTTCCCGGGCCCGGCGGATCCGGGCTTCCAGCTCGTTCAGCTCTCCGCGCCGCTCGTTCAACCGTGTCTCGGCCGCCGCGACCTGCCCGACCAACTCGGCACGCCGACGTTCGGCAGTGGCGATTTCGTTGCGCAGCGAATCGGCCTGGCTCGACAGCTCGCCGCGCTGGCGCTGCGCCGCGGCGGCTTCGGCGCGACGTTCGGCGGCGGTGCGTTCGGCGGCGGCCGCTTCCTCGCGCAGCGTCGCGACGCGGCGCTCCTCGGCCGCGGCGTTCTCCCGCAGCGTGGCGACCCGGCGTTCAGCCTCGGCCACGGTGTTGCGCAGCTCGGCGCTGCGGGTCTGCAGCCCGCGCAGCTCGTTGGTCGCCTGCTCGCGCGAGGCCGTCAGGCGCTGCAGCTCGGCCTCGATCTGCGCGACGGTCTGGCGGCGCGCGGAAGCCTCCGTCTCAGCGGCATTGGCCGCCTGCCGGGCGGCGTTCGCCCGCGATTCCTGCTCCGCGATGCGGCCCGTCTGCTCGGTGCTGCGCTGCTGCAGGCCGGTCAGGCGGCGCTCCTCCGCCTCTGCGCGCGTACCAAGGTCGGCGAGGCGGCGCTCGGTCGCGCTGGTGTCTGCGCGCAGGGCGGTCAGCCGGCGCTCCTCATCGGTCGCGCGGCCGCCCAGCGCGGTCAGGCGCGCCTCGGTCGCGGCCGTGTCGCTGCGCAGCGCGGCCAGGCGCTGTTCCTGGGCGTTCATCTGCTCACGCAGGCCGGTCAGGCGCGTCTCGCTCGCGGCGACGGCGCCGCGGCGCTGCTCAAGCACCGTCTCCGCCTGGCCGGTATCGCCGCGCAGCGCAGCAAGGCGGCGCTCCTCCTCCTCCGCCCGGCGGGCAAGGGTCGCGGCCTCCTGCTCGGCGGTGCCACGGCCGGTCTGGGCCGTGCGAAGGTCGCTCTGCGCCCGCGTCAGGCGGCGTTCCATGACGGTCAGGTCGCCGCGCAGGCGCCGTTCCTCGGCCACGGTGCGGTCCAGCTCGGCCACGCGCGCCGTCAGGGTCCGCCGTTCGGCCTCGGAAGCGGCGAGGCTGCTTTCGAGCCCGGTGATGCGTTGCGTCGTCTCGCGGCTCGGGCCGCAGGAAGGCAGCAGGGCCACCGGGGCGAGCAAGGCCAGGCGGTAGAGGAGGCGGGTCGAGGTCATCGGCTTCTCTTCGAGGGGCGGTCGGGCCGTGTCGGCACGCTGTTGAACGCAGTTGGCCACAGCGGGCGCAGGAGTCCAGAGCAGCGCGGTTGCAATCGCGTGCCACGGATCACCTTCGTTCAGCTTGCCGCGGAAGAGATTGCGGAATGCTTGCCCCTTCCGCCACGCCCGAGGACCGGCACGGCTGCCGGCGGTCGAGGCAGGGCCGCCCCCCGGACCCCGCGGCGGCTATTCCGGCCCCTGGTCGAGCCCGGCGCGCAGCGCGCCGTCCGGGTCGGGGATCAGCCCTTGCCTCAGGAAGAGGTCGATCAGCACCAGGTTCACGTTGAACTTGATCGAATCGGACTCGCGCACCGCCTCGACCAGCCGCGCGGCGGGCCAGAGCTCGAAGCGCTCCACCTCGTCATCATTGGGCACCGGCACCAGGCCTTCGGGGATGTCGAGGTCGTAGACATGCAGCACGTCCCGCCGCAGGCCCTCGCCATTCGCCATGACATAGGAAACGCGCCCCGCCGACCGCGCCGTGCCGGCCAGGATGGGGTCCAGGCTCGCCTCTTCGACGGCTTCCTTGACCAGGCATTCCTCCGGACGGAGCCCGGCCGGGATGCCGCCCGCGACGATGTTGTCGAGCTGACCCGGCGCGACCGCCTTGTCGCGCGCCCGTACGCCCACCCAGACATGCAGCCCGTCCGCGCGCCGGACCAGGCCGTTCACATGCACGCCCTGGGAGATGACGCCGAAGGCCGGCAGCGCTCCACGGTCGAGGGTGGCGAGCACCGGGCCGGCGCTCGTCCCCCGCACATCGAACAACTCACGCCGGATCCGCAGGAAGCCGCCGCCGGCCAGGTCCGGCAGCGCCTCGGCCAGGGCATTGCTGCGCATGCCGGCGCTCCGCAGCCGTGCGGCGAGCGCGATGCCGTCCCGGTCGAAATGGAAGTCGCGGGGACGGAAGGTCAGGGCCTGGGCGAGTTCAGGGGACACCCAGCCGACCTGCGCGGTGCCGATGCGGAACGGGATCAGCCCGGCGGGCGAGCCGATATTGTTGCAGGCATCGATGTGGCGCTGAAAGGCAGGGTCAGGCATGGCTTCCCTGTAGCGCGGGCCCCGGCCGCTCGGCGAGCCCCCCGCTCTCACTCCCCGCCTGGCCGCACCCGGCAGTAGGAATAGTATTGGTAGGTGTCGCGCGGCCAGCGCTCGCCCAGCAGGGAAGCCGGAACGCTCTGCTCGTCCACCCAGGCATCGGCCAGCACCGCGACATCCGCCCATTGCTCATAGGGCGGGACCTTCTGGTTGCCGTCCACGTCCGGGATGCCCAGCACCGCGACCGTGTGGTTGCGGAACAGGCGCGTGCCGCTGTGGGGCAGGATCAGGATGAGGTCGATCGGCGCCACCCCCGCATGCCGCATCAGCGAGAAGGCGGTCGAGGCGATGTAGCCGCAATTGCCCGCGCCCTGGCGGATCGCCTCATGCGCGATCTCATCCGTGTGGTCGAGTCGGTAGGGATCGGTGTTGGACAGCGACATGGCGTGCGCCTCGTCATAATCCATCCGGTCGATGGCGGCATCGACCTGGCGCACCCCGAGCGTCGCGTTGATCCAGCGGCCGAATTCGGTCGACACGCGGTTCAGGCCGAAGGGGTCGGCGCCCTGGCGCGGTGGCGGGTCGAAGGCGCGCAGGTTGGGCGGCCCGCCGGCCGGGATGCGCCCGCCCCAGTTGCCGCCCGAAAACGGGGCGAGCTGGTTGGACGCGCCATGGCGGATCAGCGCGCGCGTGATGCTGACGGCCGTCGTGCCGGCGATGGCGAGGTTGCCGGCGACCGGGCGAAGCGGCGCCGCCAGCCCCGCAATGCGCTGCTGCTTGCTGCGAAGGTCGGATTTCATGGGGTGCCGTGCCCGGGCCTAGCGTGCTTGGTCATTTCGGGCTGTTTTGGGGCGATCGGACCGGTCATGCAATGCACCAGTTCACAGCCCCGGGGGTCTTGCATCCGCCACGCGGATGGCGCCCATGCGCCGGGGGGCGCTTCCCCTTCCCGCCCCCCGGCCCCATCTGCCGGGGCCTGACCGGAGCCTGACCGCGTGCCAACCGCCGAACCCCGCGTCCGAGAGAACCACCTCGGCGCCCTGATGCGCATCGCCCCCTACCTCTGGCCCAAGGGAGAGACGGAGCTGCGCGCGCGCGTCGTCGCGGCGATGGTGCTGCTGGCCGCGGCGAAGGTCGCGAACGTGCTGGTGCCGATCATGTATGCCCGCGCGGTCGATGCCCTGGCGCCGAAGGAGGGGGTCGGCGCCGTGCTGACCATCCCGGCCGCGCTGGTCCTCGGCTACGGGCTGCTGCGCGTGCTGGCCACCGGCTTCGGGGAGTTGCGCAACGCCGTCTTCGCCAAGGTGCAGGCGCGGGCCGGGCGGCGCGTGGCGCTGGAAGTCTTCGAGCACCTGCACGCCCTGTCCATGCGCTTCCACATGGACCGCGCGACCGGCGGGCTGTCGCGGGTGATCGAACGGGGCGTGCGCGGCATCGCGACCTCCCTGAACTTCCTGCTGTTCAACATCATCCCGACCATCGTCGAGATCGCTTTCGTCGCCGCGATCCTGTGGTGGATGTTCGCTGCCTCCTTCGCGCTGACGATGATCGCGACGATCCTCGTCTATGTCGCCTTCACGCTGCTGTTCACCAATTGGCGGCTGCGCTTCCGGCGCACGATGAACGCGGTGGACGAGGAGGCGAACACCAAGGCGGTGGACAGCCTGCTGAACTACGAGACGGTGAAGTACTTCAACAACGAAACGCACGAGGCCCACCGCTACGAGGAAAGCCTGACGCGCTACGAGCGCGCCTATGTCCGGTCCGAGACCACGCTGAACCTGCTCAACGCCGGCCAGGCGCTGATCATGGCGGTGGGGCTGACGGTGACGATGCTGCTGGCGGGCTCGGGCATCGCGCAAGGCCACATGACCGTGGGCGATTTCGTGCTGGTCAACACCTACCTGATCCAGATCTACCAGCCGCTGAACATCCTCGGCTTCGCCTATCGCGAGATCAAGCAGGGGCTGACGGACATGGAGCAGATGTTCACCCTGCTCTCCGTCCCGGCCGAGGTGCAGGACGCGCCCGGTGCCCCGGCGCTGGCGAAGGGACCGGGCGAGATCCGCTTCGAGGATGTGCGCTTCGGCTACCGCCCGGACCGGGTGATCCTGAAGGGCGTCTCCTTCACCGTGCCGCCGGGGCGGATGCTGGCGATCGTCGGGCCGACGGGGGCGGGGAAATCCACCATCTCCCGCCTGCTGTTCCGCTTCTACGACGCGACGAGCGGTGCGGTGCTGGTCGATGGGCAGGATGTGCGCTCGGCCACGCAGGCCTCCCTGCGCCAGGCGATCGGCGTGGTGCCGCAGGACACGGTGCTGTTCAACGACACCATCCGCTACAACATCGCCTATGGCCGCCCAGGCGCGACCGATGCGGAGGTCGAGGCCGCCGCGCGCGCCGCGCAGGTGCATGACTTCGTGATGCGCCTGCCGGAAGGCTATGCGACGCGGGTGGGGGAGCGCGGGCTGAAGCTCTCCGGCGGCGAGAAGCAGCGCGTGGCCATCGCGCGCACCATCCTCAAGGACCCGCGCATCCTCATCCTGGACGAGGCGACGAGCGCCCTCGACACCCGCACGGAACAGGAGATCCAGACCGCGCTGCGCGACGTCTCCCGCAACCGCACCACGCTGGTCATCGCACACCGCCTGTCCACGGTCGTGGAGGCCGATGAGATCATCGTGCTGCAGGACGGGCGCATCGCCGAACGCGGGACCCATGCCACGCTGATCGCTGAGGACGGGCTCTATGCCGAGATGTGGCGTCGCCAGGCACAAGCGGTCGCCGCGGCGGAAGCAGCAGCACGGGCCCAGGCGGAGGCCGATCTGGATCGGCCACGCGCAGCGCGGCTGGGCGAGGCGACGACGTAGGCTGCGGGGCGGCGTCCGGCGGCCTCGGAGACGGGCGGCGAGTATCGCAGGCAGCGGATGAGCCCAGTTCGCGCTCGGCGCCAAGTGGGGCACGATGCGCCGTTCGATATCGCGAGCGGGCCAACAGGCCCAATGGTCCGCAAGATGATGGCCCGGCCACTTCCGCTGTCGGAATTGGAGGGGCTTTGCCCCTCCGGCTTCCATCGCAGCGCAACCGGTCAGAAAGGCCCTTGGCTCAGCGGAGTTCAGGCACTCCCCTCTCTCTCACCGATAGTAGAACGCCACCCGAGCGCCATTCACATCGTGGATCGTCGCGTCCAGGTCGTAGATCGCGCGGATCACCTCGGGCCGCATGATCTCCTCGGGTGCGCCCTGCACCACCACGCGCCCATCGCGCATCGCCACGATCCGGTCGGCGTGGCAGGCGGCGAAGTTCAGGTCGTGCAGCACCAGGACCACGGTCTTGCGCAGCTCCGTTGCGGCGCGGCGCAGCAGGCGCATGATCGCCACCGCATGCTTCATGTCGAGGCTGTTCAGCGGTTCGTCCAGCAGCAGGTAGTCGGTGTCCTGGCACAACGCCATGGCAATGAAGGCGCGCTGGCGCTGCCCGCCCGAGAGTTCGTCGAGGAAACGGTCGGCCAGCGCCTCCAGCGCCAGGTGGCCCAACGCCCGATCGACATGGGCGCGGTCCTCCATCGTGGGACGGCCATGGGAGTGCGGGAAGCGGCCGAAGGTGACCAGGTCGCGCACGGTCAGCCGTGCCGGCATATGGTTGTCCTGGCGCAGGATGGCGAGGCGCCGCGCCAGCACGTCGCCCGGCGTGCGCGCCACATCCAGCCCATCCACCAGCACCCGGCCCTCCGACATCGGCAGCAGCCGGCCGATCATCGACAGCAGCGTGGATTTACCCGCGCCGTTCGGCCCGATGATGGCGGTCATGCCACCGGCGGGGAGCTTCAGCGTCACATCCCGCACCACGGCAAGGTCGCCATGACGCTTGGTGAGGTGTTCGGCCTCGATCATCAGCCTCTCCCCCGCAGCAGCAGGGCGATGAAGGTCAGCCCGCCCAGGAAATCCACCACCACGCGCAGCGTGCCGTCGAAGCCCAGCACATGTTCCAGCATCGCCTGGCCGCCCAGCAGGCAGATCGCGCCTAGCAGCACCGCCGCCGGCAACAGGTGCACATGCCGGTGCGAGGGCATCAGGACATAGGCGAGGTTCGCCACCAGCAGCCCGAAGAAGGTCACCGGCCCGACCAGGGCGGTCGAGATCGCCACCAGCAGCGCGACGATGGCGAGGATGCGCGTGACTTCCCGCCGGTGATCGATGCCGAGGGAGATCGCTGCCTCCCGCCCCAGGGCCAGCACATCCCAACGGCGCAACGCGGGCAGGCCCACGATGAAGGCGACCAGCATCACGACTGCGGTCACGCCAAGCAGCGCCGGGCGCGGATTGTTGAAGCTGGCGAAAAGACGGTCCTGCAGGGCGAAGAACTCGTTGGGGTCGATCAGCCGCTGCACGAAGCCCGACAGGCTGCGGAACAGCACACCCAGCACGACGCCGGCCAGCGCCAGCATGTGCAGCCCATGCCGCCCGCCGGCGAAGAGCAGGCGATGCAGCAGGAAGGCGAAGAGCAGCATCGCCCCCGCCTCCATGAAGAAGGACAGGCGCCGATCCACGGAGCCCACGGCATTGGCGCCCAGCCAGTAGATCAGCACGGTCTGGATCAGCACGAACAGCGTGTCGAATCCCATGATCGCCGGCGTGAGCAGCCGATTTCCCGTGGCCGTCTGGAACAGGACGGTGGACACGCCGATCGCCGCGGCGACCAGCAGCATGGTGGCGAGCTTGGTGGCCCGGAAGGGCAGCGCGAAATCCCAGTTGCCGCGCACGCCGAGCGTCATGAACAGCACCGCGCAGACCGCCGCGGCCAGGCCGAGCAGCACCAGCACTGCACCGGGTCGTCTAACCCAGGCGAGCATTGCGCCTCAGCAGCAGCGTGAGGAAGACCGCCGCGCCGACCGCGCCGACCACGGCGCCGACCGGGATCTCGAAGGGATAGCGCACGATGCGCCCGAGCAGGTCGCAGGCGAGCAGCAACGCCGCACCTGACACCGCGACCCAGGGGATGGCGCGCCGCGCATTGTCCCCCACCGCCATCGCGACCAGGTTTGGCACCACCAGCCCCAGGAAGGGGATCATCCCCACCGTCGCGACCACCACCGCCGTGACCATGGCGACGATGGTCATGCCGGCGGCCATGATGCGACGATGATGCAGGCCGAGATTGGTGGTGAAGGCCTCGCCCATCCCGGCCAGGGTGAAGCGATCCGCCGCGAACCAGGCGGCGAGCGTCAGGGCGAAGGCGATCCACAGCAATTCGTAGCGGCCTTCGAGCACGCCGGAGAAGTCGCCCGCCATCCAGGCATTCACCGCCTGCAGCATGTTGGCGCGCAGGGCGATGAAGGTGGTGACGGACTCGATCACCGCCCCGAGCATCAGCCCCGCCAGCGGCACCATGAGCACGGATCGCAGCGGGATGCGCCGCAGGATCAGCAGGAACAGCATGGTTCCCGCCAGGGCGAAACCGGCCGAGACCAGCATCCGCCCCATCACCGGCATGGCCGGGTCGACCAGCATCGCCACCAGCAGCCCGAGCGCCGCGGCATCGGCGGTGCCGGTGGTCGAGGGCTCGGCGAAGCGGTTGCGCGCCAGCAACTGCATGATCAGCCCCGCCACGGCGAGGCCCATCCCTGCCAGCAGCACCGCGAGCGTTCGCGGCAGGCGACTGACCAGCAGGAGCTGGATCGCCGCCTCCCGCGCATCGGCATCCGTCAGCGCGGCCCAGCCGAGTTCGCCCACGCCGACGAACAGGCTCGCCAGCGCCAGGAGCAGGGTCAGGGCGATGGCAAGCGAGAGGCGGATCTCAGCCTCGGGCGTAGGCGGCGGCGATCTGCGCGATCATCTGGCGCGTGGCCTGGATGCCGCCGGGCAGGATGTACCAGTCGATCGGATCGAGCGTGACGACCTGGTTCGCCTTCCACGCCTTGGTCTGGCGCACCAGCGGATTGTCGAGCAGGCGCATCGCCGCGCCCGGCCGTCCGATGGCGGCATCGCGGTCCACCACGAAGAGCCAGTCCGGGTTGGTCTGCAGGATGAACTCGGAGTTGATCGCCTGGCCGTGATTGCTGACGGTGAGGTTCGGCGCCGCCGCCGGCACGCCGAGCGTGTCGTGGATCAGCCCGAAGCGCGAACCGGGACCATAGGCGCTCATTCGCGTGCCGGTGGTCAGCACGATCAGGCCGCGCCCGCGGCTGGGCGTGCGCGCCGCCACATCGGCCGCGGCCGTGCGCATCTCCGTGATCAGCGTCGCGGCGCGGTCCTGGCGGCCGAAGATGCCGGCCAGCATCTCGGTGTTCTTCGCCACCGCGTCGATGTGCGGTCCGTCATCGGCAAAGAGGCTGACGGTCGGCGCGATGCGGGACAGATCGGCGTATTTCGGGGCGGAACGCCCGCCGATGATGATGAGGTCCGGCCGCGCGGCGTTCACCGCCTCGTAGTTCGGTTCGAACAAGGTGCCGAGCTTGGCGTAGCGTTCCGCGCCATAGGCCGCGAGGTGGTTCGGCAGCGGCGTGGTGGGCAGGCCGATCACGGCTTCGACCCCCAGCGCGTCGAGGATGTCGAGGGCGGCGATGTCGAAGACGACCACGCGCTGCGGGCTGCGGGGCACGGCGGTCTCGCCCTGACCATGCCGGGCGGTCTGGGTGGCCGGCTGCGCCGCGGCGAGGCGCGGCAGCGCGACCCCCGAGGCTGCGGCCAGAAGAAGATGTCGGCGGACCATGCGCATGGCGATGCGGCTCCTGTCGATCGCGTCAGCGACCCGGCAACGCGCCGCTGGACCGCTGTGCGGTTGCGACTTATTCTCACAGATGCTGCGCTGCAAGAGGTCCGAGGCGAGAACTTCGCGGACGGGGCATGCATCCGCGGGGGGTTCCGCCGCCCATGCGGCTGCACCATCTTCCGGCTGGATCAAGGAGTAACGCCGCATGCAGCAGGACCCCGCGGGAATGGCCCCGGAGGATCTGAGCCACGCCGGTTCCGTCGTGGACAAGGCGATCGAGTACATGATGGAGCAGAAGATCGCGCCGATCTCGATCGCCTCGGCCTTGCTGGGCGGGGCGCTCGGCCTGCTCGCCCGGACGATGGACGACCGTGCGGTGGCCGGGGTGCTGCGCAATGCCCTCGCCTCGGTCGAGAGCGGGGAGCTGAACGAGGCGCGCCAGGCCCAACCGCCGCAGGCATGAGCCCGCCGGCACAGCGGATCGCGCAATGCGCCTGCGGGCAGTTGCGCCTCGCCTGCCGGGGCGAACCCCGGCGGGTGTCGCTGTGCCACTGCCTCGACTGTCAGCGCCGCACGGGCAGTGCCTTCGGCATCGCCGCCTTCTTCCGGCGGGAGGACACGGCGGCCGAAGGGCGTGCCACCACCTGCACGCGGCGCGGCGACAGCGGCTTTTCCCTGCGCTTCCATTTCTGCCCGGATTGCGGCGGGACGGTCTTCTGGGAACCGGAACGCAAGCCGGAGATGGTCGCCGTGGCAGCGGGCGCCTTCGCCGACCCCGGCTTTCCCGCCCCCGAACAGGCGGTGTGGGAGCATCGCCGCCACCCCTGGGTCGCATTGCAGCTCTGACCCGGGTACGCCGGACTTGACGTGGCGGCCCGTCTGGGCGAAAAGCCGCGCCTTCCTCGGTTCCACCCGCGCGTGGGAGTCCTTCCGCGCGCCCTGATCGTTTCGGGAATACCATCATGGCCCGCCGCTGCGGCATCACCGGCAAGGGCGTCCTGACGGGCAACAACGTCAGCCACGCCAACAACAAGACCCGCCGGCGCTTCCTGCCCAACCTGCAGGAAACCTCCTTCTGGTCCGACGTGCTCGGCTCGGCGGTGAAGATCCGCCTGTCCACCAACGGCATCCGCACCGTGGAGCACAATGGCGGGCTCGACAGCTTCCTGCTCGGCACGCCGGATCGGCGCCTGCCGGAAGAAGCCCTTACCCTGAAGCGTCGGATCGAACGCGCTCAGGCGAAGAAGGCCGCGTAAGCGGCCCCGCCGGGAACTGGCAAAGGCGGCGTCCTTCGGGACGGCCGCCTTTTTCTTTGCCCGGCCGCCCGAAGCGGAGAGAGTCTGTTCTTGCCTCAGACGCCCGCGCGGCCATCCGGCCGCCTGGCTGTTCGCGCCAAGCACCGGCGCGCCGGCAGCCTCGGACGGGTTGGACGCGGTCGCGCGTTGCTCTCCCGGCCCGATGCGGGGCTTCGGGCCGACCTCCAGGGGTAGGGCCTTCCGATGTGCGGCGGCCCGAGGCAGGATTGCGCGTCTTGCGGAGGAAACGCGCATGTCCAAGGTCATCATCACCTGCGCCGTCACGGGCGCCATCCACACCCCATCCATGTCGGACCACCTGCCGATCACCCCGCAGGAGATCGCGGAACAGTCCATCGCCGCGGCGGAGGCCGGCGCCTCCATCATCCACCTGCATGCGCGCGACCCCATCGACGGCCGCCCGACGCCCGATCCGGCGGTCTTCATGCAGTTCCTGCCGGTCATCAAGCAGTCCACCGACGCGGTCATCAACATCACGACCGGCGGCGGGCTCGGCATGACGGTCGATGAGCGCCTGGCAGCCCCGCTGTTGGCCAAGCCCGAGATGTGCAGCCTCAACATGGGCTCGATGAACTTCAACATCGCGCCGTCCGCCGCGCGGGTGAAGCACTTCAAGCACGAATGGGAACGGCCCTACCTCGAAGGCACCACCAACTACATCTTCCGCAACACCTTCCAGGACATCGAGCAGATCGTCGAACGGCTGGGCAAGGGCCACGGCACCCGCTTCGAATTCGAATGCTACGACGTCGGGCACCTCTACAACCTGGCGCATATGCTGGACCGCAAGGTGGTCGAGCCACCGCTCTTCACCCAGACCATCTTCGGCATCCTGGGCGGCATCGGCGCCGAGCCGCGCAACCTGATGTTCATGAAGGAGACGGCGGACCGCCTGTTCGGCGATGCCTATGTCTGGTCGGTGCTGGCCGCCGGCCGCCACCAGATGCCCTTCGTGACCATGGCCGGCATGCTCGGCGGCAATGTCCGGGTGGGGCTCGAGGACAGCCTGTGGATCGGCAAGGGCAAGGCCGCGACGTCGAACGCCGAGCAGGTCGCGAAGATCCGTCGCATCCTCGAGGAACTGTCCCTGGAGATCGCCTCCCCTGCCGAGGCCCGCGCCATGCTGAAGCTCAAGGGCGGTGATCTGGTCGGATTCTAAGCAGGCCCGGCGGGGCGGATCGGGCGGCGGGCGCTTTCGCCATTGCGCACGCCGCCCGTCGCCCCGATCATCGCCGCCAGAAGCGATGTCGCAGGAGACTTGCCGGATGACCCGTTTCACCCTTTCCCGCCGGGCGCTTGGCGCCGCGGCGCTCGCGACGTTGGCCCGCCCCGCCTTCGCGCAGGCCACGCCGATCAAGGTCGGGGAACTGAATTCCTATTCGCGCATGGCGGCCTTCGCCGTGCCCTACCGCAACGCGATGCAGCTCGCGGTCGAGCAGGTGAACGCCGGAGGCGGCATCAAGGGGCGGCCGCTCGAGATCGTCTTCCGTGACGATGGCTCGACCCCCGGCGATGCGGTGCGCGTCGCCGAGGAACTGCTGACGCGCGAGAATGTCAGCTTCATCGCCGGCACCTTCCTCTCGAATGTCGGCCTCGCCGTCGCCGACTTCGCCAATCAGAGGCAGCGCCTATTCCTGGCGACCGAGGCGCTGACCGATGCGCTGACCATGGCGCAGGGCAACCGCTACACCTTCCGCGTGCGCCCCAACACCTACATGCAGACCCGCATGCTGGTGGAAGCCGCGCGCGGCAAGACGCAGAAGCGCTGGGCGATCGTCGCGCCCAACTACGAATACGGCCAATCGGCCGCGGCCAGCTTCAAGCGCATGATCGGTTCGGTCATCCCCGGCGCCGAGGTGGTGGTCGAGCAGTTCCCGGCCCTCGGCCGCGTCGATGCCGGCGCGACGGTGGGCGCGCTGCTCCAGGCTCGTCCCGATGCCATCTTCAACGTGCTGTTCGGACCCGACCTGGTGGCCTTCGTGCGCGAGGGCAACACCCGCGGCCTGTTCGAACGCCGCCTGGTGCTCGGCCTGCTGACGGGCGAGCCGGAATACATGATCCCGCTCGGCGACGAGACGCCGGAAGGCTGGATCGTCACCGGCTACCCGTGGGAGCAGATCGACACGCCGCCGTCGCACAAGACCTTCGTCGAGGCCTATCGCGCGAAGTTCAACGACACGCCCCGGCTTGGCTCACTGCTGGGCTTCGTGGTCGTGGAAATGATCGCGAACCTGCTCAACAAGACGCCGGGGCTGGAGACGGATGCGCTGATCAATGCGCTGTCGGGCCTCGAGACCGACACCATCGCCGGCAAGGTGACGATGCGCGGGCTGGACCACCAGTCCACGCTGGGTGCCTGGGTGGGCGAGACGGGTTTGCAGAACGGCCGCGGCGTGCTGCGCAACTGGCGCTTCGCGGATGGCAAGGACTACATGTTCAGCGAGGCCGAGGTGCTTGCCGCGCGGCCGCGCTGACGCCTGATGGAGTGGAGCTTCCTGCTGGTCCAGGCCCTGTCGGGCCTGGCCAGTGCGTCATCGCTCTTCGTCATCGCCTCGGGGCTGACGATCGTCTTCGGCGTCACGCGCATCGTGAACTTCGCGCATGGGTCGTTCTACATGCTCGGTGCCTATGCCGGGGTGACGATCGTGCCCTGGCTGCTGGAATTCGACCGCTCGCCGACGCTGTTCTTCGTGGGGGTGATCGCTTCCGCGCTGGTGGTCGGGCTGCTCGGCGTGGTGATGGAAGTCCTGCTGCTGCGCCGCATCTACAAGGTGCCGGAGCTGTTCCAGCTCCTCGCGACCTTCGGCGTGGTGCTGATCGTGCAGGATCT
This sequence comes from Roseomonas sp., assembly GCA_041914265.1. Classification (GTDB taxonomy): domain Bacteria; phylum Pseudomonadota; class Alphaproteobacteria; order Acetobacterales; family Acetobacteraceae; genus Neoroseomonas. The sequence goes on from JAYSDS010000031.1 coordinate 42,548, forward strand.
GGTGCTGCTGGCCTGGGGGCCGGTCGATATCGCCGGGCCGCGCGCGCCGGGCCTGCGGCATGGCGTCTACATCCTCGACCAGCGCTTCCCGGCCTATGAACTGTTCCTGATCTTCGTCGGGCCCGCCGTGCTGGCCCTGCTGTGGCTGCTGATGCACCGGACGCGCTTCGGCGTGCTGATCCGCGCGGCGACGCAGGATCGCGAGATGGTGGGCGCGCTCGGCGTGAACCAGGCGATGCTGTTCACCGGCACGCTGTTCCTGGGCGCCGCGCTGGCGGGGCTGGGCGGTGCCTTGCAGATCCCGCGCGTCAGTGCGAACGCGCATATGGACCTGTCCATCATCACCGAGGCCTTCGTCGTCACCGTCATCGGCGGCATGGGGTCGGTGCCCGGGGCCTTCCTCGCCGCGCTGCTGATCGGGCTGCTGCAGGCCTTCGGCGTGCTGGTGTTTCCGAAGATCACGCTGGTGCTGACCTTCCTGCTGATGGCGGTGGTGCTGGTGGTGAAGCCCTGGGGGCTGCTCGGCAAGCCGGAGGCCGCGTCAGGTCGCGCGGTGCTGCCGGAAGGCATCCTCGACCCGCGGCCGCTCGACCGCTTCGGCAAGGGGCTGGCCGGCGTCGCGTTGCTGGCGGTGCTCGCCCTGCCGCTGCTCGACGCCTACAGCGTGAAGGTCGGGACAGAGGTGCTGATCTTCGCCCTCGCCGCCTTCTCGCTCAACTTCCTGGTGGGCAATGGGGGCATCGTCTCCTTCGGTCATGCAGCCTATTTCGGGCTCGGTGCCTATGGCGCCGGGCTGCTGGTGACGAAGCTCGGCCTGCCGATGGAACCGGCGCTCATCGCCGCGCCGATCGTGGGCGGCGCGGCCGCCGCGCTGTTCGGTTTCTTCGTGGTGCGGCTGTCGGGGATCTACCTGGCGATGCTGACCATGGCCTTCGCGCAGATCGCCTATGCCGTGGTGTTCCAATGGGTCGAGGTGACCGGCGGCGACAATGGCCTGGTCGGCGTCTGGCCGTCCCGCTGGGCAGCGTCGCGGGAGGTGTACCTGTATCTGGTCGCGGCGTTGTGCGTGGCGGCCATCGTCTTCCTGTACCGTGTCATCCGCGCGCCCTTCGGTGCGACACTGCGCGCGACACGGGATTCCGCGGCACGCGCGGATGCGATCGGCATCGATGTGCGCACCCATCGCTGGCTGGGCTTCACGCTCGCCGGTGCGGCGGCGGGGCTGGCGGGCGGGCTCTATGCCTTCTCCAAGGGCTCGATCGACCCGACGCTGCTCTCCATCCCGCTCTCGGTCGATTTCCTGTCGATGATCCTGCTCGGCGGCATCCAGTCGGTCTTCGGGCCCCTCGCGGGCGCGGCGGCCTTCCACACGGTGAAGGACCTGCTGATGCCGCTCACCGACCATTGGCGGCTGCTGCTGGGCAGCGCGATCATCGCCATGGTGCTGATCTTCCCGCGCGGCCTGGCCGGATTGCGGAGGCAGGCTGCATGACGCTTCTCTCGGCCGAGGGCCTGGTCAAGCGCTTCGGCGGCGTGCTCGCGGCGAAGGAGGTATCCTTCGCGCTCGATGCCGGGGAAATGCTCGCCATCATCGGGCCGAACGGGGCGGGCAAATCGACCACCTTCAACATGGTGGGCGGGCAGTTACGGCCCGATGGCGGGCGAGTGGCGCTGCAAGGGCGGGACATCACCGGCATGCCGCCGCGCGAGGTGTGCCGGTTGGGCGTCGGGCGCACCTTCCAGGTGGCGCAGACCTTCCTGTCCTTCACCGTCATCGGCAATGTGCAGATGGCGTTGATCGCGCATCACGGGCAGACGCGGAAGCTGCTGCCCGACGCCATGGCGATGCATCGCGGGGAAGCGCTCGCGCTGCTCGATCGCGTGGGCATGGCGGCGCAGGCGGAACGGCCGGTGGGTGAGCTCGCCTATGGTGACGTGAAGCGCGTGGAGCTGGCAATCGCGCTCGCCGCCGAGCCCCGCCTGCTGCTGATGGACGAACCGACCGCGGGCATGGCGCCAGCCGAACGCGCGGCGCTGATGGCGCTGGTGGCCGGCATCGCACGAGAGCAGCGCATCGGCGTGCTGTTCACCGAGCACGACATGGACGCCGTCTTCGCCCATGCCGATCGCATCCTGGTGCTGGTGCGCGGGGAGATCATCGCGCGCGGCACGCCCGAACAGGTCCGCGCGGATCCCGAGGTGCAGCGCGTCTATCTCGGCCATGCCGGCACCAAAGCGGCGCAGCGCGCGAGGCGCGTCCATGGCTGACCGCGTGCTGGAGGTGTCCGACCTGCGCGCCGGCTATGGCCCGGCGGAGGTACTGTTCGGCGTGGCCCTGCATCTCGACCGTGGCGAGGTCGCCGCGCTGATGGGCCGCAACGGCGCCGGCAAGTCCACCACCATGAAGGCGATCATGGGGCTGCTGACGCCACGCGCCGGGTCGGTGCGCTTCGCGGGGCAGGAGATCGCGGGGATGGCGCCCTTCCGCATCGCGCGGCTGGGCCTCGGCTATGTGCCGGAGGATCGGCGGATCTTCACCGACCTGACGGTGACCGAGAACCTGGAAGTCGGCCGCCGCGCGGCACCGCCGGGCCGTGCCGCATGGACCTCGGAACGATTATTCGAAATCTTCCCCAACCTTGCGGAAATGCGGCATCGTCGGGCCTCCGCCATGTCGGGCGGGGAGCAGCAGATGCTGACCATCGCGCGCACCCTGATGGGCAATCCCGAAGCCGTGCTGCTCGACGAACCTTCCGAGGGCCTCGCCCCCGTGATCGTCGAGCAGATGGCCGAGGCGGTGCTGCGCATGAAGGCCGAGGGCATCGCGGTGCTGGTGTCGGAACAGGATCTGGATTTCGCCGCCGCCGTCGCCGACCGCGCGGTGATCCTGGAAAGAGGCACGGTGCGCTGGGAAGGCCCGATCGCGACACTCGAGGCGGATGAGGATGTCCGCCGCGCCTATCTGACGGTGTGACGCCGATGAGCAGACGCATCGCCGGCATCGATGTGGGCGGCACCTTCACCGACCTGGTGATGCAAGACGCCGATGGCACCATCCGCATCGCCAAGGTGCCGACCACCACGGCGAATCAGGCCGGCGGTGTGCTCGGCGCGATCGAGGCGGCGGGGACGACGCCGGCCGCGCTCGACCTGATCGTGCATGGCACGACGGCGACGACGAATGCCGTGCTGGAACGCAAGCTCGCGCGCGTCGGGCTGATCACGACGGCCGGGTTCCGCGACGTGCTGGAACTGGGCCGCCGCACGCGCCCGCGCGCCTATGGCATGACCGGCACCTTCGAGCCGCTGATCCCGCGCGAATGGCGGCGCGAAATCGCGGAGCGCATGGATGCGCGGGGCCAGGTCGTGACGCCCCTCGATGAAGCGGCGGTGGCGCGCGAGGTGCGCGCCCTGCTCGCCGAGGGCTGCGAGGCGCTCGTCATCCACTTCCTGCATGCCTATGCCAACCCCGCCCATGAACGGCGGGCGGGGGAAATCGCGCGGACGATCTGGCCGAATGGCTATGTCACGCTGGGCCATGCGCTGCTGTCGGAGTTCCGCGAATACGAACGCGGCACCACGGCATCCGTGAATGCGGCGGTGCAGCCAGTACTGGATCGCTACATCCGGCACTTGCAGGACCGCCTGGCCGATGCGGGCCATGCGCGCGACCTGTTGGTGATGAACGGCAATGGCGGCACCGTGCCCGCGCGCGCAGTGGCGGCGGAAGCGGCGAAGACGGTGATGTCCGGCCCGGCTTCCGGCGTCATGGCCGCCGCCGCGACGCTTACCCAGGCCGGCGTGCGCAACGCGATCACCTGCGACATGGGCGGGACGTCCACCGATGTCGCGCTGATTGCGGGCGGCGTGCCCGAAGTGTCCGCGGAACTGTCCATCGCCTATGGGCTGCCGATCCATCTGCCGATGGTCGATGTGCGCACCGTCGGCGCGGGTGGCGGTTCGATCGCCTGGATCGATCGCGGCGGGATGCTCCGCGTCGGCCCGGAAAGCGCGGGATCCACGCCGGGGCCGATCTGCTACGGGCGCGGCGGCACGCGGCCGACCGTGACGGATGCGAACCTGCTGCTGGGGCGACTCGACCCCGATGCGCTGCTGTCGACGGGGCGGCGCGTGTCGGTGGATGAAGTGCGCGACGCCTTCGCGCGCGGGATCGGTGAGCCGCTCGGCATGGCGCCCGAACAGGCGGCGGAGGCCGTGATCCGGCTCGCCAATGTCCTGATGGCCGGGGCGATCCGCATGGTGTCGCTGTCGCGCGGGCATGACCCGCGCGACTTCGCGCTCTTCGCCTTCGGGGGCGCGGGGCCGCTGCATGCGGTCGCGCTGGCGCGCGAGATCGGCATCCCCGAGGTCTTCGTGCCGTTCCGCCCCGGGCTGACGAATGCCCTCGGCTGTCTCGTCGCGGATCTGCGGCAGGATGTGGTGAACACGCTGAACCGCGGCCTCGACGACATCGCGGAAGCGGAGATCGCGGAGGTACTCGCCGCGCAGGAAGCACGCGGGCGGTCCGGCGTCGCGGCCGGCGGCGCGGAGGTCGAACGCATCGAGGTGCAGCGCGTCGCCGAGATGCAGTTCCGCGGCCAGACGCACCTGATCCGCGTGGCGCTCGGTTCGGCCTCGCCGTCGCGCGGGCAGATCCAGGCGGCGTTCGAGGAAGCCTATTACGCGCGCTTCCATGTCAGCCTGCCGGAGATCCGGGCCGTGCTGGTGAATCTGACGACCAGCGTCGTCGGACGGCGGCACACCTTCGACATGCGAGCGCTGGCGGCCGGCGACGCCGGCGAGGCAAGGCTCGGCACGCGGCGCGTCTATGCCAATGGCGCCTGGCATGACGCGACGGTGTGGCGGCGCGAGGCGCTGGCGACCGGCGCGACGGTGAGCGGACCCGCCGTGCTGCAGCAGGCGGATGCGACCATCATCCTCGAACCGGGAAGCGAGGCGGTGGTGGATGCGCTGGGGAATCTGAGGGTGCGGGCATGACGGAAGAAAGACGGGGGAGGAACACCTCCCCCGAATCCCCCACCGTTTTTTGGAATTTGGGGACTGACAGCGGCGGCCGGTGCCAATTGACAGAAAAAGGAGGGGGTTCGGGGGAGTTCATCTCCCCCGACCTTTCTTCCTGATGGACGCCCTCACCCTCGCCGTCATCCAGGCCGGGTTGCAGCAGGTCTGCAACGAGATGGACCTGGCCTTCTCGCGCTCCGCCTTCTCCCCAGTGATCGCGGAGGCCGATGACCGCTCCGACGGCATCTACGCCGCCGCGGATGGCGCGTTGATCGCCCAGGGCGAGGGCGGGCTGCCGGTCTTCGTCGGCGCCATGCAGCATTCGGCGGGCCACCTGATCCGGCTGATCGGCGAAGGCGCCGTCGCCGCACCGGAACCGGGCGATATCTACATCGTCAACGATCCCTATCTCGGCGGCACGCATCTGATGGATGTGCGCTTCGCCCGGCCCTTCTTCGTCGATGGAGCACTGTTCTGCTGGCTGCAGAACACCGGACATTGGCCGGATACGGGCGGGATGGTGCCGGGCGGGTTCAGTGCTCATGCAACGGAAGTCGAGCAGGAGGGGCTGCGCCTGCCGCCCGTGAAGCTGTTCAAGCGCGGCGAGATGGATCGCGAGATCCTGTCCATCATCCAGTCCAACATCCGCGTCGCGGAACAGCGCATCGGAGACATCAAGGCGCAGGCGGCGGCGTTGCTGGTGGGCGAAAGGCGGCTGACCGAGATCGTGGAACGCTATGGCGCGGACACGCTGCGCGAGGCGATCGCGCTGATCCGCGAGCGTGCCGCGGAACGCATGCGCGCCGAGATCCGCCGCATGCCGGAAGCCACCTGGCGCGCGGAAGCCTTCGTCGATTCCGATGGTGTGGTGAATGAGCCGCTGCGCATCGCGCTCTCCGTGACGCGGCGGGGCGACATGCTGACCTTCGATTTCAGCGGGTCGTCGAAGCCATGCGCGGGGCCGATGAATTCGGTCTGGGCGACGACCTACTCGGCGGTGTGTCTCGGCGTGAAGCACATCTTCCCCGATGTGCCGATCAATGCGGGGACCTTCGCGCCGCTGAACATCATCCGGCCGGAGGGGACCTTCCTCGATGCGCGCTATCCGCGGCCGGTGAGCGGCTGCGCGGCGGAGGTCAGCCAGCGCATCGCGGAGGCCGTCTTCCTGTGCCTGGTGCAGGCGTTGCCGGATGAAGTCACGGCGGCACCCGCCGGCACCTCCGGCAACTTCGCGCTGGGCGGCGTCGATCCGGCGCGCGGGGCGGGATACGTGATGTACCAGATCACCGGCGGCGGCTATGGCGGCAATGCAGGCGAGGACGGGCTGAGCAATGGCTGCTCGACCATCGGCATCAGCAAGACTGCGCCGGTCGAAGTGATGGAGCAGTATTATCCGGTGCTGTTCACGCGCTTCGCGCTGCGCGAGGGCTCCGGCGGCGCGGGCGCGCATCGCGGCGGCTTCGGCGTCCATTACGAGGTGGAGCTGCTGCGCGGCGAGGCGCGCGCCTCTTTCGTGATGGATCACGGTCGCTTCGGTCCGCCTGGCGTGCTGGGCGGGCAGGATGGCGCGCCGAATGTCGTTCGCATCCACCGTGGCGGCGAGACGAGCATCCCGCTGCATCTGTCGAAGGACCAAGGCATCGCGTTATCGCCGGGCGACCGTGTGGAAGTCATGACGCCGGGCGGCGGCGGCTATGGCGATCCGTTCTCACGCGATCCGGCGTTGGTCGCGCGCGACGTACGGCGTGGCTACTACACGCAGGAGCAGGCCGCATCCTTGTGGGGCGTGGCGCTGTCCGCCGACGGAACCGTGGACATCGCGGCCACATCCGCCATGCGCCGGGGGGTCGCCGCCTGATGTGCCCGATGCGCCTTGATGACAGCCAGCAAGAGGAGGGGGCGCGGGGCAGTTCCCTCCCCCGCCCTTCGCCATGACCAATCGAGCCGCCCGCAGCGAGAAGTTCGGCGCCGCCGAGGGCGACGGCATCATCCGCTGCGATGCCTGCCCGGTATTGTGCCGCATCCGCCCCGGACGTTCCGGCGCCTGTTCCCGCTACGCCAACGACAATGGCGTGCTGGTGCGCACTGATCCGGCGCTGGCACTGATTCGCGCGATCGAGGGCAACCAGCCCGTCATGCCCTTCGCGCAGCAGGAATGGGATGGCACGCTGCTCGACCCGTCGCGCGTCTTCGTCACCGGTGTCGGCTCGGGCACGACCTACCCTGACTACAAGCCCGCACCCTTCATCGTGGGGGCGGAGCATGACGGCGTGGACACCGTCACCGTCGTGACGGAAGGGATGTTCAGCTATTGCGGCGTGAAGGTGAAGATCGACACCGACCGCCATCTGGGCCCCGAGGCAGCGCCGGTGCGGGTGAAGGGCGAGCAGGTCGGACACGTCACCACCGCCGAGTATGGCAGCCAGATGCTGTCGATCGGCGGCGTGCGGCATCTGACGGGCGGGTCGAAGAAGGAAGGCGTCGTCACCTGCGAGACGTTGCTGAAGCTGTGCGGCGCGGAGCCGGTGGAAATGACCATCGATGGCGGGCATGCCGTGGTGGTGCAGGCCGGTGCGGCGCCGATCGTCGATGGTGAGCCCGAGCGCCGCATGCGCGTGGGCTGCGGCAGCGCGACGGTGGGAATCTTCGCGCAGCAATGGCTGGGGCATGTCGATGAGGTGATCGTGGTGGACGACCACATCACCGGCGTGCTGTCGGAGCATCAGGCCGGCAAGGTGCTGCACATGAAGCCCGCCGGCATCCGCGTCCGGGGGCGGCGATCCACGCCGGGGCGGTACTTCCAGGTGGCGCAGCCCGGGCTTGGCTGGGGCGGGACGGACATCACCGATCCGCTGGATATCATCGAAAGCATCGACCCCAAGACCGCCTGGCCGGGATTGCGGCTGCTGTTCACCAGCACGACCGGCGACCATGCGATGTTCTGCGTGCTGGACGATGCGCTGAAGCCCGTGCCGGCGGAGATGCCGGCCGCGGTGCGCATGGTGGTGGACCGCATCGGGGAGAATTGCGAGCCATCGCTGTGTTCCGTGATCTTCGTCGCGGGCGCGGGCGGATCGCTGCGCGCAGGCGTGACGGAGAATCCGGTGCTGCTGACGCGCTCCGTCCAGGTGGGGGAGACACGCGTCACCATGGGTGGCGCGCCGGTCTATCTGTGGCCCGGCGGGGGCATCACGGTGATGGCGGATGTGCTGCGCCTGCCGAAGCGCGCCTTCGGGCATGTGCCCACGCCGGCCATCGTCGCGCCCATCGAATTCACCCTGCCGCGCACGCTGTATCAGCGGCTGGGCGGCCATATGAGCGAGGTCACCCCGGTCGCGGAGGTGCTGCAAGGACTGGGCGAGGATCTGCGGATGGAGACATGGCACCCCGGTAACCCCTGGCCGTTCAGGCGGTGACGTCGGGGAGGAGTCTCCAGCGCACTGCCCTCCGCCAACGGCCTGGAAGCCCATGGAGCCCAGCCGGATACACCGCTCAGAGGCAATCGTATCAGCGTAACCGCTATGCCCGGCGCCAGGGGCCGGTTCTCCAAATGCCCCTGCCATTTGGCGGGGCGGGCTCGGGAGCGGCAAGGCCCCTCCCGATCGCCCGATGACCACCATCCAGCGCCTGGCCGGCGATCGCCTCCATCTCTCCGATGGCCCCATCGACGTGGTGCTGCGTGCCTGGGGCACCCCGGCGGCGGTGCGTGCCGCAGAGGCCGCGGCGGCAGCCCTTTTCCCCTCCATCCTTCCCGGCCTGGTCGCGGAGCTCACGGAACTGCGCCGCCCGATGTCGGAGACGCCTCACGTTACGCATCCCATCGCCCGGCGCATGGTCGCGGCCTGCATGCCCTTCGCGCCGATCTTCCTCACGCCCATGGCCGCCGTGGCGGGGGCTGTCGCCGATGCGCTGCTGGCAGCGATGCGCGACGCCGCGCCGCTGCGCCGTGCCTATGTGAATGATGGGGGCGACATCGCGGTGCATGTGGCGCCCGGGGAAACGCTCGCCATCGGCCTCGCGGACGATCCCTTGCGGCTGGCCCTGCAGGGCGGGCTGCGCATCACAGCCGGATCCGGCATCGGGGGCGTCGCGACCTCGGGCCGGCATGGGCGGTCTTTTTCCCTCGGCATCGCGGATGCGGTCACGGTGCTGGCGCGCGATGCGGCGACCGCCGACGCCGCGGCGACGCTGATCGCCAATGCGGTGGATTGCGACAGCCCCGTCGTGAGGCGTGCGCCTGCCGTTTCCCTCGATCCCGACAGCGACCTGGGGGAACGCCTCGTCACCGTCGATGTCGGGCCACTCAGCGAGGCGGAGCGCGACCGGGCGCTGGAGGCCGGGCTGGCGCGGGCGGAAGCCTTCCGCGGCAAGGGGCGCATCATCGGCGCGGCGCTGCGCCTGGGCGGGGCGTTGCGCGTTTCGGGCCTGGCGGCCTTGCCCACCCCCTGAACGCAGAAAGGGGCGCCTTTCGGCGCCCCTTCCCGGTATCCGACGCTGATGCGG
>JAYSDS010000032.1:0-15777 GCA_041914265.1 Roseomonas sp.
TGAGCCGCACAGGTTCACCGCAGATCCACACCACGAATTGCCGGGACCAAACAGATAGGCCTCGATGATGCGGGAGGAAGGGATGGTGTTCGCCACCTCGCCCGAATTGCCCCGGAATTCCAGCACCACCATGCCGAGACTGCTGTCGAGCCGCAGCTTGGGGTTCGGAATGGTGGGCGCCAGGGCCTCCGTCTCCGCCGTCGTCTCGGGCATGATGGTGCGATCGACGTTGCGGGCCGATGTGGCGGCGGAAACGGATCGGACGGTGAGGTCGGTCGGCATGGCACCCTGTTCCGGTATCATGGTGCGAGACGTTCGATGAAGGTTTGGTAAATCGGTCGGCTTTGACGCGAGCCGCCGTGCAGGCGAAGCTCCGCCCATCTTGCCCGAGCCCTACGACGCCCTGCTGCGCACCCTGTTGCTGAGCCTTCTCGCCGGCGGAATTCTCGCCGCGCTGGGCTTGCCCCTGGGCTGGATGATCGGCGCCATGATCGCGACGGCGTATCTGGCGCTGCGCGGCGCCGCGGCGGTGCCGAACCAGGCGCGGCCGGCGGCGCTTGTGGTGCTGGGCCTGGCGCTGGGACAGGGCTTCACACGACCGGTGCTGGAGGCAGTGCTCGCGGCGCTGCCGGCGATGCTGGCAGGCGGGGTGCTGGCGATGCTCGCGGGGCTGGCGGTCGCGCCGCTGCATCGGCGCATCGCGGGGAGCGATGCCCGCACCGCCTTCTTCGCGGCGATCCCGGGCGGCGTCGTGACCATGGCGGTGCTGGCGGCCCAAGCGGGCGCGGCGGTTTCGGCCGTGACCCTATCGCAATCCATCCGCATGGCGCTGGTGGTGCTGCTCTACCCCGTGACGCTGGCGCTGTTCGGCGGCGGCGGTGGGGGAGGAGGCGCGGCCTTCGTCGCGGCGATACCGCCGCTGCATTGGGGCGGGCTGCTGATGTTGCTCGCCGCCGGGGCGGTGGTCGCCTGGTTCGGCATGCGGCTGCGGATGACCAATGCGGCGATGCTCGTCCCCTGCCTGCTGGCGATGCTCCTCTCGGCCAACGGCATGCTGCCTTCCGGTGTGCCGCGCTGGATGGTGGACGCCGCCCAGCTCGCCATGGGGGCGAGCCTCGGTCTGCTGCTGGCGCAGGAAGGGCGGGGCGGGGCCTCGCGCCGGCTGGTCATCGCCGGGCTTGCCTCGGCGGTCGCGGTGTCGCTGCTGCTGGCCGTGGCGGCTGTGGGGATCGGCGTCGCCACCGGCCTGCCTCTGACAGCCGTGATTCTCGGCATGGCGCCGGGTGGCATGCCGGAGATGGCGGTGACGGCGCAGGCACTCAACCTCGCTGTGCCGCTGGTCCTGGGCTTTCATCTGGTGCGGGTGATTCTGTGCAACCTGCTCGTCTCGCCGTTATGGCGGGCTGCCGTCTTTGTGGGCGTTTTGCGATGAATCTCGCGATTGGGACTCAACGATTGATGAATAGTTGATCTATCTGTCGGTGCGTTCGGGCAAGGAAGGCATGGAGCGGTCATGGCGTTGAATGTCGACTATCGTCTCACCGATGAATGGGCCGACGGCTTCAACGCCGCCGTGACGCTGACGGCGGGCACGGCGGGATTCCAGGGCTGGACCCTGTCCTTTGTCGCCAACTTCCTCATCACCCAGATCTGGAACGCCGAGATCGTCAGCCATGTCGGCGACGTCTACGTCGTGCGCAACATGACCTGGAACGGCACGGTGGCGGCCGATCAGAGCGTTTCCTTCGGCTTCCTCGGCAGCGGCGGCACCGACAACGTGCCCGACAGCTTCACGCTGAACGGCGCCGTCGTATCGGACCTGCCGGCGGTTTCCGTCGGCGACCTCACCGCCGTGGAGGGCAGCGGCGGCACCAAGTCCTTCTGGTTTACCCTGACCCTCTCCGAGGCTTCCGACACGCCGGTCGTGGTGGACTACGCGACGGCCAACGGCACGGCGCTGGCCGGGTCGGACTATGTCGCCACGGCGGGCAGCGTGACCTTCGCGGCCGGGGTGACGAAGAAGCTCGTGCGCGTCTACGTCAACGGCGACACGGTCGCCGAGGCGAACGAGACCTTCCGCCTGTTGCTCACCGGCGCCGCCGGCGCGGTGATCGCGGATGGGGAGGGGATCGGTCGCATCATCGATGACGACACGCCGCCCACCCTGCGCATCGGCAACGCCGTGATCACCGAGGGCGATTCCGGCACCAGCGACATGACTTTCACCATCCGCCTGTCCAAGGCCTGGAGCCAGGCGGTCACGCTCGACTACGCGACGGTCGGCGACACGGCGCTGGCGGGCAGCGACTTCCTCGCCAAGGCCGGTAGCCTGACCTTCGCGGCGGGGGAGACGGTGAAGACCGTCACCGTCGCCGTGGTTGGCGACCGTGTGGCGGAGGCGAGCGAGCGCTTCACCGTCGAATTGTCGAACGTCCATGGCGCGACGGTGACGGGCGCGACCGGCGTTGGCATCATCCATGACACCGATCGCGTGCCCACCATCGGCATCGCCGACACGACCGTCATCGAGGGTGATTCCGGCACCACCAACGCCCTTTTCACCGTCACCCTTAGCAAGGCCTGGTCCGAGGCCGTCAGCGTGACCGCGACGCCTTACAAGGGCACGGCGCTGCCCGGCGAGGACTACGTCAATAAGAGCACCGTCATCACCTTCGCGCCGGGCGAGACGACCAAGACCTTCGCCGTCGCCATCAAGGGCGACACGGTGATCGAGGCGGACGAGACCTTCACCGTCGCGCTGAGCAACCCGGTGAACGCGACCTGGCGCGACCGTACCGCCATCGGCACCATCATCGACAACGATGCGCCCACGCCCGAGGCGAGCTTTCTATCGACCTCCGGCAACCAGATCATCGATGCGGACGGCAATGCGGTGCGCATCACCGGCGTGAACTGGTTCGGGCTCGAGACCACGACCTTCGCCCCGCATGGCCTCGACCAGCGCAACTGGGCCGAGATGATGGACCAGATGGCCGATCTCGGCTTCAACACCATCCGGCTGCCCTTCTCGCTGGAGGCGCTGCAGGCGGGCAAGACGCCGACCGGCATCAATTACGCGAAGAACCCGGACCTCGTCGGTCTCTCGCCGATTCAGATCATGGACAAGATCATCGGCTATGCCGGCGACATCGGCATGCGCGTGATCCTCGACAACCATCGCAGCGCGGCCGGCAACGGGCCGAACGGCAACGGCCTCTGGGTCGATGGCGGCTATACCGAGCAGCAATGGATCGATAGCTGGAAGATGCTCGCCGCGCGCTATGCCGGCGATCCGACGGTGATCGGCGCGGACCTCGCGAATGAACCGCACAGCGCCGTCTGGGGCGGCGGGGGGGCGACCGACTGGTCGGCGGCGGCCGAGCGCGCGGGCAATGCCATCCAGTCGGTGAACGACGATTGGCTGATCATCGTCGAGGGTGTCGGCACCTATGCCGGGCAGAGCACCTGGTGGGGTGGCAACCTGATGGGCGTAACGGCCGACCTCGTGACGCTGAACGTGGCCAACAAGGTCGTCTATTCGCCGCATGAATACGGCAACTCCATCTATCCGCAATCGTGGTTCTCGGACCCCAACTACCCGAACAACATGGCGGACCATTTCGAGAAGTTCTGGGGCTACATCTACGAGCAGAACATCGCCCCGGTCCTGGTCGGTGAATTCGGGTCGAAGCTGCAGGATCCCAAGGACCTGCCCTATCTGCAGAAGCTGCTCGCCTACATGGCGGGCGACCTCGACACCAATGGCACGATCGACATCCCCGCGGGGGATGAGGGCATCAGCTACACATGGTGGTCGTGGAACCCGAATTCGGGCGATACGGGCGGCATCCTCGCCGATGACTGGACGACGCCGATCCAGGCGAAGATCGACCTGCTGACGCCGCACCTGTCGGATCTGTGGCCCGTGTGAGGGCAGGGGGCCGCTGCGCGCGGCCCCTCCTTTTCACGCGTCGTAGGCCACCAGCGATTCGAATTGCGTATCGATCCGCGACCGCCCGTTCAGGAAGGTCAGCTCGATCAGCGCCGCCGCGCAGGGCACTTCCGCCCCGGCTTGGCGCAGCAGGTTGATCCCCGCTGCCATGGTCCCGCCTGTGGCGAGCAGATCGTCGAGCAGCACGACACGCTGGCCCTTCTCCACCGCATCCGCCTGCATCTCGATCCGGTCGGTGCCGTATTCCAGCGCGTAGTTCAGCCCGATGGTCAGCCCCGGCAGCTTGCGCGGCTTGCGCAGCATGACGAAGCCGAGGCCGAGTTCGAGCGCGAGCGGCGCGGCCACGAGGAAGCCGCGGCTCTCGATGCCTGCCAGCAGGTCCGGCTTGTGTGGTTCGATCAGCGCCGCGAGCCGTGCCATCGCCGCCTTCCAGGCCGGGCCGTGCCGCAGCAGGGTGGAGATGTCGTAGAACAGGATGCCGGGCTTCGGGAAATCCGGGATGCCGCGGATGTGGGCCTTGAGGTCCAGGGTCTCGCTCGTCACGTCCGCTCGCTCGCGTCTCGGGTGGGAAGGCGGCGCACAAGGCGGGGTGCGGGCTGCGAAGTCAAGGCCGGGGGCTTGGCGCGGCCGCCAGGACACGGCAGATGCGGGGGATGTCCCGCCCTGTCATCGCGCTGATCCTCGGCCTTCTCGGCTTCTTCGCCTATGTCGCGCTCGTGCTTGCCCTGTCGGATTGGCTGACCGGGATGCATTGGGCGGTGCAACTCGTCTTCTTTGCCATTGCCGGCATTGCCTGGGTCTGGCCGGCGAAGCGCCTGATGTTCTGGGCCTTCAGTGGCGGCGCGCGCCCATGACGACAGGCGGCGTGCCCTCGGTCGGGATGCCCATGCCTACGCTGGCGTAGGCGATCATCTCGGGTCGCCCCGCGCGGCGTATGTCGCGCCGGGGAACATAGGGTCGCCCTCGGCCAGGGGCAGCGACCCGGCGCAGCGGGCCGTCCCGCGCCGTGCCATAGGCCTGCCGGACCCGATGCGCAGCGCCACCGGCCGGGCCAAGGCCGGTCACGCGCATGACGCCGCCGTTCCGCCCGCAGCGGATCTGGATCCGTTTCCGGTCGCGCGCCGCCGTCAGCCCCGGATCGCGCGCGCGCCCCAGATCAGGATGCATGCCCCAACGACGCCGGCGACCAGGTAGCCGATCCATCCGCCGAAGGAGACGCCGAGCAGCCCGAACAGGAAGCTCGCCACGGCTGCGCCGATGATGCCGAGCACGATGTTCGCGATGACCCCGGTGTCGGATTTCATCAATCCGGAAGCGATCCAGCCGGCGAATCCGCCGATGATGATCGCCGCGATCCAGCCAATGCTTCTGTCGTCCATCGGGACTGCTCCGTTCCCAGGCCGCCGCAACCGGCGTACCGCGCTGGCCCGAACGGCCTGGCGCTCGAAAGGTTTCGCGTATGGCGGCGGCGCCATGCCTCGCACGGCCAGCCCGGGTCACGCAAAGAAAAAGGCCGCTGGTTGCCCAGCGGCCCTTCTTCGTCGCGGCGGCGACCGGAATTGGTCGGAGTGAGAGGATTCGAACCTCCGGCCCCTGCGTCCCGAAGTCAGTTTTCTGCCCGCGTCTCTAGGGGAAACTGCGGTTTTCGGGCTGTGATTCCTGTGCTTTCCCATGAACGAGGCGGGAACATCCACAGGCGACCGGGCAAATCGTTCAACCGAGCACTGTGTTAGTCCAGAGCCCCCGCCGCCTTCCGTAGATGCTGCGGGCTGAAGCGCGCATAGACGCGCTGCGTGATCCGATCATCGGTATGGCCGAGGTATTGGGCAATCTCCGGCATGGGGACCCCGGCCTCGGCCATCCAGACTGCGGCCGTGTGCCGCAGGACATGGGGAGTGCACCATGGCACCCCCGCCGCGACAGCCGCAGCGGCGAAGGCCTTTCGGACCTTCAGAACCCGGCTTCCCCCATACTCGACAACATACTCAGTCGTCCGTCTCTTCGCTGCTTCCAGAAGGGCGGCCCTGGCGCGGTCTGTCATCGGCACCGACGCGCGACCCTTCTTCCTCTGCTCGCCGGTACCGAGGCGGATGATGCCGCGCTCGAAATCCACCCGGTCCCAGGTCAGTTCCAGGATCGCCGCCATCCGGCCGGCCGTTCCTAACGCAAGTGTGATGAACAGGTTTATGTGCGGCGTCGTGGCGGCATCCGCGAGCGCTGCGTACTGGTCCCTGGTCAGGTGGTGCTCTTTCGGAGGCGGCTTGGATGGCAGCTTGACCACGGCAGGCGTCGCCCGGTCGTGCCAGCGAAGGGCCGCCCGCAGGAACGTCAGTTCGGTGTGGATCGTGCCATCGCCTGCTTTGGCCGTCCGGCGCGCGTCTGCATATTCCCGACATAGCGCCGCGGTTACCTGATCCGGCCTCAGGTGTCCGAAGGCGGGCTTCAGGCGGCCCCACGCCCAGGTTGCGCGGTCGGTGCCCTTCTCCTTCAGGTAGGCAGCATAGATAGCGGCTACCGTGTCTGTCGGGGCCGCTATCGCCTTTTGGTAATCGGCTAGCGCCCTGGCGGCGGCATCACGATCTTGGGTACGGAGCGCACGACGACAGGTTTTGCCTCCGTTGCGCCAGACGGCGTACCACCACCCACGGTAGAGTTTGAGGCGCATGAAGTCCCTTCGAAGTCTGCAACGGCTGCGGGCGGGATACGATACATGCCCTTGCCCACCCTGAAATGACCGAGGCGCCCCCGCCGGCAGAGGGTGCGCACATGGTCGGGCGTGCAGGACCAGCGATCCGCCAGGCTTTCCGGCGTGAATGGGATCGGGGGGAGGTCAACCATCGCCCCTTGCCTCCCTGACCGCCCGCTCGGCCTGACGCCGTTTGCGGAACACGCCGACGCGCTGGTCAGGCCGGTCCCATTCTTCGCGGCCGAAGCGAATGGCGGCGACCTCGAAGTCGTTGAGGCGCACGGTCTGGCCGATTACCGCGCCGTGCTTGTCGGTGACGGGTTGGGCGATGTCAGCCATCGGCGCCGGCCTCGGGGTGCCGCGCGAACGGGGAATGCCAGTGGCAGGTGCGCCGGTATCCATTTTCGCTGGGCCAGCCGCATGATGCTGGCTTGCCACAGCCCGGAACATCGCACGTGTTCGCGATCGCTTCAGCTTCTTCGGCCGCCTCCAACGCCGCATCAATCGCTGCCGCCAATGCTCCTGGGGCTACGCCGAGTGACAAGCTGCCGGCGACGAGAAGATGCTGTACGTCAGCTGGGATGCCTCGTTGGACCAGTTCGAGAAGAGCGGCGGTCAGGGGGGCTGGAATTTCCTTGCCCATTCACCCCTCCTGCGACGGCGGCGGGGGGAGTGGGCGCCAGTGCGTGGGCTGGATGTCCGCGTGATCCTGGCAGGAATACCAGCGACGATCGAACGCCCCGCGTTCGTACCAACCTGACGTGACCACCTCCGGGTCACGATGAGAGGTCAGGAGAACAATTGTCCCATCCCTAGGCGCGCTCGCGATCGGCAGCCAGCCGGGGTCAGCGGTCATGGCTCTCTTCCTCCCGCACGGTGTCAGCCCAGACGGCAGCCTGACCACCGGCAAGCCAGCAAATGCCACCGAACGATCCCAGCATCAGAAGTGTCTTGAGCGGTGCGAAGATCGCGACGCCCAAGAGGATGGCCAGCGCGATGCCGTGCGAGAGCAGCGCGAATGGCACCATCTCGCTGGAGGTCATCTCATCCTGTCGCTTGAGCATCACACCCCCTCCTTCGCGGCGGCTTGTTTCCATGGGTCCAGGGCTGCCTCCGTGATGTGCGGCCACGGCATGGCGAGAGCCCCCATGCGGAGCGGGAGAGGGCGGACAACAATGATCTGATGGCGGCTTTCGCGTAGGGCGCGCCCCCTAATGGTGACTAACCTGTAGCCGAGCGCATCGAGGCGGGCGCACTCCCATGGGCTAAACCAGCGAGCAACCTGCTCAATGGAGCGCAGTGCACACCCGCAATGCCACCCGAGTGGAATTTCGGCGCGCCAATGCAGCCCGAATTCTTCTTGGGCCGGTGGGTAGTCCGGACCATCAGGATCGCGCCAGCGGTCTGTCGTACCTGGCTTGAATGGGCCTCGCCCATCTCGATCCTGCACTCGCAGAAATACGGCGCTCGCCTCCAACGCCATCCGCACCGCGCCCGTCATTGCGGCGCCTCAGCGGCGAGCGCGCGGAGGGCGGCGGCGAAAGCAGCCATCACCTGCTCGATCTGGCTACCGTCCCACTCAGCGAATAGGGACCAACTGACGCGATTAGGCTTTGACGTGTCGGCGGTCCACATCGTTGGCCTCGGCACCGCCACGAGCGACCCATCCCGCAGGCCGGCGAGCGTGGATGCGGGGATGCCGAGACAGTGCGCGATGTAGCCGATGCGCATTTGCTGGTAACCGATGACGACGTGCTCGCTGTCATCGGCAAATACATCGTAGGTCATCCCTGCCGCTCCTCCCCACCAGCATTGGCGAACACGCTGGCGCCCAGCCGGATCGGGCGCTTCTGGAAATAGAAGCGGTCATGGCATTCGCGGCAGACAGTGCGGCCGCCTGCGATTGCATCGGGCCCCCAGCCGGGGACAAGCTCGCCGGGGTCCTGATCGACCGGCCCGCAATACCAGCCCACAGCGTGTCGCCACGGGCCAACGCGCTCGCAGATGCCGCACTCGCAGGTAGGCTCCCACAGGAGGATTGTGACGATGTCCATCACCGCTCCTCCCCGCCAGCGCGGGCGCGGATGGTTGCGATCGCCGCGTTGAACGCTCCGCCCTGAAGGATGGCGATCTTGCAGGCTTCGCGCATGGCCTCAGGCGTCTCTGGCGTCACATGCTTGATGCAGTCGAGGACGTCTGCCGCAGCCAAGCGCGCTTCGATCACGCCCAGCGCGTATTGTTCCTGATCGCTCACATCCCGCCGGGCCAGCGCGTTTGGTTCGGACGGGGCGGAGATTGTGGTTTCCGCCCCGTCCTGCTGCTGCGCATTCTCCCCACCATGCTGATGTGAGGGTACTGGCGCAGCCATCTGTGCCAGCGCGTCGATGCGTTCAGGCAGCGTCAGCCATCGCTTGCCGTCCGTGAGTGGCGCTTCGATGCGATCCAGCGCGCCCTCGATGGCTTCGTAAGTGCTGTCGTCAATCTTGCCGCCGGGCAGTGCGCGCAGCATGTCCGGCTTCAGGGCCAGCGCGTCGGCGGCGGGGATGGGGATTTCGTCTAGGCCCTGTGCGATGCACCGCTTGGTCAGAGCGACGGAGGCGCGCAGTCCGGCGACAGGGTCGCTTTGCAATAGCGCCAGAACACGCTCGACCGCTTCTGGCGGCGGATCGCTCGGATACTCCGGTTCCGCCCGAACGCGAGCTTTGCACGCCTCGCGCATCGCCTCCGCCCCCTCCGCGCGGGCGGCTGCGATGTCGGCGGGGGTGTGGCAGGGACCGAGGTAGGTCCACCATTCGGCGGCGGTTGTTGGGCTGCAATGCTCGTCCTGCGCCGGGCCAATATCCCAACCTTGCACGGATTGCAGCCAGCGCCGGCAATGCGGCGTTGCGTGTTGTCCTTGTTGAAGCCAATGCCAACCCGAACGCTCCGGGTTCAGCGGCCGGCCGTCCCAGGGCGCACCTACATCCACCGCGTCATTCGCCGGCATCGGGGGTGTCCGTGATGGTGACACGAACAGCGCGAGAGCATCGCCAGCCGAACCTGTCGTTCAGATCGCGCGCTCGCTGCCTTGCTTTTTCTCGCGTCGGATAGGTCTGCCAGGTGATCGCGCTGCCGGGCATCGGCTTCACAGCCCAGGCCGTCACCGCCTTCTCGCGCGGGGCGTCAGGCATCTTGAACCTCCGTGATGAGAACGCGCGCCGCCCGCTCGTTGGGCAGCATCGCGACGTGATCGGGCCGACCGGGAAACGCGAGGTGCAGCAGCTTCCCGTTGCGCGCGATGCTCCATGCCAGAGCGGGTGCTGCTGCGTCTGATATCGGCGCTGGCCCGTTCAGCACCCCCGCCAGCCACTCCGCGTCCGCGATCATGGTGACGTGCACCCGACGACCGCACGGCGCGACCAGCACGGCCGCAGTGTCCCAGTTCTCGACGGTCCAGGTCATGCGAACCACCACCAACCAATGATGAAGCCTGCGGCGACGCAGAGGATCAGGGCGGGGATCACAACCTTCAGCATCAGGATCGCGACCCCAGCGGCGATGTCTCGACTGTCCATCACGCCCACCACCCGTCATCGAGCGTGGCCGCCCGATCAGTCGTGCGGGCCGGCGCGCGTGGGAGCAGGCCGGATGCTTCGATGGCGTCGAAGAGAGCGCGCACGTGCCCGGTCAGCACGTGTGTCTGACGGTTCGTGACGGCTTCTGTCCCGACGTACCAGTCGACCAGAAGGGCGGCCATTCTATCCGCCGCCCAGCTCGGCGCGGGCTCGGGGTCGGCGGGGATGAAGCGCTCGACCCACCATCCGCCTGGGGTGTCTGTCAGCCTGACCCAGGGTCCATCCACCTTGAGGATAGTGAACACCTCTCCTGTCGAGAGCGGCTCCCATCCATCAGGTTGCACACACCGCACCTTCATCCCTGGCCGCACAGTCTCGATCGTCAGGCGCCGGTCAGCGGGCATGGGTGATCTCCCCGAGGATGGTGAGCAGACGCTCCATCTCCGAGGCATTGCGCCTGTAGAACGCCTCTCTAAGGTCGTGAACCAATGCCTCGGGCGTCCAAATCTCGATGTCATCGAGACTAGAGATATCGCTCTGCTTGAATTTCCCGCGCGCCATGCGGTCTTTGAATTCGCGGAGGATGGCGCGGTCGCTTACTTCGTCCAGGTAGTCGACGACGTCGATTTCCACGAGAGCCATCACGCCCTCCGATCCAGCACGCGCGCCTCAACCGCAGCGAGCCGCTTTCCGACAGCCGCTAAGCGCGCGGCCTTGAGTTCTGCCACTCCCGCCTTCAGCAGGAATTCCGTGCAGGCCGACGCATCCGCACTCGGTCCTTGGCTGTACCCGCGCATGGACGACTTCTCGCGCGGACATTCACGCGACTTCATCCAGCGCGTGCAGTTGCCGCAGCGCTTGGCGTCGGTCTCATCCGCAATCCTCTTGTCGGCCTTGATCTGCGCGAGTTCGGAGATCGTGTTGAGACCGGCGATGATCTTATCGATGCTCACGGCCACTGCCTGTCCTTGTCGGTTTCGGGAGCGAGGCACGCGAGCGCATTGCCCACGCCTCGCAGGAGGAGCCAGAGGGCGAGCGCGGCGCCCGACAGCGCCGCGGCTACGGTGAGGTAGGTCATGGGGACAGCGCCTTCCTACCGGTGACAGTGATGCGGGCGCCATCAACGGGGCCGCGTGGCAGTACGTGGTCGCAAAGCTCCACCCATTCCGCTGCGATCAGTTTCTCGAGCTTCCTGGCTTCGGGGCGCCCTGAGGCCGTGATCAGCAACAGCATCAAGCTTCCGTTGCGGTCGGTCGCGTCCTTGACGCGCTCGAGCATCGCCCGTAGCTGAGGCGTCAACTTGAGCCCGCTCACGACCCGGCCCTCAGCGGCGAGGCGGCGAGCATTCTGCGAAAGCACGCTTGTGCGGCGTCGAACACAGTCTCGCCATTGCTCTCGAACATGGACCGTTCGATAGCCAAGCCGCCCGCGCCTTCCATGTGAATGTCCGGCTCGGCCAGCGCCTCCCTCACGACGGCGAGCGCGGCTGCGGCGATGCGCGCGTGCTGCTCGCCGTAATCGAACACGCCTGTCTCGCTGGCTTCCTCAAGGTAGGCCTGCTCTGCTTTCCGAGTGGCCTCGCCTACAAGCGCCTCAAGCTCGCGCGGCGTCGGGGCGGCGGTCATCAGAAGGGGATCTCCATCCTGAGCGTGGTCGTCTCAACATCGACGGCCTTGCTCATCGACACGGCCTCAAGAACGAAGAAGGTTTCGCCGCGATTGAGCCGCGCCAGACGCTCCGCCTCCAACTGCGCTCCACCCT
Source organism: Roseomonas sp. (assembly GCA_041914265.1). Classification (GTDB taxonomy): domain Bacteria; phylum Pseudomonadota; class Alphaproteobacteria; order Acetobacterales; family Acetobacteraceae; genus Neoroseomonas. The sequence goes on from JAYSDS010000032.1 coordinate 11,954, forward strand.
TCGTCCGATGCTTGAAGGTCGGCGCCCGGCCCATCGGGTTCCAAACCATCCAGAAGATCAGATCGCCACTCATCCCCTCGCCCTCTCCTGCCTGATCTCGCCCACGATCCCGAGCGCTCGCCACGGCTCGATGCCCACGTCCGCCGCCACGCGGAACGGGTCCCGACCCTGCGCGATCAACGCCCGCGCTCGCTGGTAGCGGCGGATGCCGGGGTCGTCCGAAACCGGCACGTCGATGTACGAGCGGGTGGGCGTGACGGTGCGGAAGTTCAGGGAGCCCTTGCGCCGCCCAAGCCAGGGGTCGGCCTTTCGCAACCCCAACCGCTTGGCCTTCAGCGTCATCGACTTCACCGACAGGATCGGCGCGCCCGGCATCTCGTTCACCCGCTCGAACAGCGCGCGGTTGTCCTCGGCCGTCGCGTACTCGGCCCGCAGCAGGTCCACGCGGGCAGGGGTCCATTCTCCTGGCGTCATTTGCCGACGACCTCGCCGGAGACTTCGCGCGGCTCGTCCGAGAAGGCCGCTTCCATCGCATCGAGCTTGCTGCTGGTCGCCTCTCCGTCGATCACGATAGGGCCGGCGTCGGCATCGCCCTGAGGCTGGCCGAGAGCGTCGTCGCGACGCATGGTCTGGTCGAGGCGGTCGGCGTCCTCGGAATCCATCGGAAGCCACTTCGCGAGACGGCGCATGACCGTCTTGCGCATCATCTCTTCCTTCCAATCGACCCAGGGGCCGCGATCCTTGGAGCGGCTGACGTTCCGGACCTTCTCGATCTCCGCCATCGTCATGACCTCGCAGGCGATGGTCCCGTCCTTCAGACGCGCCATGGCGTAGGCCCCAATAGGACGGCCGCGCTCTTCGTTGAGGGACGGGGCCTCGTGCTCGATCGGCCGATCTTCCGCCGGGCGCCACACGAAGCGGTCCTTCTCGTAGACCACCTGCGCCGTCACGCTGGCGATATCTCCGGAGTTGCGGGCGCGCTTGAGCAGCCCGGCAACCATGGGCATGTACTGGACGGCCTTGGTCCACCCGCCGTCGCGCGACTTCGTGTTGAAGATGACCAGCGCGGCCTCGCGCCCATCAGGGATCAGGCCATCGGCCGCGCACTTGATACAGGCGCCGAGAAGAGAGCGCCGATCCGCCTCAAGCAGGTCCGGGTTCTGCTGCGCGACGGTCATCACCACCCGCTGCATCTTCTCGGGCTTGATGTGGCTCGGTAGCGCCATGGCAAACTGCGGCGCCATCGACATCAGTTGCGCCCGGAGCTTGCCTTCCGGCGTCTCGTCACGCTTCGCGATCTGGTTCACGCTGCGGTCTCCATTTCCTGATATGCCCGGACGCTGATCCGCACCGACGCGGCGCGCCCCTTGATCTTCTCGTTCGGCTTCGCCAGCCGATCCGGCACGGCATCCACGCGGGAGACGCCCACGGTCGCGGCGTTCGTCTTCGCCCAGCGGGCAGCGCCGACCTTCGACAGCAGCACGTTGCGCGCCGTGTCCTTCAGCGCCTTGCCTTCCTTCTCCAAGGCGGCGCCGCGCAGGTAGTCGGCCGCAGCGGCCTCGGCGGCATTGTCGCCGCGCAGGTCGGCCGGCTCGTCGCCTTCGTCAGCGTCAGGTAGCAGGGCGAGCAGCGCCTGATAGGTCGCGTCCGAGCCATCCGGCATCGGCGGCTGCCCATCGCGGATCGACTGCCAGAATGCCCGCGCCCGCCGCGCGATCTCCGCCTGAATGGCCGGCCGGGCGCGGTGTCGCAGAATGCGAAGCTCGTTACCCCCAACGAGCCACGCAATCGCGCCCCAGGTGAACCCTGTCGCCAGCAGTTGCGCCTGAAGCTGCAACTGAACATGGATCGGAGGTTCGCCTTCCCACGCCCGGCCCCGCAGCGTTTGCAGGACATCGACGTTCTTCAGTTCCAGCGCGCCGGGGCCTTCGCAGCCGGCATCGTTCTGCCCCGGCGCGGCGATGATGCGATCCAGCGTCGCGCCCACGCCGCTCTCATGGCTGGCGTACTGGCCGGGCAGCACCGCCCAGCCCTCGCGCTCCGAGGCGCCGGCCGCGATGGCGTCTTCCAGCATCAGGCCCCATTGCGCGCGCTCGATCTCGACGGGCGGCAACGGGACGCGTTCGGCCTTGTCCATCCACAGCGCGTAGATGCCGGGCTGGAATGGAGCCTGCATGTTGAAGAGAGCGGCGACCTCGGATGCGCCAATGTGCCGGCGCCGGAGCGCGAGCCATTCGGGCTTGCTGGCGGGGATGGGGAGCAGGGTCATTGGCTGGCCTCTACGAAGGCGCGATAGGCCTCGCCCAGTATGCGCGCGATGCCAGACGGGCCGAGCGAAACAAGGGTCAGCAGGCCGTAGACCACGGCAGCGATCATCGTGATCGCGAGCAGCGCCATGACGGCGAAGTAGATGCGGAACCACCAAGGAGCGTCGTTCCTCACGGCTGCCCCCACACGTTCCACATCACCGCCGCAATCCCGGCCCAGATCAGCAGGCCGCCGACGAGTGCGAGCGCGAGGCCGTTCACGGGGCGCAGGTCGTCGCGGGGGACCATCGGGACGCGATGGAGCGGCAGGCCACGGCCGCCTTCGATCACGCGGAAGGAGAGGGGGCGGATCATGGGAACAGCACCTCCAATGCGGCGCGCCCCTTGTCCGTCAGGCTCGGGCGCTGGTCCTTCTTTCTCCACGGGCCAGCAACTAGGCCGGCCTTCTCCATCGCCTTCACGCCGCGCTTGTGCGGGAGATCGGCGTCGCTGTTCAGCGCCGAGAGGATCGTGATTTGCCCAGGCGACAGGAAAACGCCCGGCTCGACCTCGACGGCAGCCGATCCGAACGCGAGACGCGCGCGGTCGATGCTCGTCCAGTTCTCGATGCTGAGCTGCACGCCGGCCGGGGTGACGTGTGCGAGATGGATGTAGCCGGCGCACGGCACGAGGACGGGCTTTCCGAGGCGGGTCATCACGAAATCCTCCAAGTCCGCCGGCCCCACCGCAGATAGGTCCAGCCGTGAGCGTTGGTGTGCAGCTTCGGTAGCAGCAGGAACGGGCGGCGCGGCATCACGGCCCCCTCATCGCGCGCTGCGCGTCCAGCTTGTCGCCGTGGGCGCGCTCCGGACGCTCGTCATCCCAGCGCCACGCCACCAAGGTCATCAGGAACGCGCCGTCCTCGATGTGCTCGATCAGGTCGAGGAACGGCCGTTGATCCGTCGCGTACGCCGCGCGCTCCCGCAGCGTCAGGATGCAGTCGCCCATCTCGGCCAGCGCCTGCATGCGATCCTCGTGGTCAGGATGATCCGACGCGTAGATGATCTCGGCCTCGCGGGCCTCGCGGATCGGCTGCGACCACGCGCGGTCGCTGTTCGTGCGCTGGGTCGGGAACAACCGCCGCGCGCGGGCTTCGTGCGGCGCGGACATCACGCGGCCTCCTTCGACTGCTTGTCTTCTTCGCGATCCAGCGCCAGCGAGAACATCGTCAGGATGTCCATCGTCTCGTCACCGAGATCGGTCCCGCCGCGCGTGCGCTGCCAGTGCTCCCAGCCCTCATCGAAGGCGAAGAACCGGCAGCCCGCCAGCACTCGCCAGCCGGCCGAGGTATCGAGCAGATAGAACTCGTATCCGTCGCTGCGCGTGGCACGACGGAGGGGCGCGCGGTTGAGCGTCACCTCATCGCGGATCTTGGCCCCGCCCAGGTTGGCCCCGCCCAGGTTGGCCCCGCGCAGGTAGGCCCCGCCCAGGTTGGCCCCGCGCAGGTTGGCCCCGCCCAGGTTGGCCCCGCCCAGGTAGGCCCCGCCCAGGTTGGCCCCGCGCAGGTAGGCCCCGCCC
>JAYSDS010000032.1:15877-41880 GCA_041914265.1 Roseomonas sp.
TAGGCCCCGCCCAGGTTGGCCCCGCGCAGGTAGGCCCCGCCCAGGTAGGCCCCGCCCAGGTAGGCCCCGCCCAGGTAGGCCCCGCCCAGGTTGGCCCCGCGCAGGTAGGCCCCGCCCAGGTTGGCCCCGCGCAGGTAGGCCCCGCCCAGGTAGGCCCCGCCCAGGTAGGCCCCGCCCAGGTAGGCCCCGCCCAGGTTGGCCCCGCGCAGGTAGGCCCCGCCCAGGTTGGCCCCGCGCAGGTAGGCCCCGCCCAGGTAGGCCCCGCGCAGGTCGGCGTCGCTCTGCCGAGCAGCCTCGACGCACAGCCGCATCGTGTCGAACTGGCCCTCGAACAGGACCGAGCCGGTGAAGCGGTTCTTGATCTGGAAGTGCGCCATCACGCGGCGCTCCCCGTGCGGGCGGTGAGCATGGCGTCGGCGCGGAGGTAGCTGAATCGAGCGGACGCCTCAGCCCACCACTTGAGGTAGCCGAGCGGATGCCGAGCCCAGTCCGGCGCCGTCTCGCCCATGATCGCCTGAGCGTCGACAACGCCGATCGCGGGGGCTGACGCCATGCAGTGGGCCGCGAACCAGTCCCGCAGCGTCATGCCGGGCAGCGCGTCGATCTCGGTTTCGTACTGGCCGATCTGCCGCGTACCAACGCGAACCGGAAACGCCGGCCCGCCGTCCTCAACCTTCCCGCTCTCCATCTCCCGCCCTCCTGGGTGTGTGGGGGAGAGAATGATACCAATATGGTACGGCAGTCAATACCAAAATGGTACTGAGCCGCGACCATGCTGCGATCCCTAGCGCGCTATGTGGCGACCCGGTGCTATCGTTCGGCAGGAGGACCGAATGAGGAAATTCGCGTTGTTGGTTGGGGTCGCGCTGAGCGTTGGGATATCATCGAGCGCATGCGGCCAAACCCCCTACGATGTTGGGCGCGCAGATCGGTCTACCTATGAGCGTTGGTTCGGCCAGCAGCATGGTGATGCCCGAGACGGCGCCGAGTTTTGGGCGGGGCAACGAAGCGCACCTCGCCCAACGACCTGCGGGGAGCCGCCTGGGATGTCACAATCCTGGCGCGCTGGCTGCGAAGCAGCACGCTCGATTCTCTCGCCGTTCGACAACCGCCGACGCGAGAACGCCGAGTATCGACGCGGCTGGAATGCCCCTGTGTCAAGCGGGTCAGGGGAGGTCGGCGCGCGAGCGAGCGCGCCATTGCCGATAACGCGTTCGGCGCCAGCCGAGGAGGTTGCGGCCGCCAGATCCGCCGACCCCTATGAGGCTGCGCGGGAGTATCGCGATTTGCTCGCCAATAGTGGCGTCGTGCTCGAACTGGCACGCGCCATGATGCTTTGCGGCTTTCGCGATCCCGCTTGGGAAAGACGGGTTCAAGATCGGACGTACTATGTCGCGCGAGAGTTCGCCTCCAACTCCTTGGCCCGGTCAACAAACCCCGTGCTGCTTCGACGGTTGGTCGAAAGCCTATGGGCCGAACATATGGCCCGCACCAACCGCCCCCGGATGGGCGGTATGGCAATCAGCGAGTGCCTGGATATTCAAGGGAATGCTGAGGTGGCGCGTATCTTGGATGAGGCGGCGGCGTCACAATCTGCGGCTGGCGCTTCTCGCTAGCGCCGCTCCGTATGGCGCCACTCCCAAGGAGCTACTCGCTGAGCTTCGGGGAGGGCCCATAGCCCCCGCCGATCCGCTTGCGCCTGGGCTTCTAACCGAAGCAAAGGCGCATCACGGCTGTAGCGACGAAAAACCCAGGCCGCGCCGCGCTCGACCATCTCGGCCGACACGTCCACGGAGCCGACGAACACGCGCCCAATCGTCCGACCATAGCGATCAGTGTCCCTCACCTCGACGCGCGCACGGCGCCCGAATGCGAGGTCTGATAAGGCTTGCCTAGCGCGGTCGCCGTAGGGCTGGCCCCGCTCCGGTGTGTCGATATCCGACAGGCGAATCCGCACCTGCTCCCGCTGCTCGGTCAGCAGAGTTAGCGTGTCGCCATCGGTGATCCCCACGACCCGGCCGCGAATCTCGGCCGCGAGGGCAGGGCAGTACGCCGCCATCACGACAAGCGCTAGAATGATGGAGAAGAGGCGCCGCATGGGGCTGAGGTATCGCATGGCCGTACCTCGCATGCACGAGCTTAATGTTCCCTTTCCGTTCCCCCTGAGTCTATCCTGGGCGATGGAACGCCGCCGCCCTCCGATGCACCTCAACCTGCCGGACGTGACCAGCAACTCGCCGGTAGAGTTCACCTTGGGCGCCGAGGGCATGGTGATCCGGCGCGGCATCATGCGCTTCGAGATCGCCCACGACGACGTGCTGACGCTCGTCCGCTGGCTGCTCTGGCACGCGCTCTACGGGTGGTGGAAGCCTAGGGGGTAGGGTTCAGCCTGACCCGGACTTATTTCCGGGCTGGCAAACGTCTGCGGGAAACGAAAAACCCCGCCGGAGGGGCGGGGTTTAGGGTTAGCCGACGTGCCTCCATGGAGGCACCAAATGCCATAGTGAATGCAGGAATCCTGACTTCCAGAGCTTGCGGGTCATGATGCTCGCAGCGATGCCGAGCCCGAACCACACCCCCCACATCGGGCGGGCCATGAGCACCATCACGAGAAACGCCATGAGCCCCGTCAGGATCGCTGCCGTCGCATAGATAGAGGCCATGAATTTCGCATAGCCCCATGTCGGCCAGCGCGGCAGCGGCATTTCCTCTTGCCGCCTGCGGCGATCAGTCATGGTCGTGGTCCTTGAAGGTCTTTGTACCATCGCTGAGCCCTCCAATGACGAAGATTAGAACGATCCCGATCTCGCCGGCCTCAAAAATGTAGCGGATCGGGAAGCGGTCGAACATCTTCGGATCGCCGAGCAGGATGAAAGCGAAATGCGTGACGCAGATCGCTACGCTAAAGACGATTGCAAGTGCGGCGTGGAATGCGACGAAAGACCCAACACGCAGGCCGTGATAGAAGGATCTCCTAACTTCCCGCTTCATGCGCTCTTTGTCGTCGCCGCTCACTTTCCCCGCTCCCGCCCCTCAGCCGCCACCTTCTGCTCATCCGGCCCGAGGCGCCGCAGCATCTCGCACGCGGCCTCGATCTCAGCTTTGGTCGGGCGGCGACCGAGGCGCCGGCCCTTCAGCAGCTCGTCAGGGATCTCGCGGGGCATCCTGTCGCTTTCATACACGCTCAAGTAGAGCGATAAATGATACTCATTTGCATATAATTCTGAGGCATCAATCCGGCACAACTTCTAGTAGTTTAACCAAACCGTCACAAACCAAGTATTGATTCCCAAGAATCTGCGGTTGTGGGCCAGTTTTCTGTACCTCAGAGGCATCCGTTCCCATTACGTTCGCTGGGTCACGACGCTGGGAGGTCTCCTGAGGTGCGATACAAACTGCCGGTTCCTCTGCCCTGCTCATCCTGCCCTGAGCGGCCTACGTGCCCGCTGGCACACGCTGGACCGACTTGGCCGGCGGGATGTCCGCGCCTTCCAGAACCAGTTCCGGGTGCAGGGCGACGAGGCGCAGCTTGAGATCCTCTGCCATCTCCGACGACAGCTTGTCCCGCCACAGGAAGTCCATGGTGCAGCCGGTGAGGTCGCAAAATTTGACCAACTCCAAGAAGTCAGGCTTGCGCCCTCCCGTCTCGTACCTGGTCCATTGGTTTTCGTTCGCTAAGCCAAGCTGACGAGCCATGGCGGCTGCGGAGGGGGCGGAGATCTCCCGCACCCACCGCAGGTTTCGTCCAAGTCGCTTCAGCAGCGCGGTCTTGGCTGGATCATCTTCCGTTTTGGGGCGGACCCCAATCGGCTTCATCTTGCGCTGTGACATGGCCGCGATCGTCCGCGACCAGACTGGTAGCTCGCCAGGACCGATTTGGTATTGCATTTCCTACCGATTTGGTACTACCAGTTCGGTATGGATCACGCGAGCATACTCGCCGCCCTTGGAGGGGACCGCGCAGTCGCGGTGGCGCTGACTGTCCCGTTGGTGCGCGTTCAGCGCTGGCGCATGCGCGGGCGTATCCCATCCGAGTACTGGCCCGAGCTGACTGCGATGGCAGGGGAAATCGGACAGGAAGGAATCACGCTTTCCGCCTTGGCTGATGGGCAGCGTGCCGCACGTCACCAGCGCACCCCCGCCGAGGCCACGGCCTGACATGCGCCGACGCGGTCTCTTCGGATGGTTTGCCGGCCTGATCGCGGCGCCAGCTTCGGCCAGCGGCGGCATTGGTGGGACGGGCCGTCGCGCCGTTGTCGTGACTGACCCGGACGCCATCAAGGCTCGGATCGAGGCGGCTCTTCGTCGGGTAGAGGCTGCATCTGCGCCGCCGTGTTCCGGATCACGGTCATGATCTCTTCGCCAAAGCCCTGGCAGGAATCCGGCAGGCAACGCCATGCCTCGTCGAAGATCGCGGCTTCCTCGTCCGGCCGCAGTGATCGGCGGGATCGTAGCGTGCCGATGGTGGCTCCCAAGACGCACGCCAGCGCCATGATCTGCTGCAATTCGGGCTTCACCATCCCGCTCATCTATTCCTCCATCTGTGGCTCCAACACCCGGATGGTAGGCGGCCGGCGCGCGGGGCTCCAACACCCCGCCGCCGGTCATCATGCCTCTCGCGCTCGGGCCCTTGCTCGCCAGCATCCCCTCGCGCGTCGTCCCCGTCTCTCTGTCTCGGCCTCCGTTCGCGGTGTCCGTCATGTCCATGCGCAGCAGCATGGAGAGATCAGATGAGCGCCACAACGGAACAGGTTTCCGTCCATCTCGCCCGCGAGGCCGTGACCATCGCGTGCCGTGCCCACGGCAGAAAGCGCGGGTGGCATCTTGCTGCCGCACTGCTCGGCGTGTCCGAGCGTGTCGTGAAAGCCATCGCCTATGGCGAACCAGCACGTCCTGATGCCGTAGCCGCCGCGAAGGCTCGTCTTGCCATGGCAGAGCAGCGTCTCGCGCAGCTCGATGCCGAAGCCGAAAAACTCAGGGAGATCATCAATGCTGCGCGTAACCCTGTGGACGTGGGCCGGTGAGCGCTTCAGCGCCATCGCTGCGTCCTGCTTCGCCCGCGCACGGCGCATCGCTGCGCGCTTCGAGCGTGGTTAACCCCATCCCTGCGCCAGCAGGCGATCTGTCCCGGCAGTCTCCGGGTGGACGCTCTCCCAAGCGTCCGGACGTTTCCTCCCTTAAGGCGCACTACGCGCCCAACTCGGCCGCGCTGGTCAAGGCTGGCGCGGCCTTTTCTTGGGGGTTGGCGCGAGCGTGACCGTCAGCCTGCGTCCCTATCAGGAAACGGCCATCGAAGGCGTGCGCGAGGCGTTCCGCGCCGGCCGTCGTGCGCCTGTGCTGGTCGCTCCCACGGGCGCGGGCAAGACCGTCATGTTCGGCTTCGTCGCAGAACAGACCGCGAGCCGAGGCAAGCGAGTGCTGATCCTCGCGCACCGGAAGGAATTGATCCGCCAGGCGTCCCGCAAGCTGGATGACGCCCGTGTCCGTCACGGCATCATCGCGCCGGGTCACACGCCGACGCGCGATCTTGTGCAGGTAGCCTCGGTCCAGACCTTGGGCCGGCGGCTATCCGATCCGCGCTATGCCGCTCCCGACCTCATCGTCATCGACGAGGCGCACCATGCCGTCGCTGGCCAGTGGCGCGATATCGTCACTGCCTATCCGCAGGCGCGCATCCTCGGCGTCACAGCTACGCCGGAGCGCCTCGACGGCAAGGGTCTCGGCCTCGAGGTTGGCGGAATCTTCGATCACATCGTCATCGGCCCGACCGTGGCGGATCTTGTCGCGGGCGGCTTTCTCACGCCGACACGCATCTATGCGCCGTCCGAGGCTCCGGACCTCTCCGGCATCCGCACTCGCGGCGGTGACTTCGAGGCCGGGGCGCTCGCGGATGCCATGGGCAAGGCTCAGCTCGTAGGCGATGCGGTCAAGCACTATGGCCGCCACACCCCCGGCCAGCCCGCTATCCTGTTCTCGCCCTCCGTCGCCCACGCCGAGGCGATGGCAGAGGCGTTCCGTGCGGCCGGCTGGAAGGCGCAGGCTGCCTCTGGCGCCACGCCTCCCGCGCAGCGCGACGCGGCCATTGCTGGCCTCGCCACGGGCGCCGTGCAGGTGCTGTGCAGTTGCGACCTGATCAGCGAAGGCCTCGACGTGCCTGCGGTCGGCGCCGTGATCCTAATGCGGCCCACGAAGTCCCTGGGCCTCTACCTGCAACAGGTTGGGCGCGGCCTGCGCCCGGCTCCGGGCAAGACGCACCTCACCGTGCTCGACCATGCCGGCAACACGCTGCGCCATGGTCCGCCAGAAATGCCGCGTGCGTGGAGCCTGGAAGGCCGGCCGAAGAAGGCGAAGAAGGCCGATGAGGATGTGCCGCCCGCGCGCCAGTGCACCGAGTGCTTCGCTGTCCATGCGCCGTCGCCGCAGTGCCCTGAGTGCGGGCATGTCTATCCGGTCGCCTCACGTGAGATCGAGCATGTCGAGGGTGAGCTTGCGGACGTTACGGATAGTCTGACGGCGCGGTTCGGCCGGCATATCCCGCTGCGCGAAGTGCTCAAGGGAGCGCGGGATGAGGATCTCGCTGCGATCGCGCGGGCCCGTGGCTACCGGCCTGGATGGGTTCACCACATCCGGCAGGCGCGTCGCGCGGGAGTGGCCGCGTGAGCAATTTCGCCCTTGCACCTGATGCCAGTCATCTGGACAGCCCGAGAGGCATGAGCGAGACCGCCATCCTCCAACGCATCCGCCTCGACCTTGGCCGCGAGCCGGACGTGAAGCTCTTCAGGAACAACTGTGGAGTGCTGCGCGACCAGCAGGGGCGCCCCGTGCGGTTTGGCCTGCACCCCGGCAGTGGGGACCTGATTGGGTGGCGCAGCATCGTCATCACGCCGGACATGGTTGGTCAGCGCGTCGCCATCATCGCCTCGGTCGAGGTCAAGACCGAGACCGGGCAGCCGCGTCCTGATCAGACCCTTTGGGCCCATGCGATACGCGGCGCGGGCGGCTTTGCCGGGATCGCGCGCAATCCGGATCAGGCGCGCGCCATCCTGGGGCTGACCCCATGAAGCCCGACCGCAAGCCCGACTGGCGCAGCGTGACCTTTGAGGCCCTGGCCGATCAGTCGTCCCTGATGCGCGTCTTCGCCGGCCTCGGCTTCAAGGCGTACCACGGCACCGTCCCACGCGGGGACATCGCGTGGTGGAAGCCGGACTATCTGACCGCGCCCGGAAACAGCCCGCATCGCCCGTGCTTCGGCCGCGTCAACCGCGCTATGCGGGATGCCGAGGCGCACATTCTGTCCGACGACTGGCGTAGCAGCCTCATCACCGTGGTGTGCAGCTACGATGGCGCCTGGCGCACGGCTGACGGCTCGCAGCGTGGGGATGATCTTGTCTCCCTCGGCGCGCTGCGCTGGTCATGCAAGTACGGGCAGGCGGCCAATCGCATCGCTCGCCTGATCGGGCTCGATCGCATTCCGCAGATCGCCCCCGCTTCATCCCACGAGGTCTTCGCCGAGGTGTACGCGAGGCTGGAAGCGTCGGCGCGCGCCGAGAAGGAGGCCGCGCATGCCTGACGACCTGACCAGCATGTTCCATGCGGCCAAGGAGCAGCTTCAGCAGCCCGAGACCACTGCGCCGGCTGACTGGCCGTTCATTTGCCTGGGCCACGATCGAGGCCGGTTCTTCCTCTACACGCATGAGGGGCGCCAGGTGCTCAGCCTGTCCGCTAAGGATCTGAGCAGCCATGGCGAGTTGCTGAAGCTGGCCTCGCTGCGCTGGCTTGAAGGCGCTTTCGCCGGTCGGGAATCCTTCAATGCCAGGCAGGCGGCCGACGCGATCATGCGGGCCTGCTACGCGAGGGGCGTGTTCAACCCTGATTCGCTCCGTGGCCGCGGCGTCTGGATCGACGACGGCCGGCTGGTCATGCACATCGGCGACAAGCTGTTGGTGGACAGCATCCCGACGCCGCTGACTGGCCATCGCTCTCGGTTCATCTATGAGCAAGCACGGCCTCTCGACGTCACCCTCGGCGAGCCACTGACCGATGATGAAGGGAAGCGCTTCCTCGTCCTGTGCCGGTCCATTGCGTGGGCTGATCCAGAGCGTGATGGCAGCTTCTTCGCTGGGTGGCTGGTCTCGGCGCTGATCGGCGGCGCTCTCGCGTGGCGCCCTCATCTCTGGCTCTTGGCGGAACACGGGTCGGGCAAGACCTGGGTGCAGGAGAACGTGGTGATGCCGGCCCTCGGCGCCATCGCTCTTCTGCTGCAAGGCAAGACGACCGAGGCTGGCATCCGAGGGGAATTGGGCATGGATGCTCGCCCAGTCCTGTTCGAGGAAGCCGAAACGCAGTCCGAGGCCGACCGATCCCGGATGCAGCAAGCAATCGACCTAGCCCGCCAAGCGTCGTCCGAGCACTCGCCCCCGATCGTGAAGGGCACGAAGGATGGCGGCAGCCGGCGTTACGTCATCAGGGCCTCATTCATGTTCGCCTCGATCGTCGGTGGCCTGACGCAGGCGGCGGATGAGAGCCGGTTCGTCACGCTTACGCTCCTGGGCGGCGACCCTGACCAGTTCGACGCCCTCAAGAAGGCCCACGCCGCGGCGATGGTGCCCAATCTGTGTGGGCGCCTTCTGGCCCGCGCCATGGCTATGGCCCCGACCATACGCGCCAATGCGGACCTGCTGTCGGATGCCATCTCCCGCACGGGCGCTGGCCGTCGCGCCGGCGACGTCCTTGGCACGCTCCTGGCCTGCCAGATGGCGCTGGTCAGCGCGGAGCAGCTCACGCCGGAGAAGGCAGCGAAGATCCTCGATGCCCGGAAATGGGTGAAAGAGGCGGCATCCGAAGCCAAGGCGGCGCCGGAGTACGAGCGCGCCGTAGCCCACCTGATGCAGTCCGAGGGGCTGCGCCAGACCAGCAACGGGCGAGCAGAGGCGGTCAGCATCGCGGAGCTGATTACGGCCTGCTACGCGATGGCACCACGCAACGGGACCGTATCTGAATCCGATGCGGACCTGGCGCTCAAGCGCCTCGGCATGCGCGTCAAGGACGACCGGCTGCTCATCGGCAACCGCTCGAAGGGCGCCGCGGAGATATTCCGGACCACACCATGGGGCGCTGGATGGCCCTCTGTCCTGTCACGCATCCCCGGTGCGGCGAGAAACGTCCAGTGCCGGTTCGTCGATGGATACCGGGACAAGGCGCTGTCGATCCCGCTCGGCTTCATCATGGGAGGCGAAAATGGCGGATAGCTGCCGTTTGTACCCATCTTGCCCACGGCGGGTACAGATGGGTACAGAATTACCCAATGAAATCAGGCGTGTACCCGCTGTACCCAATGTACCCGCAGTAAACACGCATATTCGCGCGCATGCACACGGGGATATGTCTCTTATTATTTTAATGGGTACAAAGGGTACAAAGGGTACAAACCGCAGTTTCCTGCGGGTTTCGCGTGTACCCTCGTGTACCCATTCTGTCTCCGGTGGGTACAGCCATGCGTGATGGCCCCACCCCCGAGGACCAGGGCCGGTCGCACGCGCTGCGGTCCATGGTGGACAAGGCCGAGATCCTCGCCACCCAGCCACAGGCGGATCATCCCGACCTCAGCGATGAGGACCGGCGCTACCTGCGCTCGTTCGTCGCCACCTGCCGCTCCATCGCAGACCGCCTCCGCCGCTCGCCGGGGTTCGAGGCGTGATGCCGGGCGACGCCCCACCCATGGTGTGAACATGCTTGACGAAGCCACGAGGGATTGTGCTATGAGCGATTCACAGGCCCATCCCGTGGTGGTCACTTTTCCACCCCTGGATGGGCGAAGCGCGAGCGACGCCTCCCATCAGTGGTACGTCGCCAGTGTCCGCCCCCGGTTCGAGGACAAGGCCGTCAAGCGGATCAAGGCCCTTGGCTTCGGCACGTTCCTTCCATTGGCGCAGCAGATTTCTATCAAGCGCCGCTGCCGACGGGGACGTTGGTACGACGAGAAGCGGACCAAGACGGTCAAGGCCTTCCCGACCTACGTCTTCGTCTACTTCGACGCGGCTGATCAGGGCTGGCGCCGCATCGTCCAGGGCGACGAGGCCAAGCGCAGTGGTATTCGCCGCTTCTTCGGGCCAGATCCGGAACGCCCTCGCGCTGTTCCTGCCCACGAGATGGACCGTCTTATTCGTGAGTCCCAGGACCGCGCCATGACACCTCAACAGGTGGAGTCCCTTATCGAGATTGGGCTGGCCTACCGCGTCACGGAAGGGCCCTTTGCTGGTCACGTAGGGGCCGCCGAGGCGGTGCAAGGCAAGGAGGTTCGGCTTGGCCTGACCGTGTTCGGCCGCCCAACGAGAACCAAGGTTTCCGCGGCGCAGTTGGAGAAGGTGTTGTGAGCGCCGGACGGCCGTCGTCTTACCGGCCTGAGTTCGTCACCCAGGCCGAGAAGCTATGTCGTCTGGGTGCCACTGACGCGGAGTTGGCCGACTTCTTCGAGGTGGACGTCCGGACGATCTACCGCTGGAAGATCGAGCAAGAGGCTTTTTGTCAGGCCTTAAAGGTCGGGAAGGAAGCTTCCGACGAGCGTGTGGTTCGCAGCCTGTACGCCAAGGCGACGGGCTACACATTCGATGCTGTGAAGATCTTCCAGTACGAGGGCGAGCCGGTTGTTGTGCCCTATCAGGAGCATGTGCCGCCCGACACCACGGCCGCGATTTTCTGGCTGAAGAACCGTCGGCCCGCAGAGTGGCGCGACCGTCAGGAAATAACCGGCCCCAATGGCGGCCCGCAGGTTTCCGTGACCATCGCCACAGACGATCCGGTTGAGGCCGCCCGTGAGTACCAGCGGATCATCTCTGGCGGCTGAATTCGACTGGAAGACCCCTGACTATGCTGCCGTGTTCCGCCGCCGCGCAGAGGCGCTTGGCAGGCTCCGTAGCAGCCCAGCATCGTTGCCGGTTCTGAAGGCCTTCTATCGGGATCATCCGGCGCGGTTCATCACAGATTGGGGCTGCACGGTCGATCCCCGCAACGTCGAGATCGGCCAGCCAGCGCTGATCCCGTTCATCCTGTTTCCCCGCCAGGTCGAATGGATCGACTGGGTCTTGGAAAGCTGGCGGTCGCGGCGTCCGGGCGTGTCCCCGAAGAGCCGAGAGTCCGGCGTGTCGTGGCTGGCTATGTCGCTGGCCGTCACTCTCTGCCTCTTCCATGAGGGTGTGGCGATAGGGTTCGGCAGCCGCAAGGAAGAGTACGTCGACAAGCTTGGCGCGCCGAAGAGCCTGTTCTGGAAGGCGCGCAAGTTCATCGAGACGCTGCCGCCCGAGTTCCGCAACGGGTTCGACCCGAAAAACGACGCCCCGCACATGCGGATTCAGTTCCGCCAGACGGGCAGCATCATCACAGGCGAGGCCGGCGACAACATCGGTCGCGGCGACCGGGCATCCCTATACTTCGTGGACGAAGCGGCCTTCCTTGAGCGGCCGGAGACGGTTGACGCGGCTCTGTCGCAGACGACCAACTGCCGCATCGACGTCAGCACGGCGAACGGCATCGGCAACCCGTTCCATCGCAAGGTGACCGAGTGGCCAGCCGACAGGGTGTTTCGCTTTCATTGGCGGGATGATCCGCGCAAGGACGAGGCCTGGTACGCCAAGCAGGTGTCCGAGCTCGACCCGGTCACGATCGCGCAGGAACTGGACATCGACTTCGCCGCCTCGGTCGAGGGCGTGCTCATCCCGAGCGCATGGGTGCAATCGGCTATCGACGCGCACAAGAAGCTGGGGTTCATCCCCACGGGACAGCGCGGCGCGGCTCTCGACGTCGCTGATGAGGGCAAGGACCAGAACGCTTTCTGCGGCACCCACGGGCCGATGGTCGAAGAACTGCAGCAGTGGTCGGGGAAGGGTGACGACATCTTCGGGACCGTGCAGCGCGCGTTCATGCTGTGCGACGACCGAGGATATGACGGCTTTCACTATGACGCTGACGGCCTTGGTGCCGGCGTGCGTGGTGACGCCCGAGTGGTCAATGAGGGCCGCTCCCGCAAGTTACAGGTCGATCCGTTCCGGGGCTCCGGCGCTGTCTTCGCTCCCAAGGTTGAGGACGTGAAGGGTCGAAAGAACGAGGACTTCTTCTACAACTACAAGGCGCAGGCCTGGTGGGCGCTAAGGACACGGTTTCAGCGCACGCACCGCGCGGTTGCTGAGGGCGCTCCGTGGATCGCGGACGATCTGATTTCGATCCCTGCCGACCTGCCGAACAGGCAAGCGCTCTGCAACGAGCTTTCGCAGCCGACCTATTCGATCAGCACGGTCGGCAAGATCGTGGTGGACAAGGCGCCAGACGGGACGCGGTCTCCGAACCTCGCTGATGCGGTGATGATCCGCTTCGCCCCGCGCGCGTCTGTCATGCGCATCACGAGCTCGCTCCTAGCGAGGATCTGACGCCTAGCGCTTGGAGTTGTCATGAAGAAGTCCAAGCGCAAGGCAGACCAGGCGCTCGCCAAGGACGCGGGCCTGCGCGTTTCCAGTTCGGTTCTGGCCATGACCAGCGCCCCGGCTGTCCCGCGCGCCTTCGAACTGCCCAAGCCCCCGCCAGGCGTGCTGCCTGAGGGCGACAAGGGCATGGCGATGGATGAGGGCGTGTCCGGCGCGTATGGCTGGGCGATGTCGCAGGCGCGAGCACAGTCAGCCCTGTTCAGCGCCGTGGGTGGATTCATCGGCTACGGCTACCTGTCGGAGCTGGCGCAGCTTCCTGAGTACCGGCTGATCTCCGAGAAGATCGCCATGTCGATGACGCGGAACTGGATCCGCCTTCAATCGACCGGCGACGAGACCCAGGACGAGGGCAAGAGCGAGAAGCTCAAGAAGCTCGACGATGCGATGAAGCGGTATCGCGTGCAGCAGTTGTTCAGCCGCGCGGCCGAGCTCGATGGCTTCTTCGGGCTTGCGCATATCTATATCGACACAGGCGTCTCGAACGACCGGGAGGCGCTCAAGCTGCCTCTGGTGGCGTCGCCGGAGACGATTGCCAAGGGATCGCTGAAGGCGCTCAAGATCGTTGAGCCGGTCTGGACCTATCCGAACCAGTACAATTCGAGCAACCCGCTGGTTCAGGACTACTACCGCCCGCAGTCGTGGTTCGTGATGGGTGATACCGTCAGCAGCACGCGCCTTCTGACCTTCGTGGGGCGAGAGGTGCCGGACCTGCTGAAGCCGGCGTACAATTTCGGCGGCATGTCGCTCACGCAGATGGCGATGCCCTACGTGAACAACTGGATCAGGACACGCACGAGCGTCGGTGATCTGATCCACAACTTCTCGGTGATGAACCTCGGGACGAACCTGTCGTCCATGCTGGCGGAAGGGGCGGCGGCAGACTCGCTGATCAATCGTGTGCAGCTCTTCAATCAGACGCGCGACAATCGCGGGCTGATGCTGACCGACAAGGACACTGAGGCGCTCACCAACGTCTCCGTTCCGCTGTCGAGCCTGGACAAGCTTCAGGCGCAGGCGCAGGAGCAGATCGCGTCTATCTCGTCGATCCCGCTGGTGGTCCTGCTGGGCACGACGCCTGCGGGGCTGAACACCTCGACCGATGGTGAGATCCGCGCCTTCTACGACTGGATCAAGGCCTGTCAGGAGAAGCTGTTCTCCGACAACCTGAAGCGGGTGATCGACATCATCCAGCTATCGGAATTCGGCTCGATCGACCCGGAGATCACGTTCAGCTTCGAGCCGCTCTGGCAGCTTGACGATGTGGCGCTGGCGACGGTGCGCAAGACCGATGCGGACACGGCGGCGGTCTACATCACGGCTGGCGTCATAGACCCCTCGGAAGAGCGCGAGCGGTTGGCGATGGACGATGAGGGCCTGTACCCGTCTCTCGATCTGAATAAGGAAATCGAGCCGCCAGAAGAGGACGTGCCCGAGGATATCGAGGGCGATCCGGCGGGTGGAATGGGCGGCAAGAGCGAGGAACGCGAGATTTAGCGGGGGATCGGCTGAGGCTGAGACGCGCGCGCCGTGGGACCCCGCAGCAGGCCATCAACTGTCTGCTGTGGGGGTGGCCCGAACCGCCGGTAGGCCTCGGCCATGCTGACCTTCTGTGAGTCTCGAGGTTCGGGTCCGAGGCACATATAGAACCAGCGACCAGAGCCATCGCCGATCGGCTGCGCGGCTGGGCTTACACACTCGTAGCGCATCGTGCCGGCGCCATAGGCCATGAAGACGATGAAGTCGGCGCCGACTAGGGCGAGGATGGTTTTCATGGGGTGTCACGATAGCGGAACAGATCGCTGATGGCCATGAAACGCCTCGTATCCCCGACGGGAAAGCCCGTGCGCCTGGCGGCGGTGCGGCCCAACCAAGGGCTTGAGGCGGCCTACCGCAAGAAGCTCGACCGGCTGATCGACCGCATGCAGCGGAGCTTGGTGTTCTGGCTTCGCTCTGCCTACCGCCAGAAGCCGCCAGAGATGGCCCAGGACGCCCCAGACGGGGGCGCGCCGGGGAAAAGCCCCGCAATGAACCTGCGGGACGAGATGGCCAGCCTTGGGGCTCGTTGGCAGGCGCAGTTTGACGCGGCGGCGCCCGAACTAGCCGAATGGTTCTCCAAGGCGGCATTCGATCGGTCAGACGCGGCGCTGAAGGACATCCTGAAGCGCGCCGGGTTCAGCGTCGAATTCAAGATGACGCGGCCGGTCAACGATGTCTTCCAGGCCACGGTCGGAGAGCAGATAGGGTTGATCAGAAGCATTGCTTCCGAGCATCTGAGCGATGTGCAGGGCATGCTGATGCGCTCGGTTCAGACCGGGCGCGACCTCGGGCAGATGACCGAGGATTTGCAGAAGCGGTACGGCATCACGAAGCGGCGGGCCGCGCTTATCGCGCGCGACCAGAACGCAAAATCGACCGCAACGATCACACGGGCTCGTCAGCAAGAACTAGGTATCACCGAAGCCGAATGGATGCACAGCGCCGGCGGGAAGCATCCGCGCCCCTCGCACGTCGCGGCCAATGGCAAGCGATACGATGTGGCGAAGGGGATGCTGATTGACGGTGAGTGGATCTGGCCGGGCCAGTTGATCAACTGCCGGTGCGTTTCGAAGGCGATCGTGCCGGGGTTTTAGAGCGGCCATCCAGTTGGTTGATCCAGATTAATAGTGACCGCGCTGGTTTGGATATCAACCCAGCGGAGGGTGCCGGTGCGCTGCAATGGTGGCATATCGGTCCACCACTCGACGCCGGATATGGGGTGCTCGACCAGACCCAGCCGCCGCCAGCGAGGCGTGCCCTTGGCGGTGAATCCAAGGAATTTTGCCCGGCATATCCCTGTCTTGGTGCTCATGGCGAGAACGGTCTTCCCGATAGCTGGCGGCCCATCTGCATTCTTTACCATTGTGACACAGAAGTGATTTGCAGGTCTTCTGAGGTCTAAAGCGCCGCCTAATCTAAGAACCTCAACGAGGTCGCTAAGTACATCAAGCCCTATTGTCTTCGAGAGCAAGCAGACTGTTTCTATTTCGTCGTATCGCCACCCCGCCATGTCATTTATGGAATTGAACCCGAGCGACACTAGGGCGTCGTGCATATCCATGATGTTGGATCTTGGGGACCAGCCTCCGAATGCGGCGCTGTCCTGCTCCGAATTGTTCATCGCCATTGCCTCGCTTTCGATCGCTCATCCTAGCGGAATCCAGGCATGACCACCATCGCCCTCGACCGCTCCATGCGGTCCTTCGACAAGGCCGGTCATCTCCACGTTGAGTTGTCGAACATCAGCAAGGCCAACGTCTGCGCGTACAGGGGCAGCGAGATCCCCGACGCCGCGAACCTCGGGCTCGATCCCGACCGCATCTACAACCTGCTGCGCGATCCCGATGAGCTGGCGAAGGGCGCCGAGACATTCACCGGAAAACCGCTGCTGCTCGTGCATCGTCCCCAGATGGCTGGCGACCATGACCGGGAGATCACCATCGGCGCGGTTGGCGACGCGGTGTTCGAGGCGCCGTATCTCAAGGCGCCGCTGTCCATCTGGGACGGTGAAGCGATCGCGCTGATCGAGAGCGGGGCGCAGCAGGAGCTGTCCTGCGGGTACTTCTATCGGGCCGATATGCGGCCTGGGACATTCGAGGGCGAACGCTACGACGGCCGCATGGTCGATATCGTCGGCAATCACGTCGCTCTCGTGGAGACGGGCCGAGCGGGCCCGGATGTGGTTGTCGGCGATTCCATCAACATGGAGACAATCGAGATGATGAAGTCTCGCAAGGCCATGCTCGCGTCCGGCGCGCTCATTGGCTACCTCGCCCCGAAGATGGCTGCCGATGCGGCCATGCCGGATTTCGCCGCCCTTCTCGATGGCGTCACCGCCAAGACATGGCCAGCGCGGCGCGATGCCGTCGCCATGGCCATGGACGCGGCGGCACCGGGCAAGGTGGCCAAGGACGAACTGGCCTCGGTGTTCGCGCGCCTCGCTCCCGTCATGGCTGCCGACGAGGACGATGAAGACGAAGAGGACAAGCCCAAGGGCGAAGACGAAGAGGACGACGACGACAAGCCGAAGGGCGAGGACGACAAGGACATGGGCCCGCGCGGCATGGACGCGGCGGCCGTGGAGCGCGCCGTCGATGCGGCCGTCGCCAAGGCTACCGCCGCGACCCGTACCGAGACCATCGCGGCCATGAACGCGATCCGCGAGGCCGAGCGTGCCGTGCGCCCGTATGTCGGCGAGATCGCCGTCGCCATGGACAGTGCCGAGGCCGTCTATCGCTTCGCGCTCGACAAGGTCGGCGTGAACCACAAGGGCCTGCATCCGACTGCGCTGCGGCCCGTGCTGGAAGCCCAGCCTGTCCCCGGTGCAGTGAAGACGAAGATCGCGGTCGCCATGGATGCGGCGGCGCAGAAGACGTTCGCGGAGCAGTTCCCGAACGCGTCCCGCATCCGGCACGTCTGAGGAGACAGACCCAATGAGCGGTTTCCAGACTCAGGTGAATCTTCAGCCGGCGCCCGCAGTGGCCGGCGATTTCGCCTCTTCCAATCCCTGGTTCAGCGTCGATGCCGGCCCCGGTCAGCTTGTCGCTGGTCCTGCCGGCCTGACGGTCGGGCTGTTCGCGTGGGTCGATCCCTCGGGGACCTTCGCCGCGAACCATGGCGCCGGCCAGCCGACGGGCTTCGTGCACCGTCAGCAGGGCCTGGCGCTGATCACCGACTACCTTCAGGAATACTCCAACCTGATCCCTGAAGGCTTCCCCGTGACGCTGATGGCGGGCGGCGACTTCTGGGCGCTGACCACCACGGCGGCGGTGATCGGCAACAAGGTCTACGCGGACTATTCCACGGGCGCCGTGCGCGCGGCTGCGGCGGGTTCGCCTGTGACCGGTGCATCGGTGACTGGCGCGATCGCCCCGGCGTCCTCGACCAGTGTGACGGCCTCCATCGCCGACAACGTGATGACCGTGACCGTGGTCGGCTCTGGCATGCTGGTGAATGGCGCCACGCTCTCCGGCTCTGGCGTCACGACCGGCACGCAGATCGTCGCGCAGCTTTCCGGCACGGCTGGGGGCGTCGGCACCTATCAGGTGTCCAAGTCGCAGACGGTCGCCTCGACCACGATCACGGCAGCCTATGGCGTGCTGACCGTCTCGGCGGTGTCCTCGGGCACGTTGGAAATCGGCAGCGTCCTGAGCGGCACGAACGTCACCGCCGGGAGCTACATCACGCAGTTCGGGACCGGGACCGGCGGCACGGGGACGTACTACGTCAGTCCGAGCGGCACGACCTCTTCCACGACCATCACCGCGACCGGTGACGTGGAGACGGCCTGGTACGTCACTTCCTCTGGCGCTGCTGGCGAGCTGGTGAAGATCAGCCGCACTGCCCCGCCGTTCGCCGGCTAAGGAGAGCCACGACATGCACGACGCACAGCTGGCCCGCCTCGCTGAGGACTGGGGAATTCATCTGCACGGCACTGAGGGGCTGATGCCCCCCGAGTTCGCGCGGAACTTCAACCTGGCCATGGACGCGCAGCCGTCCATGATCACGCAGTCCAACGCGGGCATCCCGGCCTATCTCACTCAGTGGATCTCCCCTGAGGTGATCAATGTGCTGGTCGCCCCGATGGAGGCGGCCAACATCATCGGCGAGCGCCAGATCGGCAACTGGCTGATGGACACGGCGCTGTTCCCCGTGGTCGAGAACGTTGGTGAGGTTTCCAGCTATGGGGACTTCAACAACAACGGCACCGTGAACGCCAACGTCAACTGGCCGCAGCGCCAGTCCTACTACTACCAGACCATCACGATCTGGGGTGAGCGCGAGCTGGAACGCATGGGCCTCGCCCGCCTCGATTGGGCGAGCCGGCTCAACATCGCCTCGGCGCTGGTGCTGAACAAGTTCCAGAACAAGACCTACTTCTTCGGCGTCGCCGGCCTTCAGAATTACGGCCTGCTGAACGACCCTGGTCTGTCGGCGCCTCTTCAGCCGGGGCCGAAGGCGTTCAACGCCCAGGCGCACGGCCCGTGGATCACGAGCGGCGTGGTGACTGCCACGGCGAACGAGGTCTATGCTGACGTCCAGAGCCTGTTCCTGCAACTGGTCGCGCAGTCCAACGGCCTGCTGACCACGACGGATCGCATGGTTCTGTCGATGTCGCCGCAGTCTTCGGTGGCTCTGACCGCGACCAACAGCTTCGGCGTGAACGTCGGGGATCTTCTCAAGAAGAACTTCCCGAACATCCGGATCCAGACGGCTCCGGAGTACGCGACGGTCGCCGGCAATCTGGTGCAGCTGATCGCGGAGTCCGTGCAGGGCCAGGACGTGGCCTACGCCGCGTTCAACGAGAAGATGCGCTCCCATCCGGTCATCCTCGATCTCTCTGCGTTCAAGCAGAAGAAGTCGCAGGGCACCTGGGGCGCGATCATCCTTCAGCCCTTCGCCATTTCGCAAATGCTTGGAGTTTGACGAATGTCGGCGGCGAACACGGTCACCGTGGCCTGCAAGCTCCCGCATGGCCTGATGCTCGAAGTGCATGGCGAAGGCGTCCTCAAGGGCGCCTTCGACCGCGCGAAGGACAACCCCAAGGATGGCGTCACGGCGCTGCCGCCGGGCGAGCGCATCCATGTCAAGGGCTTCGCGCGGCCGGTCGGCGTGGATCTGTCCGAGGATGCTCCCCAGGTGGTCGGCGGCTTCGCCCTCACTCAGGGCGTTCCTGCCGATTTCTGGGCGAAGTGGCTCGCGGAGAACAAGGATGCGTCGTTCGTGAAGGCGGGGCTGATCTTCGCCCACGAGAAGGCCGGATCGGTCATCGGCGAGGCGCGCGAGAAGAAGGCGATTCGCTCCGGCTTCGAGGGCATGAACCCCGACAAGCCAGGGCCTGGGCTTGAGCGGGCGCCGAAGGCTGGCTGACGATGGCGACCGGCCCCGAAGCGAAAGACGAGACGTATAAGCGCATCGCCAGCGAGATTCTCGACGCCTGCTTGGACACCACCATCTCCGCAAAGATGGTTCGCGTCTACACGGCCTCGCGGATCTCGCTGCTGATCACACTCCTGCGCGCGGCGGAAAAGTAGTCATGTCGAGCAGCGGCGTCGTCGTCTTCAGCTACGCAACCTGGATCGCGACGTACCCCGAATTCGCCTCGGTCTCTGAGCCGACGGCGCAGGGATACTTCAATCAGGCGACGCTGTATCTCGACAACACGGCGTGCAGCCTGGTTCAGGACGTGGGCAAGCGCGCCGTGCTGCTGAACATGCTGACGGCGCACATCGCGGCGCTGGCGGCGAAGAACACCACGCCAGGCGGCGGATTGGTCGGGCGCATCGACAGCGCGACCGAGGGCAGCGTGTCGGTGCATGCCGATATGCCGGGCGTCACGGCCAATAGCGCGTGGTTCATGCAAACGCCCTATGGCGCCTCTTACTGGCAGGCGACGGCGCAGTACCGGACCATGCGCTACGTGCCTGGGCCGGTGACTCCAATTCCGTTCGGCTGGCCCTATGCGGCCCCGTGGGTGCGGCGATGAATGCGCTATCCGGCGGCAAGCGGCTTGAGGCGTACATGCGCGATCTGTCCAGGCGGGCGGATCGCTCGGCAACGCTTCTGGTCGGCTTCCTGGAAGGCGCGACATATCCCGATGGGACGTCCGTGCCGATGGTTGCTGCGATCCAGGAATTCGGCGCGCCATCCAAGGGCATCCCACCGCGCCCGTATTTCCGAGGCATGATCGCGGAGAAGGCGGAGACATGGGGGCCGGCGGTTGGTGAACTGCTGAAGGCCAACAAGTTCGATGCCGAGAAGACGCTCGGGCAGGCTGGGATGGGCATCAAGGGGCAGCTTCAGCAGTCCATCCGGGATCTCAAGGACCCACCGCTAGCCGCTGCCACGGTCGCAGCCAAGGGCTTCGACAAGCCGCTGGTCGATACCGGCCACATGCTGAACAGCGTCGACTTCGACGTGAAGACCTGAGGCTTCGGCGCCATGAACCTCCACGGGATCGCTGGCCCGATCATCGCGGCCGTGAACCCGATGATCCAGGGCACTCTGACCGCCAGCACGGGCTACACGACCAGCGCGGATGGCTCGCAGGTGCCGTCCTATGCGGCGCCCGTCACGGCCCCAATGCAGGTCCAGGCGCTGACCTACAAAGACCTGCAACAGATCGACGGCCTCAACATCCAGGGCGAGGCGCGCGCCATCTACCTCTACGGCGACTGGAACGGCGTGCTGCGCCCCGACAGCAAGGGCGGCGACCTGATCTCGTTCAACGGCCAGCAATGGCTGGTGAAGCAGACGCTCGAAACCTGGCCGGATTGGTGCAAGGTCGTCGCAGTTAGGCAACTCTGATGATCACGCTCAGCCTAACTGAATCGCAGATCCTGACGGTTCTGCGGGCCTTTCTGCTGGATGTTCTGCCGGCGGGGACTGCCGTGGTCCAGGCGCAGGTCAACCGCGTTCCGGAGCCGATCGGTCCCAACTTCGTTCTCATGACGCCGTTCATGCGACGCCGGTTGGCGACGAACGAAGACAGCTTCGATGACACGGCCTTTCTCGGCTTCATCTCCGGCACGACCCTGACGGTCACAGACGTTGAATTCGGGATCATCCGCATCGGCGCTCCGGTCTATGGGTCAGGGGTTCTGCCCAATACCTACGTGACCGCCTTCGGGACCGGGACAGGCGGGGTCGGCACCTACATGGTGACGCCCGCGCAGACGGTCCCCTCGGGCGACGTGCTGCCCTTCCGCATCCTGGCGCAGGACGGTCAGCCGCTCCTGACGCAGGATGGTCTCTGGCTGATCACGCAGGCCTATGTGCCGGCCGGAACGCCGGTCCCGATGTTTGTCGGCACCATGTCAGCCAAGCAGTCGACGATGGTCAGCGTGCAGCTCGATGTGCATGGGCCCGTCAGCGCCGACAATGTCCAGCGCATCACGACGCTGTTCCGCGACGCTTATGCGTGTGAGTTCTTCGCGGCATTGGAGCCGGCGCTTCAGCCGCTCTACGCCGATGATGCAAAGCAGATTCCGTTCATCAACGGTGAGGCCCAGGTCGAGAACCGCTGGGTCATCGACGCCGTCATGCAGGCGAACCCGATCGTGACCGTGCCGCAGCGCTTTGCGGATGAAGTCCTGATCACTCTCGAACCAGTCGCATAGGAGCGCCCCATATGGCGAGCATTCCGGCAAGCGCGATCGTATCGGTCACGCCGTCCGTCATCAGCGCGGGCGGCACTGCGCTGGATCTCAACGGCCTGATCCTGACCACCAGCACGCGACCACCGATCGGCACCGTCCCTGCCTTCGCCTCGACGGCGGACGTGTCCGACTATTTCGGGCCGTCCTCGGATGAGGCTGCGGCGGCGGCTATCTATTTCAACGGCTTCGACAACTCCAACAAGAAGCCCGGATCGGTGCTGTTCGCGCAGTACCCCAGCGCCAGCGTCGCGGCCTATGTGCGCGGCGGCGATGTGGGTGCGCTCGGTCTTTCCTACGTCACGGGGCTGGCGGCCGGTGTGCTGACCATCACTGTCGATGGCGTGGCCAAGACCAGTTCGTCCATCAACCTGTCCGGCGCGTCCAGCTTCTCGAACGCTGCATCGCTGATCCTGGCGGCCTTCACGACGCCGGGCTTCACCGTGACCTATGATAGCGTCTCGGGCGGCTTCGTCTTCACGTCCAGCACGACCGGCGCGAGCAGCACGACGACCTATGTCTCTGGCACGCTCTCGGCTGGCCTTCTCCTGACCCAGGCGACCGGGGCGGTGACCTCGCAGGGTGCCATCGCCGCGACGCCGAGCGCGTACATGACGGCGCTGGCGCAGGTGACGCAGAATTGGGCGTCCTTCACCACGCTGTTCAATCCGGACCTCTCAGGCAACACGAACAAGCTCGCCTTCGCCTCGTGGACGAACCTGTCGGGCAATCGCTACCTCTACGTCCCGTGGGACACCGATGTGACCCCGACGCAGTCGAACAATGCCACGTCTTCACTCGGCAACATCCTGAAGACGAACAACTCGACCGGCACGGCGCCGATCTATGCGCCCGACAGCGACTATGCGGTGTTCATCCTCGGCTACGTGGCGTCGCTCGACTTCGAGCAGACCAACGGGCGGGCGACGCTGGCGTTCAAGTCGCAGACGGGCCTCGCCGCTGTCGTGACCAACGAGACCGTCGCGGAAAACCTGATCGCCAATGGCTACAACTTCTATGGCACCTATGCGACGGCGAACGACGAATTCACCTTCGCCTATCCGGGGCTTGTGAGCGGCCCGTATGCCTGGGTGGACAGCTACGTCAATCAGATCTGGCTGAACAACGCGCTGCAACTGGCGATCCTCTCCGGGCTCGTGCAGGCGAAGTCGGTCCCGTACAATCAAGCCGGCTACACGCTGATCAAGGCGTGGTGCATGGACCCGATCAACGCGGCGCTGAACTTCGGCGCCATTCGCGCGGGCGTGACGCTGTCGGCCGCTCAGACCGCCGAGGTGAACAGCGCAGCCGGCGTGCCGATCGCGGACACGCTGAGCACCACGGGCTTCTACCTTCAGGTGAGGGATGCGACGGCCCAGGTTCGGGCCGCGCGCGGTTCGCCGCCGTGCTCGCTGTGGTACATGGATGGCCAGAGCGTGCAGACCGTCAACCTTGCTTCGATCCTCGTGCAGTAAGGAGCGCGGAAGATGGCCGACAAGACTCTCACCGCCGCCAACAGCGTGTTCATGCTGTCCGTGCGCAGTCTCTTCCCCGCCCCGCAGCAGCTTCAGGGCTATGCCGCCGACGATGCGTTCTCGACCGAGCAGGTGCAGCCTGCCGAGGTCGTGATGGGCGTCGATGGCGTCATGTCTGCCGGCTGGCTGCCGGTCATGGTGCCGCAGACGATCTCGCTTCAGGGCGACAGCGTTTCGGCCGACATCTTCGACGCCTGGAACGCTGCGATGAAGTCGATCCGCGAACTCTACTTCGCGGACGCCATCATCACGCTTCCGGCGATCGGCAAGTCCTACACGCTGACCAAGGGCGCGCTGACGAGCTATACCCCGGTCATCGGCGTGAAGAAGATCCTTCAGCCGCGCACCTTCACGATCACCTGGCAGAACGTGTCGGAGGCGCCGCTGTAATGGCCCGTAAGGTCATCCATGTGACGATCACGGCGGCTGGGCGCGATCAGGGGAAGGTCTTCCGGCTGACCGAAATGACGGCGTCACGCGCGGAACGCTGGGCGGCCCGGTCTCTCGCGGCGCTGCTTTCTTCCGGCGTGGATGTGCCCGACGACATCCTGAGCGCGGGCCTGGCATCGATCGCGCATTTCGGCCTGTCGATCTTCTCGCGCATGGACTTCGACGCGGCGCAACCTCTGCTGGACGAGATGATGGGCTGCGTGGAAATCCAGCCCGATCCGTCCAAGCAGGTCTACCGCCCGCTGATCGAGGATGACATCGAGGAAGTGCTGACGCGGCTCACCCTGCGATCCGAGGTCTTCCAGCTCATGCTGGGTTTTTCCATTCCCGCCGCCATATCGACGTCCCTCCGGGAGTTGGTGGCGGGCGTGGGCGCTTCATTCAATACCCCAACGTCTGCCGCGTAACCGGCGCCGTCGTATCGAGCAAGCTGGCTTCGCTGCACGAGCTCGACACGATCTATGGCGTCGAGGGGATGTACGACCTGTTGGAAGTCCATTCGGTCGATCTCCACAACCAGCATATCGCGCGGAAGCGTGCGGCTAAGGGCTAGGGGGCGTCATGGCGACGGTGATTGACGCCCTGGTGATGACCCTTGGTCTGGACACCAAGGGCCTGAAGAAGGGCGAGCGCGAGACCGCCGATACCAACCGGCGCCTTCGCGAGGATGCGAACCGCACGCAGAAGGCGTATGAACTGGCCGGCGCGCGGGTGGCACAGTCCATCACCTCGGCGCGCAACGCCGCCTTGGGCCTGGCCGGCGTGTTCACCGCTGGCGTCGGCATCGCCTCCTTCATCCGACAGACGACGGAGAGCAGCGCCGCCATTGGCCGGATGGCGCGCGATCTCAACATGTCCACCCAGGCGCTCTCTGCTTGGGAAGGCGTGTCGCGACGTGTCGGGAACGCGGCCGGAGAGGTCACGGGCGCTTTCGAAGCGATCCAGAACCAGATCCAGCAGTTTCGCTTGGTCGGTCCTGGCGGCTTGTCTCCCGCCTTCCGCTCGCTCGGCGTCGAGCTTAACGACAGTGCTGGCCGAGTTCGGGCAAACGAAGACATCTACCGCGACGTGCTGCGCGCTCTGGCGCAACGGCCGGCCCAGGAGCGGTTGACGATCGCCCGGCTCATGGGCATGGGCCAGGAGACCGTTAACCTCGCTGCGCTGCCGGAGAATCAGCGCAACGCCATGCTGGTTGAGCAGCGGCGCCTAGGCGTGGTTAGCCCGGAGCAGGCGGCGGCGGCACAGCGGCGGCAGCAGGCTTGGGACCGACTGCAAACCGCCCTGACGCAGACGGCGAACAACCTCCTGACCACGCTGTCGCCGGCGATCGAGGCGATCATCAACCGCTTCACCGCTCTGGCGGTCTGGATGCGTGAGCAGGGGCAGCCGATCTTTGAGCGGATCGGAGAAGCACTTCAGCGCTTCGCCAACTACCTGACCAGCCAAGACTTCATTGATGACCTGATCGCATTCAAGAACGCGATCATCGACATCAAAGATGCTCTCATGGAATGGCTGATGTGGCTCGGCGTGGTGTCGCGGCCGACCAGCGAGGATGACCCCCGCAACTTCATTCGCGGCCCTGATGGGACCATGAACTGGGTGCGCGGCCCGAATGGCGAACCTGTCGCGCGGCCTAACCCGAACGTTGGCGCCGACCGCGGGACTGGGTTGCGTACAGGCATGGCTGGGGCGACTGGAACGCCTTCAGGCGAAGGAGCGGCTGAGCGCGAGCGGCTGGCATTCGATTTCTTCCGGTCGCGCGGCTACACGCCTGAGCAGGCGGCCGGCATTGTTGCCAACATCAGGCAGGAATCCAATTTCAATCCGACCGCCACGCACGACGGTGGCATCGGCTACGGCATCGCCGGGTGGAACAATAATGGCGAAGGGCCAGGGCGCCCTGGGCGGCTAACGCGCCTTGGCCAGGCGGTGGCTCAAGCACGAGGAATGCCCGCGCCGGCAGATTTTGCAGCCGCAACAGCCCTGGGTCGCACCGCTACCTTCCAAGAGCAATTGCAATTCGCCGCGCATGAGCTCAGCGCGGCGGGTGATGAACGCGCCGCCGGAGAGCGCATCCGGGGTGCCACTACGGCCAACGAAGCCGGCCGCATTGGGTCTCGCTCATGGCTGCGGCCTGGACGCGCCGGTGATCCGGGCGTGGGCCTTCTTGAGCAGGCCCGGCGCGGGAACATGGCGGATGACACGCTTCGCCGCATGCAGACACCTCCGGAAGCCGCTGCTCCCGCAGCGACCTCTGTCCCTGCCGTGCAGGCTCCTGGGCGCCGTATGTCTGCTGCGGAAGCCGCTGCTCCCGCAGCGACCTCTGTCCCTGCCGTGCAGGCTCCTGGGCG
>JAYSDS010000032.1:41980-49340 GCA_041914265.1 Roseomonas sp.
CCGTATGTCTGCTGCGGAAGCCGCTGCCGCCGCGCACGGTGTGACGCTCCCGCCTCCCACCATCGACCCGAACCTAGTCACCGGCCCGGATGGCGCGGCCTTGCGGGACAACGTGCGGCCAAACCAGACCAGCAACAACGAAGCCAACATCGGCACGATCAACGTGCAGACGGCGGCAACCGATGCTGGCGGGATCGCGCGCGACATCGGGGCGGCCCTGGCCCGGACGACCTTCGTTGATCAGGCCACGCAGGGGCTTGCCTGATGCCTCTTCCCATCCTCCCCATACCAGCCTTCCCAACGGTTCCGCCCTATCCTGGCGTGCCATTGTTGGCGCGGGCAGGGGCCATTCAGGCGCAGTTCGTGCGGCCCGTCCTGTTGGTCGCGGATGCCATCAACTTCATCCGCAGTTTCATCCCGTCCACGTGGGGGCTGTATGACGAAGAAGGCGTGCCGCTTCTGCTGGGCGATAACGTTTCGGCCGTCGACTACAAGGCAGAATCTCGGCTCGCGGACTATCCGATCGAAAAGGGCGGCTTCGCCTCGTACAACAAGGTCCAGACGCCCTACGACGCGCGCGCGACCTTCACGGTCGGGGGTTCGGATGCCAAGCGCACGGCCTTCCTGACGACGCTGGACAAGCTGCTGAAGGGCCTGACCATCGTCAGTCTGGTGACGTCCGATGTCACCTATTCCAGCGCCAATGTGGTCCATTACGACTATCGCCGCACGTCCAAGGGTGGTGTGACGCTGCTGTCGGTCGATGTGTGGCTGATGGAGGTCCGGCTGACCGCCGGCACGTCCTTCGCTGACGCTGATACCGCCGCTGCGACTGGCGCACCGGCTCCGCAACAGCCGAGCGGCGCATCCCCGGTTAGCGCCGGCGCGGTGCAGGCGGCGACGCCGACGGCAGTGCAGACCGAAGCCCTGCCCCCCATCGTCTCCGCGACGCCAAATGGAGCCGGATGATGGCGCTGGTCATCCCCACGCAGCCGGTGCCGAATCAGGTCTTCAACGTGACGCTCGACGGCCAGCTTTGCCGGATCTCAATCGCGCAGAAAGCGACCGGCATGTTCCTCAACCTCTACGTCAACGATGTCCTGATCATCGGCGGCGTGCTGTGCGAGATCGGCAACCGGATCGTGCGATCAGTCTATCTCGGATTCATCGGTGATCTGGCCTTCTACGACACACAGCCGGCGGCCGATCCGTTGGTCCCAGCGAACCCAGATCAGGTCTACTACACGGGGCTGGGGAGCCGCTTCTTCCTCGCGTACCTGCCAGAATGACCTTCGTTCGTCGCCGCCTGGATATCACGTTCACGCTGGTGCCGACGACCAGCGCGTCGAGCCCCAACGTCACGACCAACCCGACCTTCGCCGAGGGAGGCAATCAGATCACGCTGACGAACCATCGCGCCTCGGCCCAAATCAAGAAGGCCGGCGGCTTGTCCATGACCGAGTGCCAGTTCCGTATCTACGGCATGTCGTTGAGCCTAATGAACCAGCTTTCGACGCTGGGCCGCCTTCCTCTCGCAGGCCGAAACAACGCCATATCCGTCTCGGCTGGCGACGACGAGAGCGGCATGGGCGTGGTGTTCCAAGGGACGATCACCAACGCCTGGGCCGATTTCAAGGGTTCACCCGAAGTGCCGTTCCATGTGGTCGCACAGTCTGGCATGGCGGGCGCGCTCGCCATCGCGCCTCCGTCGAGCTTCACGGGATCGGCCGATGTGGCGACGATCATGTCGGGCCTCGCGACGCAGATGGGCTTGGCATTCGAGAACAACGGCGTCACGGCTCAGTTGGCCAATCCCTACTTCCCCGGAACGCTCTACGCGCAGGCGCAGGCATGCGCTCAGGCGGCCAATATCGACATGGTCGTCGAGAACGCAGTCATGGCCATCATGCCGCGTGGGCGGCCACGGGGCGGTCAGGTTCCGCTGATCACGCCGCAAACGGGCATGATCGGATACCCGGCCTTCACCGGGAATGGCATCGCGATTCAAACGCTCTTCAACCCGAGCATCACATTCCAAGGGCTGATCAAGGTCGAAAGCGAGCTGACGCCGGCCAATGGCCAATGGCGCGTCTACAGCCTGATGCATGACCTCGCTGCCGAGACGCCTGGCGGTCCTTGGTTCACGTTCCTTGAGGCAGCGGAGCCGCGCTTTGCCCCCATCCGATAGCGTCACCGCCGAGCCGATCCAGTCTCTCTCAGCGGCGACATCCGAGGTCAACGCGCAGGCGCATCTGTTCCAATCGCTCGCGTCTCGCATGGCGACCGCGACGGTTGGACTGGTGAAGGCCGTAACGCCGGGCGGAACCGGGGGCGCCTCCTTCGTCGATATCCAGCCGATGGTCTCGCAGGTCGATGGCGCCGGCAACGCTGTTCCGCATGGCACTATCCACAACGTGCCTGTGTTCCGCCTGCAATCCGGTGGTAGTGCGGTGATCCTCGACCCGGCGGTCGGTGACATCGGCATCGTGGTCTTCGCCATGCGGGACATCAGTGTCGTGAAGACCAGCCGCGCGCCATCGCAGCCGGGCTCGGCTCGGCGCTATGACATGGCCGACGCGCTCTACATTGGCGGCGTGCTCAACGGTAGTGCCACGCAGTTTGTCCAGTTCGTGGCCGGGGGCGGGATCAACATCACCGCGACCGGGCCAGTGAACATAACCACCTCGGGCGCGGTCGCGATCACGTCCTCGGCGCTGACCCATAACGGCAAGAACGTCGGTGATACGCACGTCCACAGCGGCGTCACGATCGGTGGCGCCAATACTCAGGCGCCAGTCTGATGCGCACACTGCTTCTGGACATCGACCGCTGGGACATCGTTCTCGACGCCTTCGGGAACATCGCTGTCGCGTCGAACCCATATGCCTTGGCGCAGGACGCGGCGAGCGCCATTCGGCTCTTTCGCGGCGAGGCCTGGTACGACACGACCAAGGGTGTGCCGTACTTCCAGCAGATCCTTGGGCAGTTTCCGCCGCTTCAACTGATGAAGAACGCCTTCGAGAACGCCGCCCTCACGGTTCCTGAGGTTGTGAGTGCGACGTGCTACATCACCGGCCTCGAAGATCGCCAGATCACCGGCCAGGTGCAGATCACGGACGTGACGGGCACCGTCACCGCAGCGGGATTCTGACATGAGCGATACCAGCAGCGTTCCCGAACCGGAGTTCGGGCCGACTGGCTTCATCGCGCCATCCGAGGGGGCCATTTACGTCGGCGTCATGACCGACATGAATGCGGCGTTCGGCGGCAACATGAACCCCGCCGTAGAATCGCCGCAGGGCCAGTTGGCCTCGTCGATGACGGCCATCATCGGGAACAAGAACGACCAGTTCGTCTACTACACGAACCAGGTCGATCCGGCCTTCGCTGAAGGGCGCATGCAGGACGCGATCGCGCGCATCTACTTCATCGAGCGAAATCCGGCTGAATCAACTGTCGTTCTCGCTCAGTGCAATGGGCTGGCTGGAACGGTAATCCCGGTCGGGGCGCTGGCGCAGACTACGGATGGCATCCTGTTCTCCTGCACGCAGGCCGGGACCATTCCGGTTTCGGGCATCGTCACGCTGCCATTCGCGTGCGTGGACACGGGCCCGATTCCGTGCCCGGCGAACACGCTGACGATCATCTATCAGTCGATCCCGGGTTGGGACACGATCAACAATCCCAGCGATGGCAGTCTGGGCAATGTCGTCGAGGGGCGCGCGGAGTTCGAGGCGCGGCGTTCGGCGTCTGTCGCCACCAATGCGCAGGGCAGCTTGGCGGCCGTTCGCGGCGAAGTCCTGGGCGTGTCGAATGTCCTAGACGCCTATGTGAACCAGAACCCGACCAGCAGCCCCGTCACCATCGGCGGCGTCTCCATCGCCGCGCATTCGATCTATGTCTGCGTGCTTGGCGGTGAGGCGCAGGACATCGGGGATGCGATCTGGCGGAAAGTGAGCCCCGGCTGCGACTTCGTGGGCAACACGACGGTCACGGTGTCTGACACCAGCTACAGCCCGCCCTATCCGACCTACACGGTCAAGTACCAGGTGCCGGACCTTGTTCCGATCCTCTTCCGCGTCAGCATCACCGATAGCACACAGGTTCCGTCCTCGGCTCTGACGCAGATCCAGGCGGCGATCATCGCGGCCTTTGCCGGCGGCGACGGCGGCCAGCGCGAGAGGATCGGCGGCACGGTCTACGCCTCTCGGTACTACGCGGCTGTCGCCCTGCTGGGATCGTGGGCGCGGATCATCTCGATCAAGGTGGGCGCCGGTACACAGGCATCGTTCACGGCATCGTCCACGGGTTCGACCCTGACGGTGACGGCCGTTGCGTCTGGCACGCTGCGGGTCGGTCAGTGGGTGCGCGGATCGACCGTCGCAGATGGCACCTTCATCGCGGCCCTGGGCTCGGGAACGGGCGGCACCGGGACGTACACGCTGAGTTCCGCTCAGGCCAATTCGAGCCAGGCCATGACCGGCACGGACATGGTTGACGATGTGGTTCTGGACATCGACCAGGCCCCGACGATCGACGCGACCGACATCGCTCTCACACTGGTCTGACCGATGCAGGACTTCGAGAAGACCATCATCAGCCAATACGCGAATAGCGCGACGCTGGTGCAGCTCATCACCAACTTCAACGGGTATCTCGACCCGGCGGCCGACTTCGATGAGTTCTACGACAAGATATGGAACATCCTGACCGCCGAGGGGATCGGCCTCGATATCTGGGGCCGTATCGTCGGGGTCGGGCGCGAGCTAACGATCGTGCCCTCAGGGTCGTATTTCGGCTTCGTCCTCGATCCGCCGCCGCAGGATTACACGCCGTTCAACGAGGCACCGTTCTACAATGGTGTTCCGGCGACCGACAATTTCACGCTGTCGGATGATGCCTATCGGACGGTCATCCTGATCAAGGCCGCGACGAACATCGCGCGCACGACGGCGCCGGTCATCAATGGGTTGCTGACCAAGCTCTTTGAGGGGCGCGGCAAGTGCTACGTGCTGAGCCTTGGCGGCATGCAGATGCAGTACACGTTTGAGTTCGACCTGACGCCGCTCGAATACTCGATCCTCACCCAAGCCGACATCCTGCCGCGCCCGACAGGCGTGGAAATCTCGATCGTGCAGATCCCGTGACGGAGCGCGCGCATGATTTCTGGTGATCGCCCTGCTTTGGTTCCGGTCCCGTTTGCGGAGAGCGGCGGCAAGGCTACCATCCCCGACACGACCGTTGATCCCGGCCGCGCATCGTGGACGGAGGGATTCCCCCCCGAGACGCGCCAGCCCATTTCGGCCGGCGGCATCCCGCCTAATGGCGAGGACATGAACGGCGTCTTGTACGATATCGCGAACTGGGCGAGGTGGATTGGGGCAGGCGGGCCCGTGGCCTACGACGGGACATTCGCCACGGCGATCGGGGGATATCCGAAAGGTACGGTCCTATCGAATTCCGGTTTCTCCGGGCGTTGGTTTTCTCTGGTCAATAGCAATACGTCCAATCCAGACGCCGGTGGAACTGGCTGGATCAACATGATGCCGCTGGTGTCGACCATCGCGGCATCGGCCACGCTGACGATCAAGCAACAGGGGATGATCCCGGTTGACGCGACGTCCGGCAATGTCACCATCACGCTGCCGAGTGTGTTCTCTGCCCTGGCGCTTCCGATCCAGTACCAGTTCGTGCGCGTCGATGGTACGGCCAACACCGTCACTATCACCCGCGTCGGGTCTCAGACGATCGAAGGGGTAGCGAGCATTTCATTACCTGTTGGCGGCCGGCTCGCCCTAACAGGAGACGGCTCCACGACATGGCGTATCGTCAGCTCTGTTGGCCGCTCTGGGATGCAGGTTTTTTCCAGTTCTGGGACATTCACCGTACCGGCCGGCGTCTTTAATATTTTCGTGCGCGTGTGGGGCGCTGGTGGTGCTGGCGGGACGTCAAGCGATGGGAATTACCCGGGCGGCGGCGGCGGCGGCGGCGGCTATGGCGAGGGCATTTATGCGGTCACCCCTGGCGCATCAATCAGCGTTACCATCGGAGCAGGCGGCGTTGGGGGCCCGGGCGGCAGTACGTCAGTCGGAACCCTATTGACTGCGACGGGCGGGAACCTTGGGGAAGCAGGCTCAGCAGGTGGTATCGGCGGCGGCGCAACTGGCGGCACTGTAGCTGGCGCTCCATTAGGGCTCATAGGAAATTCAGGCAGCAACGGAATCTATTATGGCTCGCCTGGCGGGACAGTAGAGGGCGGAAATGGAGGTGCTGCTTTTGGTGGCCAGCCCGTTCGCGCAGTCGGCACGGCGTCATTGCCTCTCAATGGGGTGCAGGGGTCTTTCCCCGGCGGCGGCGGCTCCGGCGGAACAGGCGGCTCAGGCAGCGGACCCGGTTCAGGCGGTGCCGCGGTCATAATGTGGTGAGGACGGTATGATGATGTACGCGAGAATTGCGGCTGGCGCTGTCGCAGAAATCATTGCCGGAACTGACACGCCTATCGTTGAGAGGTTTCACCCCGACATCATCGCGGCAATTGTTGCTATTCCAGACGGAAGTGATGTCTCTTGCGGTTGGCGTTGGGATGGCGGGGCGTTCACGCCGCCGAAAGAGCCTGACGTCGTGGTTCCTGTGCCTGCCTCGATCACGCGCCGCCAGATGCTACTGGCGCTGCATGCGGCGGATCTGATCACGGCCGAAGAGGCGCTTGCCGCCGCGACTGGCGGTGCCGTCCCCGCGACCATTGATGCGGTATTCGGGCAGCTCCCGGAAGACCGGACGCTCGAAGCGCGCATCACCTGGGCAACCATGAGCATCGCCGAACGAGCGCACCCCCTCATCGCCATGCTGATCGCCGCAGGCCTCGCGACCTCGGAAGAGGTGGACGCGATCTTCATCGACGGCGCTACGCGCTAGCCACCACCTTAGTGAGCGTTCGGTTCCAACGAACTCGCATGGCGGCGAGCCAAGATCGTCTGTGACATCCCCCGAGGGTGAGGCCAAAAAATGATCGACGGTATCACGGTTACTGAGCTGCAGCCGGCTATTGGCCTCGCCGACGATGATGTGTTTCTTGTCGTGCAGGATTCGACAGGAAATTCCCCAAAATCGCGCAGAACGAACGTTCGATCTGTAAAGGCCGACGCAATCGCGGCCGGTGCAAACGCAGGATTCTTGGCGGGGTCGGAGGCAGGAGCCTCCGCGGCCATCCCTCTTGCGGCCCAAGCCGAAGCCGCCCGCGACGTCGCCCTGACGGCAGCCGCCAATATCAATGCGAGCCTCGATGGCGGGCCGGTGTTTTCGACCGAGGCGGAACTGCTCGCCTATGCGCCGGTCGACGGGAAGCCGGCGATCCTGCTCA
>JAYSDS010000033.1:0-48138 GCA_041914265.1 Roseomonas sp.
CGAGCCTCCTCCCGCCAGGATGCTGGGCATCCTGGACCGCAATCCTTTGGCGCCGAGCACTGGTGCCGTTCTTTCTCCCGGCCAAACCCGCTTCGGGCGCAAAAGCGGGTTTCAGCGATCATTCCGACAGGGGCGCAGCGCACCAAGTTGAGGTTTGCAAAGGCCTTTCGGCCTTTGCTGGGGAGGTGTCGGAGGGGCAAAGCCCCTCTGACATCCACAGTACAAGCATCCGCGTCATCAGGAAGCGTCTTCCGTTCGCTGTGCCTCTCGGAATTCTCTCTGGCCGCTCATCTTTGCGAGCATCTTGATACGATCTAGCGTCGCCCCGCCACGGCCAGCATGGCAGCGATCGACGATACGACCATGATGAACGGGCCGAAGGCGCCAAAGCCGAAGGTCGCCATGATCCAGCCGCCCAGCGATGCTGCACCGATCCAGCCCACGCAGGCCGCTGTCGTGTTCAGCCCCAGCACCGTGCCGCGTACCTCCTCCGGCACCGTGGCGAGCGCGGCCATCAGGCTCGGCCGCGACATGGCGCTGAAGGTCGAGAAGGCGCAGCCGAGCGCCACCGTCACCGCGATGCCCGGTGTCCACCAGTACAGCGCCAGGGCGGCGACGCCCGATCCGAAGATGGACAGCGCGAAGGTGCGTCGCCGGTCCGGGAGCCAATCCGCCACCTGCCCCCCCAGCAGCGTCCCGAGAATGTTGCCGATCGCGACGATGCCGAGCGGCAGCGCGACGCCGGCCGGCGTCAATCCGTAGACGGTCTGCAGGAAGGTCGCGAAATAGACGACGGAGAGTCCGAAGCCGACACGCTCCCCGATGCTCATCGCCAGCAATTGCAGGACGGGTCGGGTCATGATGCTGTGCATGCTCGGCGTGGGTCGCCGGGCGGCGGTGCCGCCGTCGGATGGATGCAGCGTCGTGAGGAAGAGGGCAAGGGCGGTGAGCACGGCCACGCCCGCCGAGACCTGGTTCACACCGCGCCAGCCGATGAAACTGCCGATCCAGGCCGCAAGCGGCACGCCCACCAGCAGCGCGAGGGACTGCCCCGCCATGATCCAACCCAGCGCGCGCCCTCGCTGGCGGTCCAGGGTACGGGCGGAGACCTCGGTCATCAGCACGCCCGTATAGGCGCCGGCACAGCCGCCCACGACCGCTGCCCAGATGGCGAGGGCCAGGATGCTGTGCGACAGGGACACGCCGTACAGGCCGATCCCCAGCCCGATCGGTCCGCCGACGAGGAAGGGCCGCCGGCCATGGCGGTCCGCGGCCGCCCCGGCGAAGCCGGCGGTCACGCCCCAGGCGATCGCGGTCAGTGCCATCAGATTCGCCACGACAGGGAGCGTCGTGGACAGATCGTCCGCCATGGCGATCAGGAACGGCGCGCGTGTCGTCCCGGAGGCGGAGGCGGCGAACATCGCGAGGCAGCCGGCCGCGAGAAGCGCCCAGGGCATGGTCGGCACGGCGTGTCTCAGCCCCGGCCTGGCATGTGGGTCATCGTCTCGATTCCGCGTTGTGCAGCGCAGCAGGCTAGCCGGCGGCTGGACGGATGGCGATGGGCGGAGGACAGTCGCACCGCGTCACGGAGGACAATGCCGTATGAAGCTCGCCTATTCGCCTGCCAGCCCCTATGTCCGGAAGTGCTGGATGGTCGCCATCCTGCGCGGCATCGAAGGCCGCATCGAACTGTGGAAGGTGCCGACCAGCGCGCCGGAACTCGCCGCGGAGAATCCGCTGTCGAAGATCCCGACCCTGATCACCGATGACGGCCAGGTGCTCTACGACAGCCCGGTCATTGCCGAATATCTGGACAGCATCGGCGACGCGCCGCGGCTGATCCCGGCCGAAGGGCCGGCCCGGTGGAAGGCGCTGACCCTTGCGGCGCTCGGCGACGGTATCCTCGACGCCACGCAGCCGCGCCGGCGTGAGGTTGCGCTGCCGCAGGACGATGGCCGCAAGGAATACATCGCGACGCAGCAGGGCAAGGTGGTGCGCGCACTGGATGCGCTGGAGAAGGAGGGCCTCGGCGACCTGAAGACCATTGGCGACATCGCCGTGGCCTGTGCGCTGGGCTACCTCGATTTCCGCTATCCGCACGAACCCTGGCGTCCGGGGCATCCGAATCTCGAAGCGTGGTATTCGCGGGTGCTGGCGCTGCCGGCCATGGCGCAGACCATGCCGCCCGCCGCCTGAAACGCACGCGGCGCGGGCAGTCCCTGCCTTCTTTGCGGGCGCCCGTGCCGCACTTGCTGCATGGCAGCGTCACCGATAGCTTCCCGCCATCATGATGGCAGCGAGGTCCCGGTGACGTCTCCCTCCGGCCGCTACCGCCTCGGCTTCGACATCGGCGGCACCTTCACGGACTTCGTTCTGCTCGATGCCGCGACGGGCGGGATCGCCCTGTACAAGTGCCTGACCACGCCGGCGGATCCGGCCGAGGGCGCGCTGACGGGCATTCGCGCGATCACCGAGCAGGCCGGCATCGCCGTTGCGGACCTGTCCGAGGTGCTGCACGGCACGACGCTGGTGACGAACGCCCTGATCGAGCGGCGCGGCGCGACGACCGGCCTGCTGACGACGCAAGGCTTCCGCGACGTGCTCGAACTGGGCATCGAGCAGCGCTACGACATCTACGACCTTTTCCTGAAGTTCCCCGATCCGATCGTGCCGCGGCGGCGGCGCATCGAGATCGCCGAGCGCATGACGCATGACGGCGCCGTTGTCACGCCGCTGGATGCCGAGGCGGTGCGCGCCGCGGGTGCCAGGCTGGTGGCCGAGGGCTGCACCGCCATCGCGGTGTGCTTCCTGCATGCCTATGCCAATCCGGTGCATGAGAAGGCGGCGGCCGAGATTCTGCGCGCCGCCTTCCCCGCGCTGTCGATCAGCCTGTCGAGCCAGGTCGCGCCCGAGATCCGCGAATACGAACGCAGCGTGACGACCTGCGCGAACGCCTTCGTGCAGCCCTTGATGGACCGCTATCTCGGGCGCCTGCTCCATGAGCTCGCTGCGCTCGGCTTCGCCGGCACGCTGCGGCTGATGCAGTCCGATGGCGGGCTCTGCGCGCCCGAGGTAGCGCGGGCCTTTCCGATCCGTCTGCTGGAATCCGGCCCGGCGGGCGGTGCGCTGGCGACGGTGCTTTTCGCGCGCACGGCGGGGCTGCCGGATGCGCTGGCCTTCGACATGGGCGGCACCACGGCGAAGGCCTGCCTGATCGAGCATGGCCGTGCCGAGGTCGCGCCGATGATGGAAGCGGCGCGCGTGCACCGCTTCAAGCGCGGATCGGGCCTGCCGATCCGTTCGCCGGTGGTGGACATGATCGAGATCGGCGCCGGCGGTGGGTCGATCGCGGGCGTGGACGAGACGGGGCTCATCAAGGTCGGCCCGCGCTCGGCGGGTGCCGATCCGGGCCCGGCCTGCTATGGCCGCGGCGGGGTGGAGGCGACTGTCACCGACGCCAACCTGCTGCTTGGCTATTACGATCCGGGCTTCTTCCTCGGCGGGACCATGTCGCTGGACCTGCCCGCGGCCGAGGCAGCCATGGCGCGGCTTGGCGAGAAGCTCGGCCTGACCGCCATCGAGGCCGCCTGGGGCGTGCATGCCGTGGTCTGCGAGGCCATGGCCGGCGCGGCGCGCGTGCATCTGGTGGAGAAGGGCCGCGACCCGCGCGCCTATGCCATGGTCGCCTTCGGCGGCGCCGGGCCCTGCCACGCGGCGCGCGTCGCGCGCATCCTCGGCATCGGGGAGGTGCTGGTGCCGCCGGCCTCCGGGGCGGCGTCGGCGCTGGGTTTCCTTGCGGCGCCGCTCGCCTTCGAACAGTCGCGCAGCCTGATCGCGCCGCTCGGTGCCGAAGCGGATTGGCCGGCCGTGAATGCCGCGCTGGACACGCTGGAAGCCGAGGCCCGCACCCGGCTGCGCAGCGCCGGAGTGGCCGACGACGCGATGCGTGTCGAACGTTCGGCCGAGATGCGCCTGGTCGGGCAATTGCATCAGATCGCCGTTGCCTTGCCGGACGGGGCGCTGACGGCGGACCGGCTCGGCGACATCCGCGATGCCTTCGTCGAGACCTATCAGCGGCTCTATACGCGGGTCGTCGAGGGTGCGGAGATCGAGCTGCTCTCGCTGCGCCTGCGCGTGCTGGGCCCCGAGCCGGAGATCACCGTCTCCGGCGCCGTGGCCGGCATCGCGAGCGACGGCGCCTCGCTGAAGGGCCGGCGCCGCACCTGGTTCGACGGCGCCTGGCACGACGCGACCGTGCATGACCGCTATCGGTTGAAGCCGGGCGAGGTGATCGCCGGTCCCGCGATCATCGAGGAACGCGAAGCCACCACCATCATCGGCCCGGGCGATCGCCTGACCGTCGATGCCTCGCTCAACCTGCGCATTGCCGTCGCCGCCGCCGGCAAGGCCGAGGCGCTGGTCACCCCCGGCATGCCGCTGCAACAGGCCATGGCGCGCATCGAGGCCGATCCGATCGGCCTCGAGATCATGTGGTCGCGGCTGATCTCGGTGGTGGAGGAGATGTGGCAGACTGTTTGCCGCACCGCCTATTCGCTCATCATCGCCGAGGCGCAGGATTTCGCGAACGAGATCCTCGACCCGCAGGGCAATCCGCTGGCGCATTCGCCGCGTGCCATGCCGCTCTTCAACCTGACGTTGACGCGCTGCGTGAAGGCGCTGCTGGCCGAATTCCCGGCGGACACACTGCAGCCGGGCGATGTGCTGGTGACCAACGATCCCTGGCTCTGCGCGGGGCATCTGTTCGACATCGCGCTGGTCACGCCGGTCTTCCATCAGGGCCGCGTCGTCGCGCTGATGGGCACGGTGGGGCATGTCAGCGACATCGGCGGGGTGAAGGATCCGCTCGCGGCGCGCGAGATCTATGACGAGGGCGTCCAGATCCCGCCCATGAAGCTCTACGACGCCGGTGTTCCGGATCGGACCCTGTTCCGGCTGCTGAAGGTGAATATCCGCAACAGCGACCAGGTGCTCGGCGATGTGGAATCCATGGTCACGGCCAATGCGCTCGGCGCGCAGCGGCTGGTGGCCTTCATGGAGGAATACGGGCTTGAGGACCTCGCCGCACTGGCGGCCGTGGTACAGGGACGCAGCGAGGCAGCGACGCGCGCGGCGATCCGCGCCGTGCCCGATGGCGTCTATGAGAGCGAGATCGAGAACAGACCGCTCGGCCAGACGCTGCGTTACAAGCTGCGGGTGCACAAGCAGGGCGACACCATCCATGTCGAGCATGTCGAGGCGCCGCCGACGCTCCCGCGAGGCGGGCTCAACTGCACGATGAACGTCACCGCGGCGCATTCCTCCTACCCGCTGAAATGCATGCTGACGCCGAATGTGCGCGGCAATGCGGGATGCTACGCGCCGATCAGCGTGTCCGCGCCGGAGGGATCGGCGCTGAACTGCCTGCCGCCGGCTTCGGTCGCGCATCGCACGCGACTGTCCTGGTTCATCGGGCCCAATCTGTATCGCGCCATGTCGGCGGCGATCCCGGACCAGGTGCAGGCCTTCACCGGCCTGCCGAAATCCTTCGCCTTCTATGGCCGGAACAACCATGGGCGCGTCGCCTCCGACCACTTCTTCATGGGTGGCGGGCAGGGCGCCTCATCCAAGGCGGATGGCAAGTCGGGCCTGCTGTTTCCCACCAGCGCGGCGAATACGCCGGTCGAGCTGGTGGAAAGCCGCATGCCGGTGCTGGTGCTGGAAAAGGGCCTGGTTGCCGATAGCGGTGGGCCTGGCCGGCAGCGCGGCGGGCTGGGGCAGCGCATGCGCGCGCGGCGCCTGACGACCGGCACCGATCCCATCAGCGTCGCGCTGTTCCCCGAAGGCGTCGGGCTGCATCCGCAGGGCTTCTTCAGCGGGCTGCCCGGTGCACCGGGCGCGGGCTTCGTGAAGGGCCCGGATGACGCCGCCCCGCGCGACGTCGGCAATGGCGAGATGGTGACCCTTTTCGATCCGAACACCGAGATCGCCGGCCACATCGCCGGCGGCTCCGGCTTCGGCGATGCCTGGGGACGCCCGGTCGAGGCGGTGCAGGCCGACCTCGACGACGACTACATCACGCCGCAAGGTGCCGAGCGCGACTATGGTGTCGTGCTCGGCGCCGATGGGCGCATCGATCCTGTCGCGACCGCGCGGCGACGGGCGGACAAGACAGGCGCGGACAGGGACATGGCTGCAACGACCGGGGGTGCTTGAGATGACGAACGAGATTTCCCGCCGCGGGCTGATGGCCGGCGCGGCGCTGCTGACCGCCGGCATGCCCGGCATCGCCACCGCCTTCGAACGCGACGGCAATCGCAAGGTGATGGTCTTCTCGGGCAACCAGGCGGTGCCCAACCTCGACCCGCATGTGCGCTACGATTGGTCCACGCGCATGATCCAGCAGAGCGTCTACGACGCGCTGTTGAAGTATGAGGGCAACCCGCCGCGCATCGTCCCCTGGCTCGCGGAACGCTACGAGATCTCGCCGGACGGCCTGACCTACACCTTCCACCTGGTCGGCAACGCGAAGTTCCACAACGGCGATCCGGTGGATGCCGAGGCGGTGCGCTTCTCCTTCGAGCGCGGGCTGAAGCTCAATGCCGGCATCGCCTGGATGCTGAAGGACTTCCTGAAGCCCGAGAACGTGGTGGCGGTGGATGCGCGCACGGTGCGCTTCACCCTCGACCGTCCCTATGCGCCGTTCATTTCCTATGTGCCCTGGTGGTACATCGTGAATCCGAAGCAGGTGATGGCGAACCAGGACGGCGACGACCTGGGCCGCAAATGGATGACCGAGAATGGCGCCGGTTCCGGCCCGTTCCGGCTGCGCCGCTTCGACGCGAACACGCTGGTGCACCTCGACGCCGTGCCCGACTACTGGAAGGGCTGGGCAATGGCCGATCGCGACCGGCTGTCGGGCATCATCTACCGCATCATCCGCGAATCCGCCCCGCGCAAGGCCGCGCTGCAGCGGCGCGAGGTGGATGTCATCACCAACCTCACCCCG
This sequence comes from Roseomonas sp., assembly GCA_041914265.1. Taxonomy (GTDB): domain Bacteria; phylum Pseudomonadota; class Alphaproteobacteria; order Acetobacterales; family Acetobacteraceae; genus Neoroseomonas. Next base: position 7,007 of record JAYSDS010000033.1, read on the forward strand.
GACGACATGGATCAGCTCCGCCGCCTTCCGGGCGTCGCGGTGGAAAGCCACGCCGGCTCCAACACCTTCGGCATCAAGTTCAACTGCCAGCAAGGCCCGACGGCGGATGCCAATCTCCGCAAGGCCATCGCCTATGCCTTCGACTATGAGGCGCTGCTGACCATCCACAACGGGGAGGCGAAGCTGATGACCAGCCCCTTCCCGCAGTCGATGGCCGGCCACATCGATGTGCCGAACATCCCGCGCAAGGACCTCGACAAGGCGCGCGACTTCCTCAAGCGGTCGCAATATCCGAATGGCGGGATCGAGCTGGAATACGTCCATGTCCAGGGTCTCGAGAGTCCGCGCCGCATCGGCCTCGCGCTGCTCGACAGCCTGCGGGCGCTCGACATCCGCGTGAACATCGTGGGTCAGCCCTGGACCACCATGGTCGCGCGCGGGTCAAAGCCCGACACCTGCCCGAACATGATCTCGGTCTATGTCACGCCGGTCGGCACCGACCCGGACACGGTAGCGTATCAGTACCATCGCAATTCCTGGGGCCTCTACTACGGCATGAGCCACTACGAGAACCCCGAGGTCTGGCGCATGATCGACGAGGCGCGCGGCGAGACCGACAATGCGAAGCGCATGGCGACCTATGCCGAGATCCAGCGCCGGATCGTGGACGACCAGCCGGAGCTGTTCGGCATGATCGCGAACGGCATCTGGGCGCGGCGCGACTACGTGCAGGGCTTCACCTTCAGCCCCGTCCGCTTCAGTGCCGAGGTGGATCTGTATCCCTTCTGGATCTCGGGCTGACAGCGGCGTGGCGGGCTACCTTCTCCGGCGCATCGGCCTCGCCGGGCTGATGCTGTTCGGGCTGGTCTGCCTGACCTTCGTCATTGCCAATATTGCGCCGTCGGATCCGGCGGCGCTCGCGGCGGGGCCGGATGCCGGGCGGTCGCAGATCGAACAGGCGCGGCGCGACTACGGGCTCGACAAGCCGCTGCCCGAGCAATTCCTCCGCTACGTCACTGACCTGCTGCATGGCGATTTCGGGCGCTCCGTCGCGACAGGGCGGCCGGTGGGGCAGGATCTCGCGCGCTATTTTCCGGCGACGCTGGAACTCGTGATCGTCGCCATGACGCTTGGTGTGCTGCTGGGCGTGCCGCTCGGGGTGCTCTCGGCGCTGCGCAAGGACGGGCCGGTGGATCATGCCACGCGCATCTTCGCCGTCTCGGGCATTGCGCTGCCGCCCTTCTGGTTCGGGCTGCTGCTGCAGCTCGGCTTCGCCACCTGGCTAGGGCTTCTGCCGACCAGTGGGCGGCTATCGGTCTTCACCGATCCCTCGGACCCGATCACCGGCCTGCTATTGGTGGACAGCCTGCTGACCGGCCATTGGGCGCTGTTCCGGGAGGCGCTGTCCTACATCGTCCTGCCGGCGATCGTGCTGTCGCTGCCCTGCCTCGCTTCCATCCTGCGCGTGAACCGCGCCGAGATGGTCGAGGCGCTGCGCATGGACTACGTGGTCGCCGCGCGCGCGCATGGCGTCACCCCCTGGCGCATCGTGATGGTGCACGCGCTGAAGAACGCGATGCTGCCGACGCTCGCCATCATCGGCCTGCGTTGGGGCTGGATGATGTCGTCCACCGTGCTGGTCGAGACGGTGTTCGATTGGCCGGGCATCGGGCTCTATGCGGTCTCCTCGGCCATCGCGGGCGACTTCAAGCCGGTGATGGGCGTGACGCTGATCGTGGGGTTGAACTTCATGGTCGCCAACCTGATCGTCGACCTGCTCTATGGCGTGCTCGATCCGCGGCTGAGGAGGGCCTGATGTCGGCCGCCGTGGAACAGGCCGTCGCCGCACCGCCGCGCCGCCGGCTTCGCCTCGCGATCTGGCTTTTCAGCCGATCCTTCTCCTCCATGCTCGGCCTCGTGCTGGTGGCGGGGATCGTGCTGCTGGCGCTGCTCGGGCCGTGGATCGTGCCCTACCCCGATGATGTGGCAGGCTCGGTCAACCTCGCGAACAAGCTGCAACCGCCATCCTGGGCGCATTGGTTCGGCACGGATGAGGTCGGCAACGACATCCTCACCCGCGTCATCATCGGTGCGCGGATCTCGCTTCTGGTCGGCATCGGCATCACGGCCGCGGCGGCCGTGATCGGCGTGCCGCTCGGCGTGCTGGCGGGGCTGGCGGGCGGGCGCACGCGCGAAGTCATCATGCGCTTCACCGATCTCTTCCTCTCGGTCCCCGGCCTGGTACTGGCGATCGCGCTGGTGGCCGCGCTCGGCCCCGGCATCGTGAACGCGATGATCGCGCTGATCCTGGTGTGGTGGCCAGGCTATGTGCGGCTTGCGGAATCCAAGGCGCTGTCGATCCGCGAGGAGCCCTTCATCGAGGCCGCCCGCGTCGCCGGCGCGAAGCGCTCGCGCATCCTGTGGCGGCATGTGCTGCCGAATTCGCTCTCGCCGCTGATCGTGAAGATGAGCATGGATGTCGGCCAGGCCATCCTCGCGGTGGCCTCGCTCGGATTCATCGGATTGGGCGCTAAGCCGCCGACGCCCGAATGGGGCGCGATGATCTCCATCGCGCGGGGCTACCTGCCGGAATGGTGGTGGTACGCGGTCGCGCCCGGCGCCTTCATCTACCTCGCCGTGCTGGGCTTCAACCTGCTGGGCGACGGGCTGCGCGACATCCTCGACCCGCGGAGCAACCGCGGATGACGACCTTGCTCGAGATCAGCGACTATCGCCTCGCCTTCGATACCTTCGATGGCACGGCGCAAGTGCTGGATGGGATTGACCTCACGCTCGACCCCGGCGCGACGCTCGGCATCGTGGGCGAGACGGGTTGCGGCAAGTCGGTCCTGGCGCGCAGCCTGCTGGGGCTGAATCCCGCACCGCCGGCGCGCGTGGTCAGCGGCGCCATCCGCTTTCGGGGCGAGGATATCCTTCGACTGCCCGAACGCGGCATGCGCCGCCTGCGCGGCCGTGCGATCTCGATGATCTTCCAGGATCCCGCGTCGTATCTGAACCCGTTGCTCGCCATCGGGACGCAGATGGAGGATGCGATCCGAGGCCAGGACGCAGCCGCCGGGCAACGCAAGCGGCCACGCAAGGCGGCGCGCACCCGCGGAGCGGAATTGCTGGCGGCCGTCGGGCTGCCGGAACCGGCGCGGCTGCTCGACAGCCATCCGCATATGCTGTCGGGCGGCATGCGGCAACGCGTGTTGATTGCCATGGCGCTCGCGGGCGATCCGGCGCTGCTGGTGGCCGATGAGCCGACCACCGCGCTCGACGTCACGGTGCAGGCGCAGGTACTGGCGTTGATCGCGCGGCTGGTGGCGGAACGCGGCCTGGCGCTGATGCTGATCAGCCACGATCTCGGCGTAATCGCCGCTTCCTGCGCGCGCGTGGCGGTGATGTATGCCGGGACGGTGGTGGAGGAAGCGCCGACGCGGGACTTGCTCGCGCATCCGCTGCATCCCTACGCTCGCGGGTTGCTGGCGGCGGTGCCGGATCTCGACCATCCGGAACACCGCCCGCAGGGCATTCCCGGCAGCATTCCCGGCCTGGTCACGCCGCCGCCCGGTTGCCGGTTCCATCCGCGCTGCCCCATCGCGACGCAGCGCTGCCGCAGCGAGAAGCCGTTGCCGCGGGAGATCCTGCCCGGCCGCGCCGTCGCCTGCCATCACGCCGCGCCATGACGGAATCGCTGCTTCGGGCCGAGGGCCTGTCCCGCATCTTCGAAGGCCGGCGCCGGATGTTTCGTGCCCCGGCGCAGGTCCGCGCAGTGGCGGAGGTGGACCTGTCGCTGGATCGCGGCGCGGCGCTTGGCATCGTCGGCGAATCCGGCTGCGGCAAGTCGACCCTCGCGCGCCTGTTGCTGCGGCTGATCCCGCTGTCGGCGGGCACGATCCGCTTCGACGGGCAGGACATTACCGCGCTGGACGAGGCGGCGATGCGGCCGCTGCGGCGGCGCATGCAATTGATCCACCAGAACCCGTCCGCCGCGCTCGATCCGCGCCTCACGGCGGAAGACGCGGTGGCGGAACCGCTACGCATCCACGGCGTCGCCTCGGGCGCTGCGCTGCGCGACCGCGTGGCGGGGCTGCTGGCCGAGGTCGGCCTGCCATCGGCCTTCCTGCACCGTTTCCCGCATGAACTCTCCGGTGGGCAGAAGCAGCGGGTCTGCATCGCGCGCGCGCTGGCGCTGGAACCGGAATTGCTGGTGCTCGACGAACCGACCTCGGCCCTCGACGTATCCGTGCAGGCGCAGATCCTCGACGTGCTCGATGCGCTGCGGGCGCGGCGCGGCCTCGCCTACCTCTTCATCAGCCATAACCTGGCCGTGGTGCGCCAGGTCTGCGAGCGCGTGGCGGTGATGTATCTCGGACGCATCGTCGAGGAAGGCACGGCGGCCGAAGTGCTTGGCGCGCCGCGCCATCCCTATACGCGCGCGCTGCTGGCCTCCGTGCCGCGGCTCGAGGCCGGCGGCCCGCCGCCCACGGCCTCGGGCGAGCCGCCCAACCCGGCGGCACCGCCATCGGGCTGCGCCTTCAATCCGCGCTGTCCGATCGTGGTGCCGGAATGCCGTGTGGCGATCCCGCCCTTGACGGCGCTCTCCGACGGTCACCGGCTGAGGTGCCCGCGCGCCGCGTGACGGTAGTCAGGCCGTGATGCATCGGAGAGGAACGGCGCCCTTTTCCGGTGCACGGTTCCGCGTCACGTCGCGACCGACAGCCCCTGCACCTGGTGCTTGGCGATCAACGACGCCACGAAGCCCGAGGTCTTCGCCTCCGCGACGAATTCGCGCAGGAAGGCCGCGGTGGCATCGTTGCCGCGCGCCGTGCCGATCGCCTGCTGCACGGCGCTGAACTGCCCGTCCAGGATGCGCGCCCCCGGCAGCGTCGCCACATCCTTCAGCAGCCGCGGCCGCAGCCCCGCCAGGGCCTCCAGCTTCTGGTCGAGGAAGAGCGTCAGCGCGCCGTCGAGACCCTCCGCACGCAGCAGAGTCGCCTGGTGAATATTGCGCTCGAGCCAGAGATCGTAGGCGGCCCGGGCCGTGCTTGCGATGCGCACGCCTTGCCGGTCCACCTCGGCGATGTCGGTGATGGGTGAGCCGGCCGGCACCAGGTAGGTCGCCTCGATCTCGACATAGGCGGGGGTGAAGGCGATGGTTTCCGCGCGCTGCGGTTCGGCGCCGATCAGCCCGATGTCCCAGGCATCGGTGCCCGCCGCGTCGGCGAGCAGCCCGGGCGAGGCATAGGGCACCAGCCGCAGCGGCAGGCCAAGCCGGTCGGCCACGGCGCGGGCCATGTCGGGTGCAACGCCGACCGGGCTGCCATGCTCGTCCCGTCCGGTGACGAGCAGGAAGTTGCTGAGGTTGATCCCGGCGCGCAACACGCCGTGCGGTGCGATCTGGGCGATGAGCTCTGGCGACATGGGCGGTTCCGTTTCCTGGCGCCACAGTAGAGGCCGGGCAGGCCGGCGCGGCAACGGCCTTCCCGCGATGCGCGCCGCGCGCCATCATCGCCGCATGACCATCCTGCCTGTCTTCGTCATCGGCCAGGCGCCGCGTCCGGATCTCGCCGCCGAGATCGCCGCTGCAGTGCCGGGCCTGACCATCGCGATGCGCGGCGCTCTCGACGGCCTGTCGCGGGCCGAGATCGCCACGCTCGCGCCGCACGACGGCGCCGATACGCTGTTCACCATCCTGCCCGATGGCGATTCCGTCTCCATTTCCAAGGCCGCCGTGACGGAGCGCATGAAGGCGCTGCTGCGCGGGACGCAGGGGCCGGTGCTGCTCGCCTGCACGGGCGCCTTCAAGGGCCTGCCGGATCGTCCCGGGCTGGTGCAGCCGTCGGCGGTGCTGAACGGCCTCGCGGCGGCGTTGCTGCCGCGCGGCAGGCTGGGCCTGTTCGTGCCTTTGCCGGAGCAGGCGGAAACGCTCGGCGAATCCCGGGCGCGGGACGGACTCTCGGTCGTGATGCGGCCATTGCGGCCGCAATCCGACGCCGCGACGCGCGAGGCCGCGATGGCGGCCATGGCGCGGGAGAAGCCCGACCTGCTGGTGCTCGACTGCATTTCCTATACAAGGGCGGACAAGGCGGCGGCCGTCGCGGCGATGGACTGCCCGGTGCTGCTGTCCGTCGCGGTCGCCGCGCGCGCCGCGGCCTGTCTTCTGCCGGAGTCCTGATGCGCGACATCACCTTGGACGAGATCGAGGCGCTCGCTGTCGGCGCCTGGGTGCTGGGCACGGGGGGCGGTGGCTCGCCCTATCTCGGCCTGCTCAACATGCGGCGGCTCTATGCCGAAGGGCACTGCGTCCAGCTCATGGATCCGGATGAACTGGCCGATGACGACCTCGTCGCGGTGGTGTCGAACATGGGCGCGCCGCTGGTCGGGCAGGAGCGGCTGGTGGACAGCGCCAATATCGGCCGCGCCGTGACGCTGATGGAGGAGTATCTCGGCCGATCCTTCCGGGCGATCATGTCGGTCGAGATCGGCGGCAACAATGGCGTGCAGCCGCTGCTCGCCGCGGCCGAGACCGGCAAGCCGGTGGTCGATGCCGATGCGATGGGCCGCGCCTATCCCGAAGCGCAGATGACCTCCTTCGCGGTGGGTGACCTCAAGCCCTGGCCGCTCTCGCTGGTCGATCCGCGCGGCGTGGAGGGGATCGTCGCGAAGGTGCCATCCTGGAAGTGGATGGAGCGCCTGTCGCGCAAGATGTGCGTCGAGGTCGGTTCCATCGCCGCCACCTGCAAGGCGCCGCGATCGGGAGCGGAGGTGAAGCAATGGGGCATCCTGCGCACCACCACGCAGGCGATCGCGCTGGGCCAGGCGATCCGTGCCGCGCAGCGCGAGCACCGCGACCCGGTGCAGGCGATCCTCACGCAGGAGAACGGCAAGCTGCTGTTCCGCGGCAAGGTGGCGGATATCGCGCGCCGCGCCACGGAAGGCTTCCTGCGCGGCACGGCGACGCTGGACGGGCTGGATGAATCGCGTGGCAGCCGCTTCGAGCTCGCCTTCCAGAATGAATGGGCGGTGGGCTGGCAGGATGGGGTACCGCGGGTGATGACGCCGGATCTGATCTGCGTGCTGGATACCGTCAGCGGCGAGGCGATCGGCACGGAGGTGCTGCGCTATGGCCAGCGGGTGACGGTCATCGCCCTGCCGGCGCCGAAGGTCTTCCTGTCACCGAGGGGGCTCGATTTCGTCGGGCCGCGCGCCTTCGGCTACGACCTCGAATTCCGGTCGGTCTTCGCATGAGGCGGCGGATCGGCATCGATGTCGGCGGCACCAACACGGATGTGGTGCTGCTGGAGGACGACCGCGTGCTGCACGCGGCGAAGACGCCCACCACCGCCGATGTGCTGACGGGCGTGCGGACGGCACTCGAAAGCGCTGCCGCCGCGATGGGCACCGAGGGCGTGCAGGCCGTGATGATCGGCACCACGCATTTCGTGAATGCGGTGGTGCAGCGGCGCGACCTCGCGAAGGTCGGCGCGCTGCGGCTGGGGCTGCCGGCCTCGCGCTCCTTGCCGCCCTTCTGCGACTGGCCGGAGGACCTCGCGGCGCTGGTGCGCGGCCAGGTGCACATGGTCGAGGGCGGCCACGACTATGACGGCCGGCCCATCATGCCGCTGGATGAGCGCGCGGTGGCCGAGGCCGCTCGCGCGATGAAGGCCGCCGGCATCGGCTGCGTGGCGATCAGCAGCATCTTCTCGCCGCTCGATCCCGGCATGGAGGAACGCGCCGCGGCGATCCTGCGCGAGGAAATGCCCGATGCGGCGATCACCCTGTCGCATGATCTCGGCCGCATCGGCCTGCTGGAGCGCGAGAATGTCGCGCTGCTCAATGCCTGCCTCGCGCCGCTCGCACGACACACCGTGCAGGCCTTCGAGGAAGCGTTGCGCCAGGCCGGCATCGCGGCGCCGCTCTACATCACGCAGAATGACGGCACGGTGATCCGCGCGGAGCTCGCGGAGCGCTTCCCAGTGCTGTCCTTCGCCTCCGGCCCGACCAATTCCATGCGCGGTGCGGCCTTCCTGACGGGGGTGAAGGATGCGCTGGTGGTGGATGTCGGCGGCACCACCAGCGATCTCGGCGCGCTGAAGGCGGGATTCCCGCGCGAGGCGAATGCCGTCGTGCATGTCGGCGGCGTGCGCACGCTGTTCCGCATGCCGGATCTGCTCTCCATCGGCCTCGGCGGCGGGTCGCATGTCGCGCGCAGCGCGGATGGGCGCGTGACCATCGGGCCGCGCAGTGTCGGCTTCCGCCTGCCGGAGCTCGCGCGCATCTTCGGCGGGCCGCAGCTCACGACCAGCGATATCGCGGTGCGGGCAGACATGCTGTCCCTGGGCGATGCGTCGCGCGTCGCCGATATCGAGGAAGCGCTGGTGCGTGATGCGTTGGCCGAGGCCGCGCGCATGCTCGACGAATCGGCCGATCGCATGAAGACCGAGGCCGCGGCCGTGCCGCTGCTCGCCGTGGGCGGTGGGGCCTTCCTGGTGCCGGATGCGCTGCCCGGCGTGTCGGAGGTGCTGCGCCCCGCCCATGCCGCGGTCGCCAATGCGGTGGGCGCGGCGATCGCGCAGGTCAGCGGCGAGGCCGACCAGGTCTTCCAGGGCATGACCCGCGCGGAAGCGATGGTCGAGGCCGAGCGCATCGCGCGCGATCGCGCCATCGAGGCCGGGGCCGACGGTACGACGTTGTCGCTGGTCGATATCGAGGACCTGCCCATCGCCTATCTGCCCGGCGGCGCCTTGCGCGTCCGCGCGCGGGTGGTGGGGGAAATCGCTGCCTAACAACCAAGGAGGATGTCCCCATGATCCATGAGCTGCGCATCTATCGCTGCCTGCCCGGGCGTTTGCCCGCGCTGCTGAAGCGCTTCGACACTGTCACCCTGGCCTTGTGGGAACGTCACGGCATTCGTCAGGCCGGCTTCTGGACGACCCTTGTCGGGGAGTCGAACCAGGATCTGCACTATCTCCTCGCCTGGGAATCGATGGCAGAGCGCGAGGCGAAGTGGACCGCGTTCCAGAACGACCCGGAATGGATGGCGAAGCGGGCGGAGTCCGAGAAGGACGGCCCGATCGTCGGCAACATCGTCAACGCCTTCCTGCAGCCGACGAGTTTCTCAGCGGTCAAGTAGGGTGCGCTTCAACCACGTCGCCAACCGTCTCGATGCGCGACACTTCGAGACGGTGGTCGAGATGCTGAAGACGCGGCTCGACTTCGTCGAGCTGCGGCGCACCGAACGCGCCATCTGGCTGCGCCAGCCCGGCAGCAACATCGACCTGCAGTTCAGCCGCAGCGCGACCGAGGCGCGGGATGAGGACAAGCGACGGTCGCAGGTGTCCTTCCTCAGCGAGACGCCGAAGGCCGATCTCGACCTGCTCGCCGCATGGTTCATCGCGCGGGGGTTGGCCGCCGAGGTGGGAGCCTATTCCGACCGGGAGTTCTTCCTCGACGTTCCCGCCGCCTTCGTCGATTTCGTCATCGAGGCCATGCGGCCGGAACTGGCCGACTACGGGCAGGTGCCTGGTCTCTGAAGGCGGATCGGAGTGCGTCCTGCTGCGCAGCCGCCGATATGGAGCATGAAAATCCCTGCCTGACTTCCGGGCGAGATGACGCTGCTCGGAAAGGCAGATGAGACGGGGTGATGGGCGTCTGCATCGCGATCCTGCTGCTCCGATAATCATAATCGCCCAAATGCGCGCCAATTGATCGCAGCGTGATCATCCTGTCGGTTGGCTCTTGCATACAAACCGGCGCTAGACCGTTCCGCTCAGCGGACATGACCGTGGCACGGCTTTCGCTACCCACGCTTTCGTGCACCAGGCGACAGCGCGCCGATCCCCGGCCGCGTCTGCCCCGCTCGGCACCGACAAGAACGGGTGAGGGTCCAACACGATGACCGAGACAAGGAAGATCACGCGCCGTGCGGCGCTGGCGGGGCTCAGCACGGCGCTGGCCGCGCCGGCTTTCCGGCCCTCCTTCGCGCAGGCCGCGCCGATCAAGGTGGGCGTGCTGCATTCGCTGTCCGGCACCATGGCGATTTCCGAGACCGCGCTGCGCGACACCGTGCTGATGATGGTCGAGTACCAGAACAGCAAGGGCGGCATCATGGGCCGGCGCCTGGAAGCCGTGGTGGTCGATCCGGCCTCCAACTGGCCGCTGTTTGCCGAGAAGGCGCGCGAGCTGCTGCAGGTCCACAAGGTGGACGTGACTTTCGGCTGCTGGACCTCGGTGTCTCGCAAGTCGGTGCTGCCGGTCTTCGAGGAGCTGAACGGCATGCTCTTCTATCCCGTCCAGTACGAGGGCGAGGAGGAGAGCAAGAACATCTTCTACACGGGCGCCGCGCCGAACCAGCAGGCGATCCCGGCCGTCGAATACCTGATGGGACCGGATGGCGGTGAAGCGAAGCGCATTGTCCTGCTCGGCACCGACTATGTCTATCCGCGCACGACCAACCGCATCCTGCGTGGCTTCCTGAACTCCAAGGGCATCACCGATGCCGACATCATGGAGGAATACACGCCGTTCGGTCACAGCGACTGGCAGGGCATCGTCAGCCGCGTGAAGACCTTCGCCAACCAGGGCAAGAAGACGGCGATCGTTTCCACCATCAACGGCGACGCGAACGTCCCCTTCTACCGCGAGCTCGGCAACCAGGGCATCAAGGCGGAGGACATCCCCTGCGTCGCCTTCTCGGTGGGTGAGGAGGAACTGGCGGGTATCGACACGCGTCCCCTCGTCGGCCACCTCGCGGCATGGAACTACTTCATGTCGGTGCAGTCGCCGGCGAATACCGAGTTCAAGAATCTCTGGCAGGCCTACATCAAGAACCCGCGCCGCGTGACCAACGACCCGATGGAAGCCACCTATACCGGCTTCAACATGTGGGCGCAGGCCGTCGCCAAGGCCGGCACCACCGCGGTGGATCCGGTGCGCGCGGCGGTGATCGGCCAGAAGTTCGCGGCGCCGGCCGGCTACACCGAGGAGATGCTGCCGAACCATCACCTGTCGAAGCCGGTGATGATCGGCGAGATCCAGGCGGATGGCCAGTTCAACATCGTCTACAAGACGCCCGAGGTGGTGCCGGCCGAGAACTGGTCGCGCTTCATCCCCGAGAACGCCAACCGTCGCCGCGGCTGAGCGGGCAGGGTGGGGCGCAGCATCATGCGCCCCATCCGCACGACCATGAAGCGCATCCTTCTCCTCGCTTTCCTGCTTGCCGCCGCGACGTTGCCGGCGCGCGCGCAGGACGCCTTCGTCGCGGCCCTGTCGGGCCTGGGCGGCAATTTCAGCGCGCAGGTGGAAGCGGCGGAACGGCTGGGCGCGCTCGGCGATGCGCGTGCCCTGCCGGCGCTGCGTGCCCTGTCCGACGGGCGCCTGCTGCGTGGTACCGACGGCGCGCTGCTGATCCGCGACGGCAGCACGCTGGTCGATGCCGCGACCGGCGCGGCCGTGACGCCCGGTGCGGAGCCCCAGCGCATCACCATCAACAACCGCGTGCGCGGCGCCCTGCGCGGCGCGATCGGGCGGTTGCAGATCGTCTCCAACGATCCGGCCGAGCGCCTGGCTGCCGCCGAAGCCGTCTTCCGCACCCGCAGCGCCGAGAATGTGCCGCTGCTCGAAACCGCGCTTGCGCGTGAGAGCGTGCCGCGCATCCGCGATCAGCTCGCTTTGGCGTTGGCGGCGTCACGCCTGGTCGCGGCCGATGCGGCGGTGAAGATCGCGGGCATCGAGGCACTGGGGACGACCGGGTCGCCCGAGGCGCGGTCCCTGTTGCTGGAAGCCCGCGCCGCCAATCCTGACCTCGCCGGCCAGATCGACGCCGCCGTCGCCGCGATCGATCAGCGCCTGGCGGTCCGCCGCGCGGCGGAAACGCTGTTCCAGGGCCTGTCGCTCGGCTCGGTGCTGCTGCTGGCCGCGCTTGGTCTCGCCGTCACCTTCGGCGTGATGGGCGTGATCAACATGGCGCATGGCGAGTTCGTCATGCTCGGCGCCTATACGACCGTGGTGGTGCAGGACCTGTTGCGCGACATTCCGGCGCTGCAGCCCTGGTCGCTGCCGCTCGCCGTGCCGGCCGCCTTCCTGGTCACCGCCGCCGCCGGCGCCGCCATGGAACGCGGACTGGTGCGCCACCTCTACGGCCGACCGCTCGAAACGCTGCTGATGACCTTCGGCGTGGGCATGATGATCCAGCAGGCGGTGCGCCTGGTCTTCGGCGCGCAGAACCGGGAGGTGATCTCGCCGCCCTGGATGCAGGGCACGCTGCTGCTCCCCTTCGACATTCCCGTCACCGCGAACCGCCTGTGGATCCTGTGCTTCTCCCTGGTGGTCTTCGGCCTGATCGTGGCCGCCATCCGCTTCACCCGCTTCGGGCTGGAGATGCGGGCGGTGACGCAGCGCCGCCCGATCGCGGCCGCCATGGGCATCCGCACCGGCCGCGTCGACGCACTGACCTTCGCCTTCGGGTCGGGCATCGCGGGCATTGCCGGCGTGGCGCTGTCGCAGATCGACAATGTCTCGCCCAACCTCGGCACGGGCTACATCATCGACAGCTTCCTCGTCGTCGTCTTCGGCGGCGTCGGCAGCTTGGCCGGGACGCTGATCGCCGCCTTCGGGCTTGGCGTGGTCAACAAGATCCTGGAGCCCTGGGCGGGCGCCGTGCTGGCCAAGGTCTTCGTGCTGGTGGCGGTGATGGTCTTCATCCAGCGCCGCCCGCGCGGCCTGTTTCCACAGAAGGGACGGGCGGCCGAGGCATGAGCGCGACCACCCTCGACACCTCCGGCACCTCGCGCGCAAGGCTCGGCCTGCGTGCGGCGATGATCGCGGCGGTGGTGATCCTCGCGGCCTTCCCGCTGCTGAACCAGCTGCCGCGGGACAATGTCTTCCACGTGTCGGACTTCCTCGTCTCGGTGTCCGGCAAGTGGATCTGCTACGCCATCCTGGCGCTGTCGCTCGACCTCGCCTGGGGCTATGCGGGCATCCTCTCGCTCGGTCATGGCGCCTTCTTCGCGCTCGGCGGTTACGCGATGGGGATGCATCTGATGCGGCTGATCGGGCCGCGCGGCGTCTATGGCCATCCGGTGCTGCCGGACTTCATGGTCTTCCTCGGCTATCGGGAACTGCCCTGGTACTGGCTCGGCTTCGACCACTTCGCCTTCGCGATGCTCATGGTGCTGCTGGTGCCGGGGTTCCTGGCGCTGGTGCTGGGCTGGCTGTGCTTCCGGTCGCGCATCACGGGCGTCTATCTCTCGATCATCACGCAGGCGATGACCTATGCGCTGATGCTCGCCTTCTTCCGCAACGACATGGGCTTCGGCGGCAATAACGGGTTCACCGACTTCAAGGAATTGCTGGGCATGCCGCTCAACACCGGCACGGCGCGGGCGGTGTTGTTCTATGCCTCGCTGATCACGCTGGTCGGCGCCTACCTGCTGTGCCGCTGGATGACGGGCACCAAGTATGGCCGGGTGCTGACGGCGATCCGCGATGCCGAGAATCGCGTGCGCTTCCTCGGCTACGACACCACTAGCCACAAGCTCTTCGCCTTCGTGGTTTCGGCGATGCTCGCGGGGCTCGCCGGGGCGCTCTACGTGCCGCAGGTCGGCATCATCAATCCCGGCGAGTTCAGCCCCGGCAATTCCATCGAGGCCGTGATCTGGGTCGCCGTTGGCGGGCGTGGCACACTGGTTGGCGCTGCACTCGGGGCCTTCAGTGTGAATGGGCTCAAGACCTGGCTGACCAGCGCGGCGCCAGACCTCTGGCTGTTCGTGCTGGGCGCCCTCTTCGTGGCGGTGACGCTGTTCCTGCCGAAGGGACTGATCGGGCTGATGCAAGGGCGCGGCAAATGAAGGGACGGCGGCTCTATCTCGACGGCGTCTCGGTCGTCTTCGACGGCTTCCGCGCGCTGAACAACCTCGCCCTGCTCGTCGAACCGGGCGAGATGCGCGCCGTCATCGGCCCGAATGGCGCGGGCAAGACCACGATGATGGACGTGATCACCGGCAAGACGCGCCCAACGGCGGGCACGGTGAGCTTCGGCGATCTCGACCTGACGCGGATGGATGAGGCCTCGATCGCCAATCTCGGCATCGGCCGCAAGTTCCAGAAGCCGACCGTCTTCGATGCGCTGACGGTGTTCGAGAATCTCGAACTCGCGCTGAAGGCCCCGCGAGGGCCCGTGCCCTGCTTGCGCTGGATCCTGCCCGATCCCGGCCGCGCGCGGATCGAGGAGGTGATGACCGAGATCGGCCTGACCGAACGCGCCTATGACCGCGCCGGCATCCTGTCCCACGGTCAGAAGCAGTGGCTCGAGATCGGGATGCTGATGATGCAGGAACCCGACCTGATGCTGGTGGACGAACCCGTCGCCGGCATGACGGATGCCGAGACGGAGCACACTGCGAAGCTGCTCGCCCGCATCGCCGGCAAGCACAGCGTCGTGGTGGTCGAGCACGACCTGGAATTCGTCCGCGCCCTCGGCTGCAAGGTGACCGTGCTGCACGAAGGCACGGTGCTGTCCGAGGGTTCGATCGACCATGTCCAGAACGACCCGCGTGTGGTCGAGGTCTATCTGGGGCGCTGACGCATGCTCGATGTCGCCAATATCGACCTCTTCTACGGCGCCAGCCGCTGCCTGCGCGGCGTCTCGCTGGTCGCCGAGCCCGGCAAGGTCACTGCCATCCTCGGCCGCAACGGTGTCGGCAAGTCGTCCCTGTTGCGCGCCATCATGGGGCTGGAGCGTATCCAGGGCGGGGCCATCACCTGGGAAGGCCGCGACATCTCCCGCCTCGGCCCGGCGGAACGCGCGCGCGCAGGCATCGGCTACGTCCCACAGGGGCGCGAGATCTTCCCCTTCCTGACGGTTCAGGAGAACATGGAGACGGCTCTCGCCGCCGCCCCGCGTGGTTCGGGCGTGCCCGGCGATGTCTTCGACCTGTTTCCCATCCTGCGGCAATTCCTGCGCCGGCGTGGCGGTGACCTGTCAGGTGGCCAGCAACAGCAGCTTGCACTGGCGCGCGCGCTCTGCGCCCGGCCGCGGCTGCTGATCCTCGATGAGCCCACGGAGGGCATCCAGCCTTCCGTCATCAAGGACATCGGCCGGGTCATCCGCCATCTGTCGCGCGACCGCGGCATGGCGATCATCCTGGTGGAGCAATACTACGACTTCGCGCGCGAACTCGCCGACAGCATCGCGGTGATGGTGCGTGGTGAAGTCGCCCTGCACGGCCCCGCGGACAGCCTGGCCGAGGAGCAGGTGAGGCCCCTTCTGACGGTGTGATGCGCCCGCCGCCGACTGCGCAATGGTCGGACGGAACCGGAAAGGCGCTGCCCCTCCGAACCTCCCCGCCAGGCCACAGCGTGGCCCGGACCGCCGGGACGTGGTGCTGGGCGCCCTGCCGACGCTGAACCCTCGCAGCGCGCTCGGTGCGGGCGTTCATCCGGACCGTGTCGCAAGGCGCCAAGTGGAGGTTTGCAAAGGCCTTTCGGCCTTTGCTGGGGTGGCTTGGAGGGGGGAAGCCCCTCCAATTCCTATCGGCCGCCCCGCTCCGCGCGCATCCGCCGCGCCAGGTTCTCCCCGATCATCACGCAGGTGAAGTGCAGGTTCGCCCGGCAATCCGTCGGCATGATGGACGCGTCAGCCACGCGCAGCCCATCCACCCCGCGCACGCGCAGGTCCGGATCCACCACGCCGCGCGGATCCTCATGCGCCGTCATCTTGCAGGTGCCGGCGGCGTGCTGGATGTCGCCGGCCTGTTCCAGGATCAGCGCATCGAACTCGTCGGTCGGCAGCGCCGCTGCCGCGGTCAGGCCGAGATCCGTCTCGCCGAAGGTGATGCGTTCGGCGATGCCGGTCACCGGGTCGCGCGCGACGACGCGCGACAGGCGCCTCACCCCGTCGCGCATGCGCAGCAGGTCGTCCGGATGGTCGAGCATGTTCTCGTCCACCACGGGATTCGCGTCGGGATCGGCGCTGGTCAACTGCACTGATCCGCGCGCATAGGCGTCGTAGAGCGCCATCCCGATCGCGCCCGAGGAGGACGGCTCGTCATCCTCGGTTACGCCGCGATGGTTGAAGGCGATCATGATCATGTCGCGATCCGCCCCGCCGGCGAGGCCACTGCTGTAGGTCAGGCAGCAATTGGTGTGGCGTGCATCGCGCCCGCGGGCCATGTGTTCGGGCTTCAGTGCGAGCGTCGCGCGCAGGATGGCGTGGTCCATCAGGTTCCGGCCGACATCCGGCAGGTCGTGCAGCACCGGAATGCCCAGTGCGGCTAGCTCCGCCGCCGGCCCGATGCCCGACCGCAGCAGGATGGTCGGGCTGTGGATCGCGCCGGCGGACAGCACCACCTCCCGCGCCGCGATCTCCTCCCACGCGCCGTTGCCGAAGCGTACGCGCACGCCACGCGCGCGTGTTCCGTCGAACAGCACGCGATCGACCATCGCCTCGCCCCGGATGGTCAGGTTGGCCCGCCCGCGCGCCGGCTCCAGATAGCCGTCATTGGTGGTGATGCGCTGCCCGTCGCGAAGGTTGATCGGGTAGCAGGAGACGCCTTCGCCCTCCGGCGCGTTCAGATCCGCCTTCCAGGGATAGCCCTCAGCCAGTGCCGCGTCGCGCAGCGCACGGTCCACCGAGCCCCACTGTGCCGCCGGCATGCGGTACACGGGAAGGGGGCCACCCTTGCGGACGCCCAGGGCGGCGGCGGTCTCGGAATCATCCTCGATCGCGTCGAACAGCGGCAGCACATCGGCCGCGGCCCAGCCCTCGCAGCCCGCCTCCGCCCAGCCGTCGAAGGCCGCCGGCACGCCGCGAATGGCGATCTGCGCATTCACCGTGGAGCAGCCGCCCATGGTCTTGCCACGCCAGTAGAATTTCGGCTCCTGCGCCTTGGTCCGCCGCGTCAGCAGGCCCGGCCACTGCCATTCCGCCTGGTGTGAGGGCTGGTGCATGAAGGGGATGATGTTGGCGCTGCGCAGCGCGTGCGGCGCTTCTGCCGAACGCCAGTCGCGCCCGGCTTCGAGCAGCAGGACGCGGCGCCCGGGATCTTCCGAGAGCCGCGCCGCCAGCGGGGCCCCGGCCGAACCGGCGCCCACCACGATCACGTCATACATCGCGACTACCGCTTCTCCACATTCCAGAAGAGAGGAATCGCCGAAGGGATCAGGTTGCGCAACTGCACCCGATGCGCGGCAGGCTGCGCGAACTGGCCCCAGGGCACGGCCATGCCCTGGCCATAGACGATGCCCTGGATCTCGCCGGCGATGCGCTGGCGCTCGGCGAGCGTCGGCGCGGCGGCGAAGGCGTCGAACAGCGGCGTCAGCGCTTCCTGGCAATGGAAGCCGCCGGTCGTCGCATTGGTGCAGTTGAAGCCAATGACGGAATTGGTCAGCGGGTTGTGCAGGTCGACGCCGAGCGCATGCACGCCGAAGACGGACCAGCCTTCGCGGCGGGTGCGGCGGGCGAGCACCGAGGCCCAGTCCATCACCTGCATGTCCACGGTGAAGCCGGCACGGCGCAGCCGGTCGGCGAGGATCTCGGAGGAGATCTTCGGTGCCTCGAGATCATTCGCGACCAGCACGACCACGGGCTCGCCATTGTAGCTCGTCCGCCGCAGCGCCTCGCGCGCCGCCTCGATGGAGGGGTTGCGCATCGGCTCGGTGCCGACATCGCTTTCATAGGGCGAGCCGCAGATGAAGAAGGCGTTGCAACTCCGCGAATAGCGATCCGTGAGGCCCATGCCGGTCATCACCTCGGTCTGGTCCACGAGGGAGAGCAGCACCCGCCGGATCGCGGGGTCCGAGAACGGCCCGGACGCCGCATTGGTGCGGTAATGCCCGGTGAACTGCTCAAGGCCGCTGAAATTCACCAGGGCGATGCGCCGGTCGCGTTCCAGCGCCGAGAGCATGTCGAAGGGCGCATACTGCATGTAGTCGATTTCGCCCGCGCGCATGGCGGAGACCACCGTCGCGCCGTCGGGCACCACGCGGATATCGAGCGCGTCGATGCGCACCACCTTGCCGCCGGCGAGGTGATCCGCCGGTTCGTTCCGCGGCGCATAGGCCGCATTGCGGCGCAGCAGCATGCGGTCGCCGGGGCGATGATCCGCGCGGCTGAACACGAAGGGGCCGGAGCCGATGATCTCCGGGATGCGTTCCGTGCCCGGCGTCGCGGCGAGGCGCGCCGGCATCATGAAGGGGCCGGGGGAGGAGGTGGTGCCGAGCGTCTCCAGCACCAGGCCGAAGGGTTCGCGCAGCGTCAGCGTGAAGGTCTTCGCGTCACGTGCCTCGAGCGAGGCGGTCGCGCGGCCGAGCCGCCCGCCCAGCGCGCTGCGCGTGAACCAGCGCTGCAGGGACGCGACGATGTCGGTCGCGGCGACATCTGTCCCGTCATGCCACTTCAGCCCGTCGCGCAGGGTGAAGGTCCAGGTCAGCCCGTCCGGGGAGGTGGTCCAGCTCTGCACCATCTGCGGCTTCACCTCGCCCGCCGCATTCATGGCGAAGAGCGTGTCGAAGACCATGTAGCCGAAGGTCCGGGTGATGTAGGCCGGCGTGAAATGCGGATCGAGGGTGACGATCTCGGCTTCCAGCACCGCCGTCACGGTCTGGGCCTGCGGTGCGGCGGGCACCAGGCTGCCGAGCAGCCCCAGGACGGGAAGCCATCGCGCACGGGATCGCAGCGCCATTGTTACAAATCTCCATTGCCACTATCGCGCGGGCAACGGACCATGGCTGCCCAGCATGCGGCAAGGTGGCCTCGCATCGGAATGCACGCCAGCCCCCGCGTTCTGCCTGCCGGGCGTGCATCGGGCCGGGCAGGGCGCCGCATCGGGGCGCAGCGCCCCGGCCGCGTCAGGGCCGGGGTTCAAGCCGCAGCAGCGGCGCCTGGCCCTCGTCCGTCAGCAGCAGGGCCGCGCCGTCCATGCGCCAGCCGCGCACCCGTTCGAAGGCCGCGTAGAGCTGTTCTTCCTGCGCCATCGCGGGCGCGGCGCAGGCCATGCGTGTGCCGGCCATGGGCCCGAACCGCAATGCCGCTCCATCGAGGGTGATGCCCCCGGTGAACCGGTTGCAGCCGCCGGTTCCGAAGGCCCGCCCATCGGAGAACGTGATGTCGGCCGGGTATTCGCCGGTCAGGCGGGTGCCGTCGATCGCGGTGATGATCCAGGGCCGTTCGGGCAGATCCTGGGCCCCGGCGGCGCAGGGCAGGGCAAGGACGGCGGCGAGGAGGGCGAGGCGGCGAGAGGCGTTCATGGCGTGATGCTGCGATGGCTTCACGGCATCGTCATGGCAAAAGGGGAAGGGCCCCCCGGGGGGGGGCGGTCATCGCGCGAGGCCCCCTGCAATCTTGCCGGGTGCCCCGATACACTGCCGGCATCCCCGGAGAGCCCGCCCGCCCCATGCTGAAATGGATCGAAG
This sequence comes from Roseomonas sp., assembly GCA_041914265.1. GTDB lineage: Bacteria > Pseudomonadota > Alphaproteobacteria > Acetobacterales > Acetobacteraceae > Neoroseomonas. Next base: position 26,423 of record JAYSDS010000033.1, read on the forward strand.
ATCATGTCGTGCGCGCCGTCCTGGGTGCCGCGCTCGGGTTGTGGCTGATCTACGAGGTGAGTGCGGTCTTCTTCGCCTATGCCGGCGATGTCCGCGTCGTGGCGGCGCTCGTCACCGTCGCACCGGAGGTGTCCGGCCCGATCTCCGCATTGCCGGTGCGGCCCGATGAGCGCGTCGCCGCGAACCAGCCGCTGCTGACCATCGAACCGCGGCCCTTCGCCCTGGCGGTCGCCACGGCCACGGCCGCGCGGGACGTCGCGCAGAGCCAGCTCGGCCTGGCGCAGGCCGCGGTGGCCGAGGCAGACGCCGCGATCGAGCAGGCCCAGGCGCGCCTGACCGACGCGCAGGAACAGCTCGCGCGCGAGCAATCCCTCGCGCGCAGCGGCTATGCGCCCGTCGAACGCGCGCAGGATGCCCAGCGCGACCAGATCGTGGCGCAGGGCGAGCTCCTCCGGGCCCAGGCGGCGGCGGCGGTGGCGCGGCGGCTGGTCGATGTCCGCAAGGCGGAGCTGGACACCGCGGCGGCCGAGCTGAACAGCGCCGCCTACAACCTCTCGCGCACGCAGATCGCCGCACCCATGGAAGGGCGACTCGCGCCCTTCGAGGCACGGCCCGGCGACAATCTCGCGGCCCGGCAGCCGGTGCTGATGCTGGTCACCAATGCGGATTGGCGCCTGGTCGCGAATATCGGCGAACGGCATCTGAAGCGGCTCCGACCGGGCCAGGATGTGTGGGTGCTGCTGGGCAGCGATCCGTGGCGCATCCATCGCGGGCGGGTGCGCAGCATCGCCCCCGCCGTGCTTTCGGCCCCGGCCGTGGCGACGGAGGCGGTGGTGCCGATCGTCCCGCCGGAAACGGACTGGATCCGGCTGCCGCAGCATTTCCCGGTGGAGATCACCCTGCCGGACCTGCCGCCGGAGGTGCACCTTTTCCACGGCGCCACCGCGCGCGTGGTCGTCTGGTTCTGACGCCATGGGTGCCTGGAACGCGCGGCTGGGCCTGAGTACCGCGACGGGCGTGGTCGCCGCCGTGCTGGCCGCCCTGCTGCTGGGCCTCGAGGATCCCTGGTGGTCGGCGATCTCGGCCTGGGTGGTGGCCCAGCCGGATCGCCATGCGATGCTGGCCAAGTCGACGCAGCGGGTCTTCGGCACCATGCTGGGCCTCGTGGTCGGCCTCGGGATCGCGGCGCTGTCCAGCCAGCAGCCCGCGCTGCTGCTGCTCGGCCTGTTCTGCCTGGGCGCAGTGGGGTCGCGGGCGCGCTACGTCGCGGGCTATCCCTATGCTTGGCTGCTGGGCGCGGTCACCGCGACGATGGTCGTGGTCCAGGCCGCCGTCACGACCGCCGGCCTGTTCGATTTCGCCGCCAATCGCACGGCCGAGATCATCACCGGCGTCATCAGCGCGGCGGCGATGGCAGTGCTGATCCTGCCCGCGCGCCCGGCGACAGCCCCGGCGGCGCCGGCCGTCCTGTCGCCGCGGGAACTGCGGGCGGTAACGCTGGTCGGCGGCCTCGTCCTGGTGGCCGTGATGCTCCTCTGGCAGGCCTTTGACGTGCCGCAGCCCATGCAGATGGCCATCACCGCGCTGGTGGTGCTCGACCGGGATCTCGGCGCGCTGGAACATCGCGGGCGGCAGCGCGTGCTGGGCTGCGCGCTGGGCGCGGCCTACGGCCTCGCGGCGATGATGCTGGGTGGCGGGTCGCTGCTGCTCTGGCTCGGCGTGCTCGGGATCGGACTGTTCCTGTTCTCCGTGCTGCACCACAGCGGTGGGCCGTCGGCCTATGTTGGCACGCAGGGTGGGCTCGCGGTCATCATCACGCTCGTCGCCGGGCCCACGCCGCCGGCTTCCATCCTGCCGGTCGTCGAACGGCTCGCCGGCGCCAGCATGGGCGTCCTGATGCTCATCCTGGTGACGACGCTGGTGACGCGCGCCATGCCGCAACCCGCCCTGGCCGAGGCCCGCTGAGGCAGGCTCGGCCGAGGCCCGTCGATCCTATTGCGGCTGGATCCCGGCCGAGCGGGCCGCGCTGCCCCATTTCTCCATCTCCGCCTGGACGAAACTGCGCATCTCGTCCGGCGAGTTCGACACGATCGCCGCGCCCAGCGTCCGGTGCCGATCCACCACCGTCGGGTTCTGCAGCGCGGTGCGGATATCCGCGTTCAGCTTCGTCAGCACCGGCAGGGGCAGGTTCGCCGGCGCGATGATCATGCCCCAGGTCGAGGCCTCGAAGCCCGGCAGCAGCGATTCGGCCACGGTCGGCACGTCCGGCAGTTGCGGGCTGCGCTGCGCGCCGGTCGTCGCCAGGGCCTTCAGCGAGCCCGACTGGATGTGGGGCAGCGCGGCCGGGACAGTATCGAACATGATGTTCACGCGGTTCGCCATCAGGTCCGGATGCGCCTGGGTGGATCCGCGATAGGGCACGTATTCCAGGGTGATGCCGGTGCGCTGCGCGAATAGCACGGGGGCGAGCCGCACGACGCCCCCCGTGCCCGCGAAGGTCACGCCAGGGTTTCGCTTCGCGTATTCGACCAGCTCGGCCGGATTGTTCGGCGCGAAGGCGCGCGGGGCGCAGATCACCAGCGGCGTCGAGGTGGTTTGCGTCACGAAGGTGAAGTCGCGGATGGTATCGAAGGGCAGCCGGTAGAAAGCGGCATTCACCGGATGCCCCACCGAGACCAGGCCAAGCGTGTAGCCATCAGCGGGGCTGCGGGCGACGACCTCGGTGCCGATCACGCCGTCCGCGCCGGCGCGGTTCTCGACCGGGACCGGCTGTCCCCAGGTGGCGGCAAGCGGGTCGGCCACCAGCCGCGCCGTGATGTCCGACACCCCGCCCGGGGTATAGGGCACGATGATCCGGACGGCGCGGTTCGGCCAGGCGGGTTGGGCGCGCGCGACGGCCGGCAGCAGGGCGGGCGCTGTGAGCGCCGCGGCGCCGAGGGCGCGACGGGTGATGCTCATGGGGTTTCCTCTCGGGGTCTTGTCGTTGCGCCCATCCTGCCCTTAGCCCGCATCGCGGTGGAAGGGCCGTTTGCGCCGTGACCGGCCGGGGATTCTGGCCTAGAGCCTCGGCGCATGAGGATTCTCGGCATCGAGGGCGCATTGGCGCGCTGCTCCGTCGCCCTGCTCGATCAGGATGTGATCGTCGCCAGCCGCCAGGCCGAGGCCGCGCGTGGCCATCCCGCGCTGCTGCCGCGCTTCGCCGCCGAGGTGCTGGCCGAGGCCGGCCTGGTCGCGACGGATCTCGAAGCCGTGGCGGTGGGGGTGGGGCCGGGCGGGTTCACGGGCCTGCGCGCCGCCATCGCGCTCGCCGAAGGTCTCGCGCATGGCGCTGCCCGCCCGCTGGTCGGCGTGACGACGGGCGAGGCGCTGGCCGCCGCCCTGCCGGCCGGTATGCGGGCCGGCCGTGCTGTCTGGGCCGCCATCGACAACCGGCGCGGCCGGGCGGTCATCGAAGCCTTCGCACCGGATGCGGCCAGTCCCGGCGCCCCTGTCATCGCTTCCCTCGATTCGCTGCCCGAACCGGCCGGGCCGCTGCTTGTCGTGGGGGATGCGGCGGAGGCCGTGGCCGAAGGGCTGCGCCGCCGCGGGGCGATGGCGGAGGCGCATCCCGCCCTGCCGGTGGCCGAGGCGATCGCCCGCGTCGCCGCGCTGCGGCTGGCGGGCAGCCTGCCGCCACGCGGCGGGGCACCGCTCTATGCCGAGCCGCCCGCCGTCACGGCGCCTGCATGATGATCCGCCGCGTCGGGGGTGAGGCGGCACCCCTCCTCGCCGCTCTGCATGCGGAGGCTTTCCCCCCGGCCCAGCGCTGGGGCGCGGAGGCGATCGCCCTGCTGCTCGGCCTGCCCGGCCATTTCGCCCTGCTCGCTGCCGAGGCGGATTCGCCCCTCGGCTTCGTGATGGGTCGGACCGCGGCGGGGGAAGCGGAAGTGCTCACCCTCGCGGTCCGCCCCGAAGCGCGCCGCGGCGGACTCGGAGGCGGCCTGATGCGGGCGTTGCTGGCCGAGGCATCCGCGGCGGGGGCGACGGACCTCTTTCTGGAAGTCGCCGAGACGAACCTGCCGGCGCGGGCACTTTATACCGGACTCGGTGCGATCGAGGCCGGACGACGGCGCCGATACTACCCCGATGGGGGGGATGCGCTCGTGTTTCGCCTGCCGATCAGCCCGCCCGGCGCAGTAGCAGGCGCGTGATTCCTGCCTCTTCATCAGTGATTGACAATATTAAATGCCCCTGTTCCGCTGCCGTATGCGGAACATTGCGGCGCGGTTCGTCGCCGCGCAGCAGCACTTCCAGAACAGATCCTGCCGGCAGCCGATCCAGTGCCAGACGCACCCGAACGAAGGTCATCGGGCAAGTCTCGTTCGTAATGTCCAGGGTGGAATTGATGATTATTTCTTCACCTGCTGATGGAGGCATTGCGGGTGTCATGGATTTCACTCCACTGGGAATTGCGGTGATCCGAGGGCACAGGTAGAAGCAGTGTCGCTTCGGTTACAGGGGGCTTGTATCGTGGCTGAGTCCAACCCGCAGGGCGAACTTCTGGGCCTGACCGCCCAGATTGTTTCGGCCCATGTTTCGCACAACCCGGTTCCCGCTGCGGAACTGCCCGGGCTGATCCAGGAGGTCTTCCGCACGCTTTCGGGCGTCGGCAGTCGCCCGGCGCCCGAACCCGAACGGCCGCAACCGGCCGTGCCGGTCAAGAAGTCGATCACGCCGGGCTACCTGATCTGCCTGGAGGACGGGAAGAAGCTGAAGATGCTGAAGCGGCATCTGAAGACGGCTTACAACCTGTCGCCCGAGCAGTACCGGGAACGTTGGGGCCTGCCGCCGGATTACCCGATGGTGGCGCCCGACTACGCCAAGCATCGTTCGTCGCTCGCGAAGAAAATCGGCCTCGGCACGACGCCGCGCGCCCGCGCCGGCAAGTCGAAGGGCTAAGCGCCGGCGCCTGTCGCTCCGAGGGGCTATCGGGGCGATAGGCGCTTGGCAGTGGCTTCGCCGAGCGGCCGGGATTATCGTCCGCGGCCGCGTCGGATTTTGGCGCGCGCCAGACCTGGGATATCGATCACCATATGGAGACCCGCATCCAGGCCCGCCCGCCCGCACAGGACCGCGCCCCGTCGCGGATCGAACAGCTCTGCATCGAGCGCGGGCTGAAGATGACCGGCCAGCGCCGGCTGATCGCGCGCGTGCTGAGCGAGGCCGAAGACCACCCCGATGTCGAGGATGTGTACCGTCGCGCCCTCGCCCTCGATAACAAGGTCTCGATCGCGACCGTCTACCGAACCGTCCGCCTGCTGGAGGAGAAAGGCATCCTCGAGCGGCGCGATTTCGGCGGCGGCCGTGCCCGGTATGACCCGGCCGATCGCGGCCATCACCACCATCTGATCGACGTCGATACCGGCAAGGTGATCGAATTCGCCGATGAGGAGTTCGAGGAGTTGGCCCGCATCATGGCCCGCCGCCTCGGCTTCGTGCTGGTGGGCCAGAGGCTTGAGCTTTTCGGCCGTCGTGCCGAACCCGCCGCGGCCGAGGGCCCGGCCAAGCGCCGGAAGCCTGGGCGCGAACCGTGACCGATCGCAATAACCCCGACTTCGGGGAACTGCGGGCGGGCAATCTCGGGGTGCGCCTGGCCAGGGATCAGGCCGAGGTCGATGCCAGCCAGGCGCTGCGCTATCGCGTCTTCTATGGCGAGATGGGCGCGCATGCCGATGCCGAGACGATTGCCACGCAGCGCGACCGCGACGATTTCGATGCGGTGGCTGAACACCTTCTCGTGGTCGACCATGACCTCGGGGAGGGAGCCGAATCGGTCGTCGGCTCCTATCGCCTGATTCGCCGGGCTGCCGCGGCCCGGCTCGGCCGGTGGTATTCGGCGTCGGAATACGACATCTCCCGCATCCTCGCGGTCGACGGCGAGGTCGTCGAATGCGGCCGGTCCTGCGTCGATCCGGCCTATCGCACGCGGGCGGCGCTGCAGCTCATGTGGGCGGGCATCGCGGGCTATGTGTCCCGGCACCGCATCGCGATCCTGTTCGGCTGCGCCTCGCTGCCGGGTACCGATCTCGATGCCCTGGCCGATCAGCTCACCTATCTGGCGGCGAACCACCTGGCGCCGGAGGACATCCGCCCCCGCGCGCTGCCCGAGCGCTACATCGAGATGATGCGCAAGGATCCGGCGACGATCGACGTCAAGCGTACGCTCATCGATCTGCCGCCGCTCGTGAAGGGATATCTGCGCCTGGGCGGATTCGTGGGTGAGGGTGCCGTCGTGGACGAGCAGTTCAACACCACCGATGTCGCCGTCCTGGTGAAGACTGAGCTGATCACCGGGAAATACGCCAAGCACTACGAACGCAAGCTGCGCGACATATAGGCCGGCGGCGCGGCGCGGTTCCTCCTGGCCTGTCGCGCCGGGTGGGGTTGGGCGTCGCCCGTGCGCAAGGCGGCCGGATGTGCGCCAGCGCGAGTCGGCGCGGAGGGCTTCCGCGCCGTCGCGTGATTCGGCCGCCAACAGGCCGCTGGTTGGCTCCATTCAGGCCGGAAGTGCCGTGGCGTTGGATCGGCCCCTGGTCGGCAGGCCGTGCCGTTGTCCGGGACGGAATCGCGGCGCATCGAAGGGAAAGCCTGGGCAGGCCTATGCCGGCGCGCGGTCCCGATGACGGTGGCCGGGGCGGATTCGAATTGTGCTCGGTGATGGAGGGTGGCCCGATGCCGTCGCCGTGCCGCAGCACGCGTCAGGCATGGCACGCGACCGGCATCGCCTGAGGCTTCCACTTGCAGGCTACGGGAACACCAGCGCCGCAGCCCGTCTGCGGCGAGGGCGCGGGTCGCGGCTGCAGCGCCAAAGAAAAAGGGCCTAGGCGATACCGCCTAAGCCCTTGATCTAATTGGTGGAGACAATCGGAATCGAACCGACGACCTCTTGAATGCCATTTGAGAACGCCATGGATACGCCCATGGGAGGGCCGTGCCGGGATGCGACCGTGTTGCCAAATCGCCTGCATTGTGCCCGGTTTGTGCCCCGCTTGGGGGATGGTCTGGCAACGCCGATCGGGCAAAAGCCTCGGGCTATCGCAGCCGCTCGCCGCCTCTTGTGACGAGCACGACGACGCGCTCCTCCTGCGCTTTGCGCATCTGGCGCGCGAGCGCCCGTAGGCTATCCACGTCCAGGCGGTGGGTGCCTATCGCCACGAGCCATTCGTCCACTTCCAGAGGTCACGAGACGACCGCTGTCTCCCTGATCGCGCGCTCGAAGACCGGCAGGGCCCGCTCAACCATCTCGTCGGTCGCTGTGAGGCTCAGCCGCATTCTGCCCGGCATCTGCGTAACCTTGCCGGGCAGAACCCAAACTCCCCCGGCGGCAAGGCGCGCTGCGAAAGCACCGTCGTCCGGCTCCGGCGAGCGCGGGATCAGATAGAACGTACCCTCCGGCACCGGCACCTCGTAGCCGGCGCTACGGAGTCCCGAAACCATTCGATCGCGACGCCGCTGCAGAGCTGCAACGTCGACGCAAAGTCGCTCCAGATCCGGCAGCGCGCGCTGAAGCGTGCGCCCGGCAAAGGCGTAGCCATGTGACAGCTGCGCCAGGTGCACTGCCTTTCGCAGCGCGACCCTGTCTGCCTCGGGCATGGACGGTGGCAGAGCCAGCCAGCCCAGTCGCTCGCCGGGCGCGAGTAGTGTCTTGCCGTAGGAGTAGGCGACTAGCGTGTGCGGGTAGCTTTCCGCCGGGCTGACATGCTCGTGGCCGCCGAAGAGGATCTTTGCGTAGGGCTCGTCTGTGAGGAGGTAGACCACTTTGCCGTACCGCTCTGAGGCCTCGGCCAGCACCGTGGCAAGCGCGTCGAGCTGGGAGCGTGGGTAGATCCTTCCCGTCGGATTGTGCGGCGTGTTCACCACAACGAAACGCGTTCTCGGGCCGATTGCGGCCGCAATGGCTCCGAGGTCGAGGTCGAAGGTCTCGGGCGTCAGGTCCACTGGAACGGGCTGCCCACCCGCCCCCCGGACAAGCGGGCCGTAGAAAAACCAGCCGGGCCTCGGGTAGATGACCTCGTCGCCTATCTCCAGCACCGCGAGGAGAGCTCCGGCAAGCGCTCCGAAGCCGCCGGCGGTGATGGCGATATCCGCCGCCTCGTAGGGCCGCCCGCGCGTCTTGCGCAGCGACTGGGCAACCGCCTCTCGCGCAGCGGGATCGTAGTACTTGTACGCGAACCACTGGACGTCGCGCGGCTCGGCTTGGCGGATCAGGGCGTCGACCAGTCCGCGCAGCGGCATCTCCTGTGGGTTCCCGAACAGGAAGTCGCAGGCGTCAGGGGGGAGGCCACGGTCGCCTATCGCCCGCTCGGAGAATTCCACGATCGGGCGCCTCTCTTCGGCGGTGGCCAGCATCCGGCTCGACACGGTGGCGACGGGCATGCACGTCTCCTCCAATCCGTATTGGACGAGAGCCGGGCCGGCGCCCGCCATGTTGGACAGTACTAGCCTGTAACAGCCCCCAGCCAGGAAATTGTCACTCGTCGCCCGACTTCCGCTGACACGGGGCGATCCCCTCCCCTCGAACGCTCCATCCACTTCCGCAGCTCAGGCCGCATCGTCTTCAAAGACGCCAGGACGGATGATGCCCATGGTGCGGTCATGGGCACGATCGCGCTCGGCCTTCCCACCGCGACCGCTGTGAAAGGCTGAGGATCGCCACAGCCGTTGCCGATGCACGCCCCGCACGGGGCAACATCGAGCAACGCCAAAGAAAAAGGGCTCAGGCGATACCGCCTAAGCCCTTGATCTAACTGGTGGAGCCAATCGGAATCGAACCGACGACCTCTTGAATGCCATTCAAGCGCTCTCCCAACTGAGCTATGGCCCCCCGGGGAAGAGGCGCGCCGTATAGCCTCGCTCCGCGGACCCCGCAAGGGGGTGTCTGCCCCCTTTCTCCGCGGCGCGGGGAACGGTAGGGAGAAACCCTCGAACGAGTTCGGAATGGGGAGTGTCCATGGGCAAGGTCTATCCTGACGCCAAGGCCGCGCTGGCCGGTGTGTTGCGCGACGGCATGGTCGTTCATTCCGGGGGCTTCGGCCTGTGCGGCATCCCCGTCCTGCTGATCGAGGCGATTCGCGAATCGGGGGTGAAGGATCTCACCGTCGTGTCGAACAATGCGGGCATCGACGATGCGGGGCTCGGCCTGCTGCTCAAGACGCGGCAGATCCGCAAGATGATCAGCTCCTATGTGGGTGAGAACGCGGAATTCGCCCGCCAGTACCTGGCCGGTGAGCTTGAGATCGAATTCAACCCGCAGGGCACGCTGGCCGAGCGCATCCGCGCCGGCGGCGCGGGCATCCCCGCTTTCTTCACCAAGACCGGCGTGGGCACCGAGGTCGCCAAGGGCAAGGAGACCCGCGAATTCGACGGCGAGACCTATGTGATGGAACGCGGCATCTTCGCCGACCTTGCCATCGTCCATGCCTACAAGGGCGATATCGAGGGCAACCTCGTCTATCGGAAGACTGCGCGGAACTTCAATCCGATGATGGCGACCGCGGCGAAGATCACCGTCGCGCAGGTCGAACACCTGGTGCAGCCGGGCGAGATCGACCCCGACCACATCCACACCCCCGGCATCTTCATCAAGCGCATGATCGCCTGCCCCACCGGCTACGAGAAGCGCATCGAACAGCGCACCGTGCGCAAGCCTGTCGCGGCGGCTGCGGCCGGCGCCGAATCCCTGGCCTGAGGAGGAACGGACCATGCCCTGGACCCGCGACGAGATGGCCGCCCGCGCGGCCCGCGAACTGCAGGATGGGTTCTATGTGAACCTCGGCATCGGGATTCCGACGCTGGTGGCGAACCACGTGCCCGCCGGCTTCAACGTGCAGCTTCAGTCCGAGAACGGCATGCTCGGCCTTGGCCCCTTCCCCTATGAGGGAGAGGAGGACCCGGACCTGATCAATGCCGGCAAGCAGACGATCACGGCGCTGCCGACCTCCTCCTTCTTCGATTCCGCGCAGTCCTTCGGGATGATCCGCGGCGGGCATATCGACCTGTCGATCCTGGGCGCGCTGCAGGTCGCGGCGAATGGTGACCTCGCCAACTGGATGATCCCCGGCAAGATGGTGAAGGGGATGGGCGGGGCGATGGACCTGGTCGCCGGCGTGAAGAAGGTGATCGTGCTGATGGAGCACACCGCCGGCGGCAAGCCCAAGCTGCTCGAATCCTGCACGCTGCCGCTGACCGGCGCGCGCGTGGTGGACATGGTGGTCTCCGACCTCGGCGTTTTCGAGATCGCGCGCAAGGGTGCGACGCGGCTGGTGCTCACCGAGCTCGCCCCGGGCGTGACGCTCGAGGAGATGCGCGCGAAGACCGAGGCCGAATTCGAGGTGGGGATGCGGGCGGCGGCGTGAGCCGCCCCGCGCGCGGCATGCTTCCTGTGGCGCGCCGCGCGCCTTCGCCGTAGTTCCATCGGCAGCCGCGGCTTGCCTGCCTGCTCCTGTCACTTGGCGCCGCCGACGGGATCTTCCTGTTCCGCGCCTGTGCTGGAGCAGCCCTTTCCTTGCTTTTTCCCCGCTGCGCGGCACTCTCCGCCCCGACAACGACGTCCGGAGAAAGCCGCCATGACCCCGATCACCCCGCCCGCGCCGATCGCCTTCATAGGCATGGGCGTCATGGGCGCTGCCATGGCGGCCAACATCCTCAAGGCGGGCTTCGCGCTCCGTGTCAGCAGCCGCACCAGGACGAAGGCCGAGCCGCTGCTTGCCGCCGGCGCGGAATGGATGCCGACCGCCCAGGATGCCGCGGATGGCGCCGCCTGTGTCTGCCTCTGCGTGCCTGACACGCCCGATGTGGAAGCCGTGCTGTTCGGTGAGGACGGCGTCATCCACGGGGCAGCGCCCGGGACGGTGGTGATCGACTTCTCCACCATCGCCGCCTCGGCATCGGCCGCCTTCGCGAAGCGGTGCGCCGAACACGGCGTCATCCTGCTCGACAGCCCGGTTTCAGGGGGACCACAGGGAGCGATCGACGGCACGCTCACCTGCATGGTGGGCGGGGCCGATGCGGGCTTCTCGGCTGCCCGCCAGGTCTTCGACGCCGTGGGCAGGACCATCACCCTGCTGGGCCCGGCGGGCTCGGGGCAGATCTGCAAATCCGCCAACCAGCTCATCATCGTCGCCGCCATGCAGGCGGCGGCCGAGGCGCTGACCATGGGCCGCAAGGCGGGCCTCGATCCCGCGCTGATGCGCCAGGCACTGCTTGGCGGTTCAGCACGCTCCTTCGTGCTGGAGAACCACGCGAAGCGCATGCTGGATCGCGCCTTCAAGCCGGGCTTCAGGGCGGAGCTGATGCGCAAGGACACCCGCCTCGCCCTTGCCGCGGTCCGCGACAATGCGGTCTTCGCGCCCTCCACCGCGCTGGCCGCGCAGATGATGGAGGCGCTGGTGAATTCGGGGCGCGGCGGGGCGGATTGCGCCTCGCTCGGCGCGCTGGTGGCGGAACTGTCGGGGTTGAAGGACTGAATGACGTCCCACGCCGCCCGGCTGCGGGCGCGGCTGCACCACTACTACTATGGCCATGCGGCCGAGTGCCGGCGCTTTCGCTATGCCGTGCTGGCGCTCGACCTGGCGACGGTCGCCTTCGTCATCGTCACCTCCTTCCTGCCGCGCCATCCGGTCGTCGGCGTGATCGACGTGCTGATCGGCATCGGCCTCGCCGCCGAATTCGCGACGCGCCTGGCCGGCAGCCGACGGCCCTGGCGGGAGGCGCTGACCGTCGCCTCGCTTGCCGACCTGGTCGCCATTGCCTCCTTCCTCGCACCGCTGGCCGGGGAGGGCTTCGGATTCCTGCGCGTGGTGCGCACGCTGCGACTGCTGCATTCCTACCGGATGCTGGGCATGCTGCGGACGGACTTCGCTTTCTTCCGCCGCAACGAGGAAGCGGCGCTCGCCGCGACGCACCTTGTCGTCTTCGTCTTCATCATGACCGCGCTGGTCTATGAGACGCAGCACGCCGGCAATCCGGAGATCGGGAACTATGCGGACGCGCTCTACTTCACCGTCACGGCGCTGACGACGACGGGCTTCGGCGACATCACCCTGCCGGGGACAAGCGGCCGGCTGATCTCGGTGGTCATCATGCTGGCCGGCGTGACGCTGTTCCTGCGGCTCGCCCAGGCGCTGTTTCGCCCGGCCAAGGTGCGCTTCACCTGCACCGCCTGCGGGCTGCAGCGGCACGAGCCCGACGCCGTGCATTGCAAGGCATGCGGGGCGTTGCTGAACATTCCCGATGAGGGGCTGGACTGATCGGGGCGAGCGCCGGGCCGTGAGGGTGTCTTGGAGAGGGGCCTTGCCCCTCTCCAAACCTCACCCCACCAAAGGCCGAAGGGCCTTTGGAAACCGATACCTGGTGTTGACGGGGCAGGTGCGCGAGGTTGCCTCGGGTCCGTTGCGCGCGGCGGGCTGCTTTCCCGCCGAGGGGCGCAAGAACGGCATCCTCTGGTCGGGATGCCCGCGGTGCACCGCGCCAGATCGAGGTTTCCAAAGGCCCTTCCCCCCCCCCCCCCCCCCCCCCCCCCCCCCCTTTCCGCCCCCGACCCCGCCCGGCCCTACAGGATGAACCGCGACAGATCGGCGTTGCCGGCGAGCGGCGCGACCTTCTGCCGCACCATCTCCCCATCCACGCGCACCGTCTCCCCGTTGCGGTCGGAGGCGGTGAAGGAGATCTCCTCCAGCAGTCGCTCCAGCACGGTGGCGAGGCGCCGCGCGCCGATATTCTCCACCGTCGCGTTGATCTCCGCCGCGAGGTCCGCTAGCGCGTCCACCGCATCCGCGGCGAAGTCCAGCGTCACCCCTTCGGTGCTGAGCAGCGCCGTGTACTGCTTCAGCAGGGAATGCTCCGGCTCGGTCAGGATGCGGCGGAAATCGTCGCGGCTCAGCGCGTCGAGCTCCACGCGGATCGGCAGGCGGCCCTGCAGTTCCGGCAGCAGGTCCGACGGCTTCGCCAGATGGAAGGCGCCGGACGCGATGAAGAGGATATGGTCCGTCTTCACCGGCCCATACTTGGTCGTGATGGTGGTGCCCTCGATCAGCGGCAGCAGATCGCGCTGCACGCCCTCGCGGGAGACATCGCCGCCGCGGAAGCCACCCTCGGTCGTGCGGGCTGCGACCTTGTCGATCTCGTCGAGGAACACGATGCCGTTGTTCTCGGCATGCGACACGGCCTCCCGCACCAGGGCATCCTGGTCGAGCAGCTTGTCGGCCTCTTCCTTCGTCAGGGCGATGCGGGCCTCGGCGACGGACATCTTCCGCGGCTTCTGGCGGCCGCCGAACATCTTGCCGAGCATCTCCTGCATGTTCTGCATCTGCATGCCCTGCTGACCGGGCAGGTCCATCATGCCGATGGGCATGCCGGTGCCGGCATCGGTCACCTGGACCTCGACCTCGCGGGATTCGAGCTCGCCGGCACGGAGCATGCGGCGGAACTTCAGCTTGGTCTCGCCCGACGCGGCCTCACCCACCAGCGCGGCGATCAGCCGCTCCTCGGCGTTCAGCTCGGCCTTGGCCTGAACGGTGCGGCGGGCCTGCTCGCGGCCCATGGTGATGGCGGCCTCGATCAGGTCGCGCACGATCGATTCCACGTCGCGGCCGACATAGCCGACCTCGGTGAACTTCGTCGCTTCCACCTTCAGGAAGGGTGCGTTGGCGAGCTTGGCGAGCCGCCGTGCGATCTCGGTCTTGCCGACGCCGGTCGGGCCGATCATCAGGATGTTCTTCGGCACCACCTCCTCGCGCAGCCCTTCCGGCAGCTGCTGGCGGCGCCAACGGTTGCGCAGCGCGATGGCGACGGCGCGCTTGGCGTCCTGCTGGCCGACGATGTGGCGGTCGAGCTCGCTGACGATCTCGCGCGGGCTCAGATTGATGGCTTCAGACATGTTATCGGCCCTCAGGCGCCGGGCGCCGCGCATCCGCGCGACTTGGCTTCGCGCCAGGCGCTGCGGCGCCGGCGGCTACGGTTGGGTTGGGCGCGGTCGCGCTGTGCGCTCCCGGATCGCGGCAGGGCCGCGATCCGTGGGGCGCGCGGGGGGATGGGGGTCACGCCTGCGATTCCAGGCTTTCGAGAATGACGTTGCCGTTGGTGTAGACGCAGATGTCGCCGGCGATCTTCATGGCGCGGCGGCAGACCTCTTCCGCGTCGATGCCGGGAATGGGCAGCAGGGCGCGTGCGGCGGACAGCGCGTAATTGCCGCCCGACCCGATGCCGATGATGGCGTCTTCGGGTTCAAGGACGTCGCCCTGGCCGGTCAGCAGCAGCGACCGCTTGGAATCGGCCACTGCCAGCAGAGCTTCCAGCCGCCGCAGATAGCGATCGGTGCGCCAGTCCTTCGCCAGTTCCACGCAGGCGCGTTCGAGCTGGTCGGGAAAGCGTTCGAGCTTCGCTTCCAGCCGTTCGAGAAGGGTGAAGGCATCGGCGGTCGCGCCGGCGAAGCCGGCCAGCACCTTGCCATTGGCGATGCGACGCACCTTGCGGGCGTTGCCCTTCACCACCGTCTGGCCGATCGAAACCTGGCCGTCGCCCGCCATGGCCACGCGGCCATCCTTGCGGACGCACAGGATGGTGGTGCCGTGCCACCCGAGGGGATCATGTTGTGAGGAATTCATGGTGGCCCGGAAAATGGGCGCAGCACGGCGCGGACTCAATGGGGGGGCCGCCAGGCCATCGGGCGGGCCGGTGAGCCCTGGTTACGATTGAGAAGGGATTGCGGTGCTTTGCTGGGCGGTGTCGTCCACAGGAGCCCCGCATGCATCCCAGGATCGCCCCATGCTCCCGCCTTCCGGCCGGGCGACGGTCATGATGGAAGCGCTGCTGGCCGAACGGCCCGTTGCTGCGCCGCACAATCCGGGTGATCGGCGCGCTCATCCCCGCACGCCGTTGCGGCGCGGGGCCCTGCTGGAACTTGGTGGGCGCCGCTATGCCGTGAATCTGCTCGATATCTCCGAAGGCGGGCTGGCTCTGCAAGGCTGGGGAATCGACGCGTCGCCGGGGGTGGGCGTCGCGCTCATGCTCGACACCAGCCTGCTGCCCGCCACCGTGGTCGAGGCGGAGGACGGTCGGCTGCATCTTGCCTTCCAGCCGCTGTCGCCGGCTGGTCTCGCGGTGGTGCGCCGCCTGGTCGCCCTCGGCGCGGAACCCGTCCTGGCCGCCTGACCCGGCGCCCCGCGGCGGCACGATTGCGGGAACCGGCGATAGGGGCGTAGGAAGCGCCCCATGGACGTCCCCCTGACCCCGGCGCGCCGCGCCGAGATCGCCCGCAAGACCGCCGAGACGGATATCCGGGTCGCACTCGACCTGGACGGTACCGGCCGCGCTGCCGTGGCCACGGGGGTCGGCTTCCTCGACCACATGCTCACCGCCCTGTCGCGGCATTCCATGATCGACATGGAGATCGCGGCGACCGGCGATCTGCATATCGACTTCCACCACACCGCCGAGGATGTCGGCATCGTGATCGGCCAGTGCCTCAAGAAGGCGCTGGGGGATAAGCGTGGCATCCGCCGCTATGGCTTTTCCCTGCTGCCGATGGATGAGGCGCTGGCCGAATGCGCCATCGACATCTCCGGGCGGCCCTTCCTCGCCTGGTCCGTGCCCTTCGCCCGCGACAAGGTGGGCGAGATGGACACCGAGCTGTTCGAGGAATTCTTCCGGGCGCTCGCCTTCAATGCCGGCATCACGATGCACATGACCTTGAAGGCCGGCACCAACGCGCACCATGTCGCGGAGGCCTGCTTCAAGGCCGCCGCCCGCGCCCTGCGCATGGCGGTGGAACCGGATCCGCGGGCGGGGGACGCCATCCCCTCGACCAAGGGAATGCTGGAGACCTGAGCATGCGTGTTTGGACGGTTCAGGTCAGCCCGCCTTCCTCCCGGAAGCCGCCGCGGGCCGTGATGCTGCGGGATGGCTTCTCGGTCTGGGCCATGCTGGTGCCGGTGCTGTGGTTCCTGGCCCATCGCTGCTTCGCGCTGGCGGGGTTGACCCTGGCGGCCCTGGCTCTGGTCACGACGCTGCTGCCGCCGGGAACCGCCGGGGCGTTGACGCTCGGCCTGCAGCTTTTCATCGGTTTCGAGGCCCGCACCCTGCAGGCTTGGTGGCTCGGCCTGCGCGGCTGGCGCACCGAGGCGGTGGTGATGGGACGCAATGCGGAGGCGGCCTTCCTGACGCTCGCCTCCGGCCGGCCGGACCTCGCGCGTCTGGCGGCCTGACGGGGGAAACGGGGAATGGTGCAGCGTGTCGCGGTGGTCGACCCGGGCTCGGGCAACCTCGCCTCGGTCGTCCGGGCCTTCGAGAAGGCGGCGGCCGACAACGAGATCGAGGCGGTGATCAAGGTGGTCACGGCGGCGGCGGATCTGCGCCTCGCGGACCGCATCGTGCTGCCTGGGCAGGGCGCCTTCGCGGCCTGCCGGCGGGGGCTCGACGCCCTGCCCAGCGTGGTCGAGGCGCTGGAGGAACGCGTGCGCGGCCAGGGCGTGCCTTTCCTCGGCATCTGCGTCGGCATGCAACTCATGGCCGATAAGGGGCTGGAGCATGGCGAGACGCCCGGCCTCGGCTGGATCCCTGGCGTGGTGGCGCCGATGGACCCGCGCGGGACCAACGGCACGCCGCTCCCCTTGCCGCAGATGGGCTGGAACGCGCTGTCCTTCGAGGCCGGGTACCACCCCGTCCTCGACGGGGTGAAGCCGGGCGACCAGGTCTATTTCGTGCATTCCTACGCCTATGAGGCGGAGGAGCCGGAGGACGTGATCGCCACCACCGACTATGGCGGGCCCGTGACCGCGATCATTGCGCGCGGCAACCTCGCCGGGCTCCAATTCCATGTGGAGAAGAGCGGCCCGGTCGGGCTCGCCATGCTCGCCAACTTCCTGCGGTGGGAACCGTGAACTCGCCCCTCGCCGTCGAGACCCCCCGCGGCCTGGCCGTCGAGCGGGTCGAGCGCCTGTCGGAAGCCGACCTCGCCGACCTCGCCGAGGCGACGGATGCCGCCATCATCGAGGGCGGCGGCTTCGGCTGGGTCGAACCCCAGGGCCGTGCCGCGCTGGAACGCCATTTCCGCGGCGTGCTGCTCGTGCCCGAGCGGGAGCTTTTCGTCGCGCGGCTGGACGGGCATGTGGTCGGTTCCGCCCTGCTGGTCCGCCCGCCTCGCAACAACGAGGCCCAGGCCTTCGCCGCGACCCTGACCCACGCCTATATCGCGCCCTATGCCCGCGGCTTCGGCCTGGCGCGGCTGATGGTGCGCAAGGTCGAGGAACGCGCGGCCGCTCTGGGGCACCGTGTCATCAACCTCGATGTGCGCGAAACCCAGGCCACCGCCATCTCGCTCTTCGAGAGCCTCGGCTACCAGCATTGGGGCACCCATCCCTTCTATGCCCGCGTGGGTGGGCAGACCGTCGCCGGGCGCTACTATATGAAGACGCTGGAGCCCGGTCGGGGACGCAGCACGGGCTTGCTGATCGACGGAGCCGGCTGACCGCCGCGCGGAACGAAGGGGACGCGGCGGGGATGCTGGTGGCCGGCGTAATGGTTCTGTTCGCCGCCCTGGTATGCCTGGGCTATGGCGCCGTGGTGCTGCGGGTGGCGGAGCGGTTCCGCCCGGGCCTCGGCGCCGGGGTGACGCTGGGCGATGCGGGGCTGCTCGGCTTCGCCGCCCTTGGGGTGATGGCCACGCTGCTGAATGTCGCGTTCCCGCTCGGCGGGCCCGTCGCGGCGGTCGTCTGCCTCGCGGGCCTCCTGCTGGCGGGCCTGCAGCGCCGGGCCCTGGCGGCCCGGGCCGGCGCCTTCGGCTGGACCCCGGCGGCGGTCCTGCTGCTTCTCCTCAGCGCCAGCCTCTGGCTCGGCGCGAAGATTCCGGGGACGACGACCTCGCATTTCGATGCGGGGCTCTACCACGTCCAGGCGGTGCGCCTCGCGCTGGAGCAGCCGCTGATCCTCGGCATCGCCAACATCCATATGCGGTTCGGCTACAATTCCGCGGTCTTCCCGACAGCCGCGCTGCTCTCGGGCGGATTGCCCGGCCTGGCCGCGGCGCTGACGGGCAATGCGCTGCTGCTCGTCTTCGTCGCTGTCGCCGTGCTGCAGCGCGCGCTGGCCGATGGCGCGGCGCGCTGCCTGCGCTCCACCATTTTCGGCCTGCTCGCGGTTGGGCTCGCCATCTTCTCGCCGCTGCTCAGCGTCAGTGCCTGGCTGGGCACGCCCAACAGCGACATCCCGAGCGCGCTGATGGTGCTCTACGCCTTCCATCTGGCGCTCAGACTCTCGGATGTCGGTGGCGTGCCGGAACGGCGGGCCGAAGCCGCCGGGACCGCGGCGCTGCTCGTGGTGGTCGTGGCCCTGGCCCTGGCGCTGAAGCTGTCGACCCTCCCGGCCCTGGCGTTGATGGCGCTGCCGCTGCTCGCCTGGCGGCGCGGCTGGGTCGGGTGGAAGGACGTCGCGCTCGGCATCGGCGCGGCGGCCCTCATGCTCCTGCCCTGGCTGGCGCGTGGCGTGGCGACCTCGGGCTGCCTCGCCTATCCCCAGCCCTCGAGCTGCCTGCCCGTGCCCTGGCGGGTCGACCCGGCCGTGGCGCGGTACGACATGGACTGGATGCGCTCCTGGGCCCGCCGGCCGGAAGTTCCTCCGGAGGTCGTGCTGGCCGACTGGTCCTGGTTCCCCGACTGGGTCGCGACGCTCGGGCGCGAGCCGATGCGCCCGGCTTTCCTGGTGCTGCTGGCGGTCATGGCCGCGTTGGGCCTGGCCCGCATCGCGCTGCGCCGCCTGGTGACCACCGCCGACCTGCTGCCGCTTGCCGTGGCGCGGCGGGACAGCCTCTATCTGCTGGCGATCGCGGTGGCCGGGATCGCCTTCTGGTTCTTCACCGCGCCGCTGGTCCGCTATGGCCAGGCCTGGCTGGTGCTGCCGTTGCTGCTCGGGATCGCCCATCTCACGCCGGTCGGCCGGGGCGAGGCCGCCGATGCCGCCCGGCGGTTGGCGGCTGCGCCAGCGCCCTGGCAGCGCACAGTCTGCGCGGGGCTGGTGACGGTCGCGGTGCTGGTCAGTCTCGGCGGCCATTCCTGGCGCCGGCTGCGGTCCAGCGACTTCCCCCGCTACCCCGAGGTCGCGGTGGAACAGCGCGGAACCGTCGGCGACCTGGCCCTGAATGTTCCGCGCGAGGGGGGGCAGTGCTGGGACGCGCCCATCCTGTGCACGCCCATGCCGCGCGACGGGCTGACCATGAGCCGCTTCGGCCCGAGCCGGATGATCCGCAGCCCGGAGTGAGGGAAGGGGGCGTCGCGAGGAGGCCCGCCCGCGCATTCTCCTTCCGCCGACCGATCGGTTGGGAAATTGGCGCGGGCCCCCTCGACAGCGGTGGCTTCCGCTGCTTCCCTGCCGCCCGACTGAACCAGCAGGAGGAACCGCCCCCGCCATGAGCATCAACGGCGCAGCCTATATCGTCGGGGCCTTCGAGCACCCGACGCGCAAGGCCGAGGGCCAATCCGTCGCCCAGCTCCATGCCGAGGTCGCCTTCGGCGCCCTGCAGGATGCCGGGCTGTCCAAGGACGACATCGACGGCTTCTTCTGCACCGGTGCCGCCCCGGGCCTCGGGCCGATCAACCAGGCCGACTACATGGGGCTGACCAAGCTGCGCCATGTCGATTCCACCGACATGGGCGGCTGCTCCTACGTCATGCATGTCGGCCACGCGGCGCAGGCCATCAAGGAAGGGCGCTGCAACATCGCGCTCATCACGCTGGCCGGCCGGCCGCGCGCGGAAGGCATGGCGACCGGCACCGTGCCGCGGTCCTGGGCGCCGAACATCCCGGACGATCCCTTCGAGATCCCGATGGCGCGCACCGTCGTGACCTCCTACGCGAACGTGGCGGCGCGCCACATGTATGAATACGGCACGACCTCCGAGCAGCTCGCCTGGATCAAGGTCGCCGCGTCCACGCATGCCCAGTACAACCCGCACGCCATGCTGCCGAAGGTCGTGACGGTCGAGGACGTGGTGAACTCGCCGATGGTGGCGGACCCGCTGCATCGGCTCGATTGCTGCGTCATCTCGGATGGTGGCGGCGCGCTGATCGTCGCGCGGCCGGAGATCGCGAAGTCGCTGAAGCGCCCGATGGTGAAGGTGCTCGGCTGCGCCGAGGCCACCAAGAACCAGGCCGGTGGCGCGACCGACCTGACCTATTCGGCGGTGAAGCAGTCCGGCGCGGCCGCCTTCGCGGAAGCCAAGGTCACGCCGAAGGACATCCAGTACGCCTCGATCTACGACAGCTTCACCATCACGGTGCTGATGCAGATCGAGGACCTGGGCTTCGCCGAGAAGGGCAAGGGCGGTGCGTTCGTCGCCGACGGCAACCTGATCTCGGGCGTTGGCAAGCTGCCCTTCAACACCGATGGCGGCGGGCTGTGCAACAACCACCCGGCGAACCGCGGCGGCATGACCAAGGTGATCGAGGCGGTGCGCCAGCTCCGCGGCGAAGCGCATCCCAAGGTCCAGGTGCCGGGCTGCAAGCTGGCGTTGGCGAACGGCGTGGGTGGGCTGCTCGGCCATCGCCACGGCGGTGCGACCCTCATCATGGAGCGGGAGTGATCATCATGGCGACCCAAGCCGCCAACCGCGCCATCCCGGCGCCGAAGGAAGACCCCACCACCAAGCCGTTCTGGGACGCCGCCCGCGCAGGCAAGTTCCTGATCGGGCTGTGCAAGGATACCGGGAAGCATTTCTGGTATCCGCGCGGCTGCTCGCCCTTCACCCTCTCGAACAATGTCGAGCTGGTGGAAGCGAAGGGCACGGGCACGATCTACTCCTTCACCGTCATGCGGTCGAAGGAGCCGCATGCGCCGGCCTATGTCGAACTCGACGAAGGCCCGCGCATGTTCACGAACATCGTGGATTGCGACCTCGATGCGCTGAAGATCGGCCAGAAGGTGAAGCTCGTCTTCAAGCCGACCGAGGAAGGCGGCGCCCCGGTGCCGATGTTCACGCCGGTCTGATGAGGTTGGGGGGCGCTATGTCGTCCCCCCCCTCCGAAGGCGGCGGGACCTCGGTCACGGGGTCCCGGTCGCCGTGTCGCGTCAGTCTTCGACGCGGAAACCCACTTTGATGCTCACCTGATATTGGGCGATCTTGCCGTCCTGGACGCGGCCGCGGATCTCGCCGACCTCGAACCATTCGATGTGGCGGAGCGTCCTGGCGGCTCGGGCAATCGCGGTCTCGATCGCGTCACTCACCGATTTCTGGGAACTGCCGACGAGGTCGGTCCTGCGATAGACGGGTTCGTCTTTCATGGTTTCCTCCCTGGGTCTTGCCGGTTTCCGGCACGGCCGAGCCTGGTGTCCTGATTCCGAAGTTCCGCGGCCATCATTATCCGGCCATGAGCTGTTGTTCTCGGCGGCCTGCCGATCAACGAACGCCGCGGCAGGACACTAGAGCGCTTTCCGTTCGCCCTGGCTCACGGAAATCTCTCCAGCCGTTTGGTTTGGCGGGCATCTTTACCCGACCAGGTGATTCCGCCTGATCCGGATCTGCTTCCGGCCCGGATCCCCGCCGCGTGGGAACACGCGAGCAGTTCCCGGCCGCCGTGCGGCAGGGCAGGGCCGTGGCTGCCTGGGTTCAAGGTCGCTCCTGACGGCATGACCGCTACCGCTGTGGGATCGAGAGGGGCTTTGCCCCTCTCGAACTCTCCCCAGCAAAGGCC
>JAYSDS010000034.1:0-47553 GCA_041914265.1 Roseomonas sp.
GGCCTTTCGGCCTTTGCTGGGGAGGGGTCCGGGGAGGGGCAAAGCCCATCCCCGGTTCCCGTGTCACGTGGAAGGGACAACGCCTCCTCAAACCGCTCCACAAAAGCCCGAGCGTCTTTCGAGACCGATATCTGCTATCCCAGCCGGTATCAGCCACCGACCCGAGACACGCGTTGACGGTCAGCGGCACGACCGCCATGGCGACGTGCTCGGGCCCCTCTCCATCACCCCCTGAACAGCGCCTTGCCCGGGATCGCCGCGATCAGACTGCGCGTATAGTCGCTGCGCGGCGCCGCGAAGACTGCCCCGATCGGACCGGCTTCTTCCACCACGCCGTTGCGCATCACCGCGACCTCGTCGCAGAGCTGCGCGGCGACGCGCAGGTCGTGGGTGATGAACAGGATCGACAGGTCCAGCCGCTGCTGCAATTCGCGCAGCAGTGCCAGAACCTGCGCCTGCACGCTGACATCAAGCGCCGAGACCGGCTCATCCGCGACCAGCACCTGCGGCTTCATGGCGAGTGCTCGCGCGATGCCGATGCGCTGTCGCTGTCCGCCCGAGAATTCGTGCGGGTAGCGATCCACCGCATCTTCATCGAGGCCGACGGTGCAGAAGAGCTCGCGCGCTTCCCGCATGGCCTGGGCTGCGGGGAAGCCGGCGGCGATCGGGCCCTGTGCCACCTGCACGCCGACACGCCGGCGCGGATTCAACGAGGCATAAGGATCCTGGAACACCATCTGCACGAGGCGTGCGGCGGCGCGCCGTTGCGTCGGCAGCGGCGCGCCGCCGATCGTCACCTGGCCGCCATCCGCGCCGAGGAGGCCGACGACGACCCGTGCCAGCGTGGACTTGCCGGAACCGCTCTCCCCCACCACCGCCAGCGTCGAGCCGCGGCGCACGGAAATCGTGACATCGTCGAGCGCACGCACCGGCCGGCGCCGGCGAAAGACGCCGCGTGACGTGTAGGTCTTGGTCAGGCCGCGCACGTCGAGCACGCGCTCCTCGGAAAGGCGGCGCGGTACCGGTGCCGCCAGCGCGGGCACGGCGCGCAGCAGCGCCTTGGTGTAGTCGTGCTGCGGGTTGGTCAGCACGTCATGCGCGCCGCCTTCCTCCACCACGCGACCGAGGCGCATCACGGCGACACGGTCGGCGATCTCGGCCACCACGCCGAAATCATGGGTGATGAACATCACCGCCGTGCCGTGGCGCGTCTGCAAGTCCTTGATCAGCGCCAGCACCTGCGCCTGGGTGGTGACGTCGAGCGCGGTGGTCGGCTCGTCGCAGATCAGCACCTCGGGTTCCAGGGCAAGGGCCATGGCGATCATCACGCGTTGGCGCTGGCCGCCGGAAAGCTCGTGCGGATAGGCACGCAGCGCGCCCTCCGGATCGGGCAGGTTCACCTCGGTCAATGATGCCAGCGCGCGGCGCCTGGCCTCGGCCTTGTCGAGGCCGAGATGCACGCGCCACATCTCCTCGATCTGCGCACCCACCGTCATCAGCGGGTTCAGCGCCGTCATCGGCTCCTGGAAGACCATGGCGATGCGGCGGCCGCGGATGGCGCGCCATTGCTCGGGCGTCAGCCGGTCGAGCTCCTCATCGCCCAGGCGCAGCGTGCCGCCGCTGACGGACAGCCCCGCCGCCAGCAATCCCATAGCGGCGGAAGCGGTGACGGATTTGCCCGACCCGCTCTCACCGACGACGCAGAGGATCTCGCCGGCCTTCAGGGTGAGCGAGACATGCTCGATGGCATTCTCGCGATCCGCGCCGGCGGGCAGCCGGATGGTCAGATCCTGAACGGTCAGCCGCGCGGTCATCGTGCCCTCGCCAGGCGCGGGTTCAGCGCGTCGTTGAGCCCCTGCCCGACCAGGGAGACGCCGAGGATGGTCAGCAGGATCGCCACGCCGGGAATGGCGGAGACATACCATTCCGTCCGCAGCACGCTGCGTCCCAGGCCGATCAGGTTGCCCCAGGACGGCACATTGGGATCGGAGAGTTGCAGGAAGGCCAGCGCGCTTTCCAGCAGGATCGCCACCGCCATGACGACCGAGGCATAGACGATGACCGGCGGCAGGGCATTGGGCAGCACCTCGCGCAGGATCAGATGCGGGTCGGACAATCCTTGCACGCGGCAGGCCTGCACGAAGTCGCGCGTGCGCAGGCTGAGGAACTCCGCGCGCGTCAGCCGCGCGACCGGTGGCCAGGAGACGATGCCGATGGCGATGGTCACCGTCTCGATCGTCGAGCCGAACACCGCAACGAGGACCAGCAGCAGGATGAAGTTGGGCAGGGTCTGGAAAGCCTCGGTCACGCGCATGAGGATGGTGTCGGTGGCGCCGCTGTAGAAGCCGGCGACCGCGCCGATGGCGATGCCGATGACCACGGCGATGGAAGTGGCGACGAAGCCGATCAGCAGCGAGATCCGCGCGCCGTGAAAGAGCTGTGCCGCGATGTCGCGCCCCGACGGATCGGTGCCGAGCGGGAAGCGGGGATTCTGCCCGGGCCATTGCAGCGGCCGCCCCGCCAGGCCCAGCGGATCGTTCGGATAGAACCAGGATGCCCCGACGCCCATCACCAGGACGGCCAGCAGGATCACCGTGCCGATCACCGCCGCGGGGCTGCGCAGATACGCCCTGATCCCACGCATCACGATCCCGTCGCGATCCGCGGATCGAGCCGCGCATAGAGGATATCGACCAGGAAGTTGATGACGATCACGAGGAGCGCGGAGATGAACACGATGCCGAGCAGTGTGTTGAGATCCCGCTGCACCACGCTTTCATAGGCCAGGCGCCCGAGGCCGGGCAGGGCGAAGACGCTTTCCACCACCACCGAGCCGCCCAGCATCGTCCCGGCCTGCAGGCCGATCAGCGTGACCATGGGGAGCATGGCGTTGCGCAGGACGTGCCGCGCGACGACACGCGTCTCGGACAATCCCTTCGCCCGCGCTGTGCGCACGAAGTCGAGCGACAGCACCTCCAGCATCGAGGCGCGCATGATGCGCAGATAGATGGCCAGGAAGATCAGTCCCAGCGTCAGCGTTGGCAAGATGAGGTGCTGCGCGATGTCGAACACGGCAGCGACACCGGTCAGATTCTGCGTGATGTCTGAATACCCGCCCGGCGGCAGCCATTGCAGGTAGACGCTGAACAGCACGATGGCCATCAGCCCGAACCAGAAGGAGGGCGTGGCGTAGAAGACCAGCCCCAGCGTCGAGATCAGCGTATCCGGCCAGCGATTCACCCGCCGCGCGGCCACCACGCCCAGCACCAGGCCGAAGAAGAAGGCGAAGGACAGGGCAGAGGCCATCAGCAGGATGGTCGGCGGCAGGCGTTCCAGGATGACGGTCGCAACCGGCTTGCCGTAGATCGCCGAGAAGCCGAGATCGAGCGTCACCAGCCGCATCAGGTAGCGCCCGAGCTGCGCTGCCACCCCGACATCGAGGCCATAGAAGCGGCGCAACTCGGCGGCGAGAGCCGGATCACCGCCGCCCATCTGCGCCATCAGCGCATCCACCGTATCGCCGGGTGCCAACTGCAGCAGCAGGAACATCCCGGCGATGATCAGCAGCAGTGTCGGCAGCGAGGCCGCGAGCCGGCGCAGCGCGAGGGCAAGGATCCTCAAGATGCCAGCCAGGTGTCGTGCCAGGAGGAGGATGCCCAGCGCGGGTTGTTGCCCGCATTGCGCACGCGCCTGTTGAAGACCGAGACGAAGATCTGCTCGATCGGCATCCACAGCGGCAGCTCGGTCTGCGCCGAGCGCACGAAATCGGCGTAGAGCGCCTTGCGCTTCACCGGATCGACCTCGGTCGCCGCATCGTCGATGATCTTGTCGATGTTGGGATCGGTCCAACCCCACTGGTTCGTCCAGGGTGCCCCGCGCGGGCTGCCGGAGCGGTACCAGACCGTGGTGCTGACCGCCGGATCGTTGCGGTACTGGTGCCAGCCCGTCGCCAGGTCGAAATTCCAGTCGTTGTACACGGTGCGCAGGAAGCCCGCGGCGTCGAGGCGCACGATTTCCACCCGCACGCCGATCGGCTGCAGCGATTGCTGGATGAAGGTCGCGAAGAGGCCGATATCCTCGCCCCAGGGGGCCGGATGCAGGCGCAGGTTGAAGCGCACGCCGCCGGCCCCGCGGCGATGCCCGGCCTCGTCCAGCAGCCGGTTCGCGGCGGCGACGTCATAGCCATACTGAGGCATCGGCTCGGTCGGATAATAGTCGGTCGAGACCGAGGGGATCGGCCCGGTGCCGGGCTTGGCGAAGGCGCCGAGGAAGTTCTCGATGAAGAAGGGCACGTTGATCGCGTGCGCCAGCGCCTTGCGCACGCGGATATCGGCCAGCACCGGATTGCGGAAGTTGAACTCCAGCGTGTTGGTGCGGGCATTGCCTTCATTGCCGCGCGTCGTCGCCTCGAAGCGCGGATCGCGGCCGAGGCGCTGCATGTCCGCGATGGACAGGGACGAATAGGGGCTGAAGAGGATCTGCCCCGCTTCCATCTGCGCCGCCGCCGCCGCGCGGTCCCCGATCACGCGCCAGACCACGCGATCCAGATACGGCATGTTGTCGCGCCAGTAGTTCGGATTGCGCTCGGCAATCACATGCTGGCCGCGTTCATAGGTGACGAACTTGAACGGCCCCGTGCCGACCGGCGCGGTGTTCGCCGGGTTCTGGCGGATGTCGCCATTCTCGTAGACATGCTTGGGCGAGATGTAGCCGAGGTCGGGCAGCGCACGCAGCAACAGGCCCTGCGGCATCGGGCGTTCGTATTTGAACACCGCGGTATGCGGGTCGGGCGTCTGCACCTCGGTCAGGAACTGCTGCAACGTGGTGCCGTAGTTGAGGATCTTCTTCCACATCTCCATCGCCGTGAAGGCGACGTCCGCGGAGGTGAAGGGCTTGCCGTCATGCCAGGTGACGCCACGGCGCAGGCGGAAGGTGTGCGTCAGCCCGTCGGGCGCGCTCTCCCAGGATTCCGCCAGGACGCCGACCGGATTGCCCTGGGCGTCGAGGTCGATCAACGCCTCCTGCATCTTGCCGCCGACGATGTAGACGCCGGTCGAGGCCTGGAGCGACGGGTTCAGGATGCGCTGTTCCGTCGCGAAATGCACGGTGAAGACGCCGCCGCGACGCGGGGTCTCCTGCGCGACCGCGGCCGTCGGGATCATCGCGCTCGCGCCGAGGAGGAACATCTCGCGGCGAGTGGGTCCGGTCATGGTCTCTCTCCTGTCGTTCGGATCAGGGGGCTTCGAAGATCACGGCGACACCGGTGGCGACCGCGGGCGGGCGGGGTGTCGGCGTCGCGATCACCATGGCGGCGCCGCCCTGCTCGGGCAGCGCCGACGCATCGCATTGCGCCAGTTGCGCGATGACCGCGCGGGGCGCGAAGCCGATCTCCGCGCGACCGATCCCGGTCGGCACGAACCAGGCATCGCCACGCCGGCGCCAAACGCCGTCGATGGCCGCGGCGAGCTTCTGCGCCTCTGCCTCGGGCTGATCGGTCGCGACCAGCGCGCGCTTGATCCGTGTGGCGCCGTTGGCGTGGCTTTGCAGGGCGGGCACCCACACCGCATCGGGCGTATGGTGCTGGCAGGCGAAGATGCCGAGGCCGCCCGGATAGGCGGAAGGCGGCCAGCGAAAGACGCTGAACCGTGCCTCGACCGTGCTGCCGCCGGGCAGCGGAACAGGCCGGCCGAAATGCAGCGGCCCCTGGGAATCGACGCCCCGGGCGCGCAGCGCATCGGCACCGGCGCCGGCATCGGTGGTGGTAAAGGCGGCCCGCTCGAGCCCTTCGCGTCGCGCCACGAAGTCTCGCAGGGCCTGGTTGTGCGGCTGCGGCGTCACCACGGCGAGCAGTTCCAGATAGTCCTGCCCGAACATCATGGTGTGGTTGGCGCTGCCGACATGGGCGCTGTGCAGCCCGCGCGGGGACAGCGTGAAGCCGATCGCACGCCAGGCATCCGCCGCAGCGTCAAGGTCGCGCACCGCCACAACGAGATGGTCCAGGCCAATCAGCGTCGCCAGCATCATTCAGCCCCCTTGTTGGGTCGAAGCTTGGCATTCCTCCTGTTGCGCCGCAACATCACCGCGCGGGTTGCGCCGCAACCGCCCTGGGGCATGATCGCCATCATGACAGATACGCCGATCGAACGCATTGCCCGCGGCCTGCCGCTTGCCTATCCGGGTCCGGGCGGTGCCGTCGCCGTCCTGCGTGATGGCGAGGTGCTGCTCCGTCATGCCTGGGGCTATGCGAATGCCGAACATCGCATCGCCTTCACGCCGCGCAGCCTTTTCCGCATCTGCTCCATCTCCAAGCAGTTCGTGTGCGGGACGATGCTCGATCGGCTCGGCGATCCCTGCGTGATGGACGACGATCTGCGCGCCTGGCTGCCAGCGCTGGAGGGGAAGCTGCCGGGGGCGCTGCATCTCGCGCACAACCAGTCCGGGCTGCGGGACTACTGGGCGGTGGCGATGCTGCATGGCTCCCCGGCGGAAGCGCCTTTCGGGCCGGCGGAATCCGCGCGCGTCATCGCCGGCACGCGGACGCTGCACTTCGCGCCGGGCACACGGTATTCCTACGTGAACCAGAATTTCCGGCTGCTGGGCGAGATGCTCGAGGCACGCACCGGACGTAGCCTTGCGGAACTGCTGCGCGACGGGATCTTCGCACGTGCCGGCATGGAGTCCGCGATCCTTGCCGCCGACACCCGCGCCCTGCCCGATGGCACCGAGGGCTACGAAGGCACCCAGGCGAGCGGCTTTCGCCCCGCGGTGAACCGCATCATCTGGACCGGCGATGCCGGGATCGGCGCGTCTCTGGACGACATGATCGCCTGGGAGAAGCATATCGACGCGACGCGCGAGGATGCCGGTTCGCTCTATCGCCGGCTCTCCGCGCCGGTCGCCTTCGCGGATGGCGCCCCGGCGCAATATGGCTTCGGCCTGGCGCGCGGCATGGAACTCGGCCGCGCCGCGACGGGCCATGGCGGCGGCTTGCGCGGCTGGACGAGCCGACGCCTGCATCTGGCCGCCGAGCGCATCTCCGTCGTGGTGCTGTTCAACCACATCTCCGATCCCGGTTCCGCCGCGCTGGACCTGCTCGCCGCCCTGCTGGAAGAGCCCCGGGAGCAGGCGCCCGCCGACCTGCCGCCGCCAACCTGGTGTGGCGCCTGGATGGAAGCGGAGACCGGTCTGTCCGTGCGCATCGATCCCCACGGCAAGGGCCGACTGCGCCTGCGTGTCGGGCAGAGCGCCGAGACACTGGTGCTGCAGGCGGATGGCAGCGCGCGCAATGCGCAAACGCGCCTGGCCATGACGCCGCAGGGCCTGCGCCTCGAACGTGCGAAGGACAACCAGGTCGCCATCCTGGTGCCCCTCGAGGGGCCGGCGCGTCTTGACGCCGCGGGGCGCTATCGCTGTGCGGAACTCGATGCGGAACTGACGGTCGTCGATGCCGGCGGCGCGCTTTATGGCGGCTTCTCAGGCTTCCTCGGCCGGGGGCGGATGGAACTGCTCGATCCGATCGGGCCGGATGTCTGGGCCCTGCCCTGCCCGCGGGCGCTGGACCACACGCCACCCGGGGACTGGACCATCGCCTTCCATCGCGACGCTGCCGGGCAGGCCACGCAGGCAACGGTGGGCTGCTGGCTGGCGCGCGGGCTGCGCTACGATCGACTCGATTCCTGACAAGGCTTGCTGACCCATGCCGCTACCGACCCGCTACTGGCAGGAACTCCCTTGGCCAGCCTTCCGTGCCTTGCCCGCCAACACCGTGGCGGTGCTGCCGGTCGCTTCCATCGAACAGCACGGGCCGCATCTGCCGGTTTCGGTGGACACGACCATCAACCAGGGCGTCGTGGGGCGCACGCTGAAGGTCATCCCGGAGGACCTGCCGGTGCTGGTGCTGCCGACGCAATCCGTGGGCCTGTCGGTGGAGCATCTGCGCTATCCGGGCACGCTGACCACCAGCGCCGAGACGCTGCTGGCGCTGGTCTGTGACATCGGCGCTTCCGTCGCGCGGGCCGGCGTGAAGCGGCTCGTCATCGTCAACAGCCATGGCGGCAATGTCTCCTGCCTCGACATCGCGGCGCGGCGGCTGCGCATCGAACGGGGCCTGTTCGCGGTGAACGCGATGTGGGCCCGCATGGGCAAGCCGGAGGCGCTGCGCGACCCTGTGGAATCGCGCTTCGGCATTCATGCCGGGCGGGACGAGACCGCGGTGATGCTCGCCCTGACGCCGCAGCTTGTGCACATGGACAAGGCGCGCAACTTCGTCAGCCGCTGGCAGGGCGCGTCGAACAGCACGCCGGCAGTGGCGCCCGATGCCGGGGCACCACTCGCCTGGCAGGCGCAGGACCTGCATCCCGCGGGCGCGGTGGGCGATGCCTCGGCCGCCACGGTCGAGATCGGGGAAGCACTGCTCGACGTCGCGGCGCAGAAGATGGCCGCCCTGTGGGCGCAGGTCTCGGCAATGGATGTCGAGGCCTGGCTGTCGAACGAGCCCGACCCCGACGCCTGATACCGACGGCGCTTTTTCCTGGACTGTGGAACCGAGAGGGGCGTCGCCCCTCTCGGGCTCTCCCCACCAAAGGCCCGAGGCCTTTGGAAACCGATACCTGGCGCCGGGCGCCGCGGTCAGGATGGAAGCCGAAACCCGCCTTTGCGCACGACACGCGCCGGGAGGGTGGGAAAGCCTGTCATGCACGGCACCAAAAGACTGCGTTCCAAGTGCTCCAAGCACTTGGCGGGGTGGTTTGGAGGGGCAGCGCCCCTCCAGCTCCAACCATTGCCCGGGACCGCTGGCCTGCCTCAGGCGCGGGCCGCGCCGGTGATCACGGCGCGGTCCTCATCGGTCAGCGCGACCGGAGTGCCGCTGCGGATCAGTTCGGCGAAGCCTTCATTCGGCGTCATCAGCGTCAGGCAATAGAGCTTCGTCGGGCCGGTATTCTCCACCACGTGCTCGACGCCCGGGCGCAGCACGAAGCAGTCGCCGGGGCCGATCGGCATGCGCTGCCCGTCCGCGAAGGCCGTGCCGCTGCCGGCGAGGACGAAGAAGCATTCCTCCGCCGCGCTGTGCGTATTGGGCGGTGTCCTGCCGCCGGGTTCGAAGATCTCGACCACCAGCGTGAAGGTCACGCTGTCGGCCAGCGGATCGAGCAGGCAAGCGAAGTAGTTCGTGTCGTTTGGCGAGATGCGGAAGCCCTGCAGCGCGGCCGCGCGTTTGGCGATGACGGGCACGGACATCATGGGCGGATCGCCTCCTGCAGCGCGGTGGATGCCAGGGTGAAGCCGAAGATCTGGTGGATGTTGAGGATCGTCGCCTCGCGGCAGAAATCCGGATTGGTGGTGGCCGCGCAATCCTCGACGAGCAGCGTGTCGAAGCCCAGGAAATTCGCGTCCGCCAGGGTGTGCAGCACGCATTGGTCAAGATTCACGCCGGCGAAGAGCAGCGTTTCCACGCGCAGGTTGCGCAGGATGCTGTCGAGCGGCGTGTCCTGGAAGCCCGACATGCGATGCTTGTCCACGCGGATGTCGCCGGGGACGGGCGCGAGTTCGTCGACCACCTGGGCGGACCAGGCGCCGGCCTGCAGCACTTTGCTGCCGGTAGGGGGCAGGGCATCGCCCAGGCCCGTGCCATCGCCACTGCCATTGTAGACATGCAGGAGCGCGGGAGAGAGGTTCAGCCGATCCGGCCGGCTGCCCCAGTTCACCCAGATGATGGGCACCGATGCCGCCCGTAGCACCGGCAGCAACCCGACCAATGGCATGATCGGCGCCCGCGCCGGGGTCACGTCCACGCCGATCGAGGCCAGCCAGCCCTCGCGATGGCAGAAGTCGTTCTGCATGTCGATCACCAGCATCGCGCTGCGCGCCAGGTCGAAGGTGACGCGCTTCGGCCGCGCGGCGACCGTCACCGTGCGCGAGGGCAGCGTCGGCCGCGTCAGATCGGCGGCCTCCGCCGACACGCGCCAGGTGTTGCGGGGTGAAGGGCCAATCGGGATCATGCGGGCTGGCTCCGATGGGGAAGGCGATGCGCGTCCTGATGATCCACGCCCATCCGCGCGCGGACAGCTACTCCGCCGCCTTGCGGGAGGCCGCGCGCGCGGCGCTGGAAGGGGCGGGGCATCAGGTCGAACTGCACGACCTCTACGCCGAGGACTTCGTGGCGGCGCTCAGCGCGGCGGAACACGCGGTCAACGGCATCGAAGGGGCGAACGAGGCCGGCATCGAGGACCACGCCGCCGCGCTGCGCCGGGCCGAGGCCCTGGTCCTGGTCTACCCCACCTGGTGGTACGGCATGCCCGCCATGCTGAAGGGCTGGTTCGACCGCGTCTGGTGCCCCGGCATCGCCTTCCGCCTGGGCGACGGCGCCATCGAACCCCTGCTGACGACTATCCGCCGCATCACGGTGGTCACGACCTATGGCTCGCCGCTGTGGCTGCTCTGGTGGATCGGCTGGCCGGACCATCGGGTGATGTCGCGTGGCATCAGGCGGCTCTGCGCAGAGGATTGCCGGCTCGACTGGCTCTACCTGCACGGCATGGACTGGCGGAAGCCATCGGCGCTGGAGGCCTTCATCGCGAAGGTCCGCCGGCATTTCGCATCGTGGTGACGGGCGCGTCATTGATCATCCGCCGCGCTGTCGTGCCAGTGCCGCAGCAGCAGGTGCGACAGCAGCGTCAGCGCCATGAAGATCGCGATCCCCGTGGCGGAGATCAGCGCGAGCGCGGCGAACATGCGCGGGATCTGCAACTGGTATCCTGATTCCATGATGCGCCAGGCGAGGCCCGAGGCGCTGCCGCCCGTCCCCGCGACGAATTCCGCGACGATGGCTCCGATCAGTGCAAGCCCGCCCGAGATGCGCAGCCCGGCCAGGAAATAGGGCAGGGCGGAAGGCAACCGCAGCCGCCACAGGGTCTGCCAGCGATTCGCGCGATAGAGCCGGAACAGGTCCACGAGATTCGGATCGGCCGAGTTCAACCCCATGGTCGTGTTCGACAGGATCGGGAAGAAGGCGACGAGCCAGGCGCAGATCAGCAGGGACAGCGTGACATCATCCGCCCAGATGATGATCAGCGGGGCAATGGCGACGATCGGCGTCACCTGTAGGACGACGGCGAAGGGAAACAGCGACAGCGCGAGGATGCGCGACTGCGCGAACAGGATGGCGAGCAGCAGCCCGAGCCCCGCCGCGGCGCCCAGCGCCATCAGCGTGATCCGCAGCGTGACCAGCAGCGATCCCGACAGCGTGCCCCAATCCCGCAGCAGCGTCTGCGCTATCAGCAACGGCGCGGGCAGGATATAGGGCGGGATCGCGTAGAACCGTACCGCCGCCTCCCACGCGCCGAGGAAGGCCAGCGCCACCACCGCCGGCGCCAGGAGGCGCAGCCAGCTCATGCCGCGGCCATCGCATCGGCGAGGACCTGCGAGACGATGCGGCACTGCGCCGCATACTCGGCCGAGGTCCGGAACGTGCCGTCGCGCGGCACATCCGGCGCGATCGGCACTTCGGCGACGATGCGGCCGGGCCGCGGCGCCAACACCAGGATACGCCGCGCGAGGAAGACGCTCTCGAACACCGAATGCGTCACGAAGACGGCGGTGAAGCGCTCTGCCTCCCACAGCCGCAGCAGGTCGTCATTGAGGCGGAAGCGGGTGATCTCGTCCAGCGCGGCGAAGGGTTCGTCCATCAGCAGCAGGCGTGGCCGCGTGACCAGCGCGCGGGCGATGGACACGCGCATGCGCATCCCGCCCGACAGCGCGCGCGGATAGGCATGCTCGAAGCCCGACAGCCCGACGCGCGCCAGCCATGCCGCCGCACGTGCCTCGGCTTCGCGCCCGCGCATGCCCGCGAGCTCCAGCGGCAGCGTCACGTTGCGCAGCACGCTCGCCCAGGGCATCAGTGTCGGTTCCTGGAAGACGAAGCCGATCTCGGGCCGCGCCGCATCCTGCCAATCGATCTGGCCGTCGGTCGGTTCGGCCAGGCCCGCCAGGAGGCGCAGCAGCGTGGACTTGCCGCAACCCGAAGGCCCCAGCAGCGCGGCGAAATCGCCCGGCCGGATGTCGAGATCGATGCCTTTCAGCGCCAGCGTGCCCGTGGGATAGCGCTTGGCGACGCCGCGCAGCGCGACGAGGCTCACCCGCGTCCCACGCCCCGGTTGACGAAGCGGAGCGAATAGGCGCGCGTGACGTCGAGCCCCGGCGGCATGGCGCCCGCATCGCGCATGGTCTCATAGAATTCCCGCCAGCGCGCTTCGGTCATCGCCCCGATACCGAGGCGTTCCGCATCGCCCGACAGCACGATGCCATACTGGTTCATCACCCGCACCGCGTAGTCGATCCGGTCCTGCGTCATCTCGGGATTGTCGCGCATGATCAGCCGGTTCGCCTCGGCCACGTTCTGGCCGCGCATGTATTGCGACCAGCCCTCGATGCTGGCGTCGACGAAGCGCTGCACGAGATCCGGCTTCTCCTCGACCATGCGGCGGGAGATGTCGATCGTCTCCTGGTAGTTCGCGAAGCCGGCATCGGCGATGAGATGCACCTGCGGCCGTGCCCCGGCTTGCATGGCGGAGAAGGGTTCGGAGGAGAGGAACCCCTGCTGGATCGCGCCCCTGTCGGCCAGGAAAGGCTGCAGGTTGAAAGTGTAGGGCCGGATCTGCGCATCGGTGAAGCCGAACTTCGCGCGCAGGAAGGGCCAGAAGGTCACGCGCCCGCCGCCGCCGATCATGATGGGCCGCCCGCGCATCTGCTCGAAACCGGCGATGCCGGCTTCCTCGTGGCTCATCAGGATCTGCGGATCCTTCTGGAACATCGCCGCGATGGTCAGGAAGGGCAGGTCCTCGCGCACATAGTTCAGCGCCTGGAAACCGTTGGACATCGTCATATCCACGCGCCCGGCGAGCAGCAGTTGCGATGGGTTCAATTGCGGCCCGCCCATGCGCAGTTCGACCTCGATGCCCCGCCGGCGATACAGCCCCGCGGCGATTGCCTGGTAGTAGCCGCCGTGTTCGGCCTGGGCGCGCCAATCGGTCTGGAAGACGATGCGGTCGAGGCTCTGCGCCACCGGCACCCGCGCGCCGGCCATGGCGACGAGGGCGAAGGCGGCCCCGCCTGTCAACGCCGCGCGGCGCTCGATCCGGTACCTGCTGCGCATGTCGCGCCTCCGTCAACGCAGGAGCGGGAGGCTGCCGCGCCGCCGGCCGGACGGCAAGCACCATGGCGCCCGGCAGCATCTGCTCACGGAATGGGCAACGACCGCGCGGCAATGCGATGGCCTCGCTACTGGTCGTGCCAGGCCCGCCATGGCACGCTTCTTGGTACTTCAAGATCCCCCTTTATTGGTGCGGCATCGGTGGCGCAGCTCCTCCTCGACCAGGTCACCAAGCGATATGGCGCGCAGACCGTGGTCGATGCGCTCACCCTTGGCGCGGAGGCCGGGGAGTGCATCGCGCTGCTCGGGCCATCGGGCTGCGGCAAGACGACCACGCTGCGCATGGTGGCGGGTTTCGTTGCGCCGGATGGCGGGCGCATCGTCATGGAAGGCCGCCCGATCGAGCGTGACCCGCCGCATCGCCGCGCCATCGGCATGGTGTTCCAGAACTACGCGCTGTTCCCGCACATGACAGCGGCCGGCAATGTCGGTTTCGGCCTGGAGATGCGCGGCATCGGCCGCGCGGAACGCGATGCCCGCGTGGCGGAGGCGCTTGCCATGGTGGGCCTGGCCGCCTTCGGCGAGCGCTATCCGGCGCAGCTTTCGGGCGGCCAGCAGCAGCGCGTCGCGCTCGCCCGCGCCCTTGTCATCCGTCCTGCCCTGCTGCTGCTCGACGAACCGCTGTCGAATCTCGATGCCGGGCTTCGCGTCGAGATGCGCCAGGAAATCGCCGCCCTGCGCCGCCGCACCGGCGTGACCACCCTGTTTGTCACGCACGACCAGGAAGAAGCGCTGGCGCTCGCCGATCGCATCGCCGTGATGAATCGCGGCCGGCTCGTCGAATGCGCCCCGCCGGAGACGCTGACCGAACGACCGCGCCATGTCTTCACCGCGGGGTTCCTTGGCGCGCGCACCGTGCTGCCCGGGCGTGTGGAGGATGGGCTGTTCCTGCTCGCCCCCGGCGTCGCGGTGCCGCCGCCGGCCGAGGCGCCGTCGCATCCGACGCATATCGTGCTGCGCGCCGCGCGCCTGACGCTGGAAGCCGGGGAGGATGCCCTGCTGCGCGCACCGGGCCGCGTGGCGGAGGCCGCCTGGCTCGGCGACGAGATCGCCTATGACATCGCCCTCGATGCCGGCCCGCGCATCCGCGTGCTGCGCCCAACCACGGAACCCGCCCTGCCGCCCGGCGCGCCCGTCACGCTGGCGGCGGGGGTGGATGCGCTGACCTTCCTCGAAGACCGTTCCGGAGAGCCCGCATGACGACCCTGACCCGCCGCCTGCTGCTGGGTGCCGGCGCCGCCGCGCCCTTCGCCTTCATCCGTTCGCCGGTCGCGCAGATCCGGCGGGGCGACGAACTGACCGTCGGTGTCTGGGGTGGGATGCAGGAACGCATCCTGCGCGAGTTCGTCGCCACGCCGCTCGAACAGCAGCACGGGGTGAAGATCAACTTCGTGCTGGGCGGCACGCCGGAACGGCGCGCCCGGGCCTATGCCGAACGGGGGCGGCCTTCCTTCGACATCGTCTATCTGAATATCTTCGAAAGCCGCCAGGCGGTGCGCGATGGCGTGACCCAGGCCGCGACGGATGCGGTGCCCAATGCGGCGAACCTGTATCCGGCGGCGAAGCTCGGTGGCTATGGCGTCGCCTTCAACCCGGTGACGGTGGTCTATGACCGTCGCAAGGTCGCCGCGCCCATGACTTCCTGGAAGGATTTCTGGCGCGACGACCTGCGCGGCAAGGTGATCTGGCCGACCTACCCCGGTGCGCAGGGCACCGCCGCGCTGCTGATGGCCGCGAAGATCTGGGGCGGCAGCGAGAACGACATCGAACCCGCCTTCCGCCAGATCGCTGCGCTGAAGCCCTTCGCCGCCATCCAGGGCAGCCAAGACCAGCTCTTCACCATGTTCGACCAGGAGGTCGGCGCGGCGTCCGTCGAATTCGGCTCCTTCACCCGCGCCTATGCGGAAGCACGCAACCCGAACATCGTCATCGCCGATCCGGCGGAAGGCCAGGCCATCGCCACTAATGTCGCCTGCATCACGGTGGGCACGCAGAAGCAGGCGTTGGCCGAGGCCTGGGTGAACCTGCACCTGTCCCCCGAATGCCAGCGCGCCTATGCCGAGCGCATCTACTACAGCCCGACCATCCGCAACCTCGACCTGCCCGCCGACCTCGCCGCCAAGCTGGTGATGGGGGAGGAAGCGGTCGGCAAGCTGGTCGATTTCGACTGGGACGTGGTGATCCGCAACCAGCCGCGCTGGTCGAGCCGCTTCACGCGCGAGATCGCCGGGTGAACCAGCGCGTCGCGGGGCCGCTGCTCGCGGCGCCGTATTTCCTGTGGCTGCTGGCGGCCTTCGCCGCGCCGCTCGGCGCGGTGGCGCTGCTCTCGGTGCAGGAGAGCTCGGAGCTCTTCGCGCCGTTGTCGCTGAACCCGTCCGCCGTCCAGTACATGGACCTGGCGACGGATCCCTTCAGCCGCAGGACCATCCTGCGCACCATCGCGCTGGGGCTGGGCGTCACGCTCGCCTCGGCGCTGCTGGGCTATCCGCTCGCGCTGTGGCTGACGCGGCTACCGCATCGCTGGCGGCCGCTCGGCTTCGCCTGCGTGCTGGTGCCGCTGCTCACCAACGTGGTGGTGCGCAGCCTCGGCATCATCCTGCTGCTCGCGCCCGGCGGCGTGCTGTCGAACACGCTGGCGGCGGTGGGGCTGCCGCGGGTGAACCTGCTGTTCGGCTGGTTCGCGGTGGGGCTGGCGCTGACGCAGGTCTTCCTGCCCTACATGGTGCTCGCGCTGTACGACGTGCTGGAAGCGCAGGAGAAACGGCTGGCCGAGGCGGCCTCCGGCCTCGGCGCCGGGCCGGTCATAGCCTTCTGGCGCGTGACGCTGCCGCTGTCGCTGCAGGGGCTGCGCGGCGGGCTGGTGATCGTCTTCCTGCTCGCCTCCACCGCCTATGTCTCCGCGACGCTGGTCGGCGGGCGGCAGGTCATGGTCAGCGGCATGGTCGTGCTGAAGGAAGGGCTCGAGATCCTGAACTACCCGGCGGCCTCGGCGCTGGCGATGGTGATGCTGGCGGCCTCGGTGCTCGTCACCCTGGTGATCGGGCGCGCGGTGGCGCTCGCCATGCCCTGGGTGACCGGCCGGCCGCCGCGGCGCTGGCCGTCCGTGCCGCCGATGCTGCGCAGGGCATGCGTGGCGGTGGCGGAAGCGATGGGACCGTTCCTGGCGCGCCTGCTGCTGGGCCTCGGCCTCGCGCTGCTGCTCTTCCCACTGCTGCTGGTCGCGGTGTCGTCCTTCAACAACTCGCCGCAGGCCACCGTTGCGCAGTGGCTGGGCTTCACCTGGCGCTGGTACGCGGCGGTGCTCGACAATGACCGCTATCTCGGCGATGCCTGGGTCAGTCTGAAGCTCGCCCTCGCGGCGGTCCTCGTCTCGCTCGCCATCGCGCTGCCGGCGGCGATGGCGCTGGTGCGCGGGACTTTCCGGGCGCGCGAGGCGCTCGGCGCCTTCTTCATGCTGCCGCTCGCCCTGCCGGGCATCGCCATCGGCCTCGGCATGCTGCGGCTGCTGCAATGGTTCACCATGCTGCCGGCCTTCCTCGGCATCCTCGCCGTGCATGTCGTGCTGGTCGCGCCCTTCATGCTGGCGATGCTGCGCGCCTCGGTCGCCGCGCTCGACCGCGGATTGGAGGAAGCGGCGGGCGGGCTCGGCGCGCCGCCCTGGCGGGTCTTCCTGCGCATCGTGCTGCCGCAGCTCGCGCCGGGCATCGCCGTCGCCTGCATCATCGGCTTCCTGATCTCCTTCGGCGAGGTCACGGTCACCGCCTTCCTCACCACCGCCCGGCTGCAGACCCTGCCGGTGCGTCTCTATGCCGAGGCCTCCTTCAGCCTGGAGAACACGATCAACGCCATCTCCACCGTCTTCATCCTGCTCACCGTCGCGCTGCTGCTGCTGATGCACCGGCTGGTGCCGCTCGACCGCGTGTGGCGGCGGTGACAGGATCGCACCCATGCTGAACGAGCTCGACACCCGCCTGCTGCGCCGCGCCATTGCCCTGGCCGGCGCGGCGCGCACCCGTGGCGACCGGCCCTTCGCCGCCGTCATCGCCACGCCCGACGGTACGGTGCTGGCCGAAGCCGGATCGACGCAGGGCAGTTCGGGCGGCGGCACGCTGGCGCATTCCGAGATGAACGCGCTGACCGCGTTGCTCGCCACCGGCACGCCGCGCCCGGTCATCCGGCAGGCGACGATGTATTCCTCGGGCGAACCCTGCGCGATGTGTTCCGCGGCCGCCTTCTATGCCGGCGTCGGCCGCGTCGTGTACGGGCTGTCGGCCGGCGCCATCCTGCATCTGCGCAACGCGCAGCCGCATACGGCCGGGCTGTCGCTGTCCTGCCGCGCGGTGCTGGAGACCGCCGCCGAACCCGTCGCCGTCATCGGCCCCTGCCTGGAGGAGGAGGCGGCGATCCCCCACCAAGGCTACTGGACCGAAGGCGCCGCCTGACGCAGGCTTCCCGCAAGATCGGGAGGAACCGTCCATGTCCATCCATCGCCGCATCCTGCTGGGCGGCCTTTTCGCGCCCGCCGTCATCCGCACTGCCGTCGCGCAGGCCTTCCCCACCCAGCCGCTGCGCCTGATCCCGCCCTATCCGCCCGGCGGCGGCACGGACACCGTTGCGCGTCTGCTGCTGCCGCATCTCATGGCGCAGCTCGGCCAGAATATCGTGGTGGAGAATCGTGGCGGCGCCGGCGGGTCGATCGGCGCGGCCGAGGTCGCGCGGTCGCCCAAGGATGGCCACACCCTGCTGCTGGACAGCATGGGCCATGTGGTGAACCCGACGCTGATGCCCGGGTTGCCCTTTGACTACGCGACGGCCTTCGCGCCCATCACGCAGCTCACCTGGCAGCCGCAGATGCTGGTGGTCGCGGCGAATGCGCCCTGGCGCAGCGCGGCCGAACTGATCGACGCCGCGAGGGCGCGGCCCGGCGCCATCTCCTACGCCAGTTCCGGCAACGGGACAGGCGCGCACCTTGCCATGGTGGAGTTCAACCGCATCGCGGGGGTGGAGATGACGCACATCCCCTATCGCGGCGGCGGGCCGGCCATGACGGACCTGATCGCGGGCAATGTGGGCTGCGCCTTCGCCTCGGCCGCCGCGGCGACGGCGCATGTCCAGGGCGGGCGGCTGCGCGCGCTGGGCGCGGCGGGGCTGCGCCGCATCACAGCCCTGCCCGACATGGCCACGCTCGACGAACAAGGCTATCGCGGCTTCGACTTCGACGAATGGAACGGGCTGTGGACCGTCGCGGGATCGCCGCCCGCCGCCGTCATGCGGTTGCATGACGCCGCCGTCTTCGCGCTCCGCCAGCCGGATGTGCAGGCCCGCATGAACCAGATCGGCATCGTCCCGCTGGGCACCAGCCCGGACGATTTCGCCGCCTTCGTCATCGCGCAGCGCGAGCGCGCCGCGCGGCTGATCCGCCTCGCCAACATCACCCTGGGTTGAACCATGTACGCAGCACCGCCTTCCGTCACCGCCGAGATCCACACTGAAGTGCCGGAGGCGTTGCGCATCCGCGACCGCGGCAGCGACTGGCTCTATGGCCGCCCCGGCCCGACGCCGCATTCCTTCCTCGAAGGCCCGTCCTTCGATCGGGCCGGCAATCTCTGGCTGACCGACATCGTCTTCGGCCGCATCTTCAAGGTCTCGCCCGCAGGCGAATGGACCGTCGTCGCGGATTACGACGGGGAGCCGAACGGCCTCGCCTTCCATCGCGACGGCTGGGCGGCGATCACGGATGCGAAGCGCGGGCTGCTGCGGCTCGATCCCACGACGGGGGCGGTTTCCCCGCTCGTTCCGCGCGCGCGGCGCGAAGGCTTTCGCGGCGTCAACGACTGCACCTTCGCCATGAATGGCGACCTGTTCTTCACCGACCAGGGCCAGACCGGGCTGCAGGATCCGGCTGGCCGCGCCTATCGCCTGCGTGCGGGGGCGGACCAGGCGGATGCGCTGGTGTCGAATGTGCCGAGCCCCAACGGCCTGGTGCTGACGCCGGATGGGCACAACCTCTATGTCGCGGCGACGCGGGACAATG
Organism: Roseomonas sp.; assembly: GCA_041914265.1. Taxonomy (GTDB): domain Bacteria; phylum Pseudomonadota; class Alphaproteobacteria; order Acetobacterales; family Acetobacteraceae; genus Neoroseomonas. Next base: position 19,242 of record JAYSDS010000034.1, read on the forward strand.
CCATCTGGCGCGTGCCCATCACGCCGGATGGCGGGGTGATCCGCGTCGGGCGCTTCATCGCCATGTCGGGCGGCCTCGCCGGGCCGGACGGGATGGCGCTCGATTCGAAGGGCAACCTGGTCGTCGCCCATGCCGGGATGGGCACGGTCTGGATCTTCTCCCGCCTCGGCGAACCGCTGCTGCGCATCCGCTCCCCGCGCGGCCTCGGCACCACCAATGTCTGCTTCGGCGGGCCGGACAACCGCGACATCTTCATCACCGAAAGCGAAACGGGCACGGTCCTGCGGCATCGCTGGGATCATCCGGGGCAGCCGCTCTTCGCCCATGCGTGAAGGCTCTTGCCAGCGCGCCCGGAATGCGGCGTGCTGCGCCGATGGAGGCTCAAAGGGATGATGAGGCGCTGCTGCGCGTCGATGGGCTGCGCCTGTCCTTCGGGGGGCTGGCCGCGCTGGACGGCGTCGCCTTCGATGTCGCGCCCGGTCGCATCACCGCGCTGATCGGCCCGAACGGCGCCGGCAAGACCACGCTGTTCAACGCCGTCTCCGGCCTGGTGCGGCCCATGGCGGGCAGCGTGCGGCTGGGCGGGGAGGAGATCCTGGGCCTCAAGCCTGAGCAGATCACCGCGCGTGGCATGGTCCGTTCCTTCCAGATCGCGCGCGGTTTCCCGAAGCTGTCGGTCTTCGAGCACCTGATGCTCTACGGGCAAGGTCAGCCGGGCGAGAGCTGGACCGCCGCGCTGCTCGGCGCCGCCGCGGCGCGCCGGCGGGAAGAGGCATTGGCCGAACAGGCCCTGGCCGTCGCACGGCGGTTGAAGCTGGCGCATGTCGTCGACAACCAGGTGACGGCGCTGTCGGGGGGGCAGAAGAAGCTGCTCGAGATTGGGCGCATCCTGATGGCCGAGCCGCGCCTGCTGCTCCTCGACGAACCCGCCGCCGGGGTGAATCCGACGCTCGCCGAGGAGATCGGCGACCAGCTCCGCGCCATCGTCGCGGAAGGCCGGACCATCCTGCTGGTCGAACACGACATGGCGCTGATCGAACGCATCTCAGACCATGTCGTCGTCATGGCGGCCGGGCGGGCGCTCGCTGAAGGATCCTTCGCCGAGATCCGCGAGAATACCGAGGTCCAGGACGCCTATCTCGGGGGCGCGCGATGACGGCGCTGGTCGTCGATGATCTGGTCGGCGGCTATGCCGCGGCGGATCATGTCGTGAAGGGCGTCTCGCTGGGTGTCGCGCCGGGTGAGCTGGTCTGCATCATCGGCCCCAACGGCGCCGGCAAGTCGACCGTGCTGAAGCTGCTGACCGGCCTGCTGCACCCGCGCGAGGGGCGTGTCTCCCTCGACGGCCGCGAGGTCACCGGCTTCGCCCCGCGCGCGGTGATCGAGGCCGGCATGGTGCTGGTGCCCCAGGAACGCAACGTCTTCGGCACGCTGACGGTCGAGGAGAACCTCACCATGGGTTGCTTCCTCGCCCCGCGCCAGGCGCGGGCGCGGATGGCCGCCGTGATGGACCGCTTCCCGCTGCTCGCCGAGCGGCGCCGGCAGCTTGCCCGGACCATGTCCGGCGGGCAGCGCCAGATCCTCGCCATGGGCCAGGCCCTGATGAGCGAACCGCGCGTGCTGCTGCTGGATGAGCCGACCGCCGGGCTCTCGCCCAAGGCGGCGACCGACCTGTTTGGCCTGGTGCGCGCGACCGCGGCATCGGGCGTCGCCGTGCTGATGGTCGAGCAGAACGCACTGCAGGCCATGGAGATCTCCGACCGCGCCATCGTCCTGGTGGACGGGCGGAATGCGCATGAAGGGCCGGCCGCCGAGCTGGCGCGCGACCCCGCGATACGCCGCCTGTTCCTCGGCGGCCGCGGAGGGAGCAGGATGGACGACACAGGGACCACAAGGGAGACATCCCCATGATCATCACCACCCGCCGTTCGGCGCTGATCGCCGGCGCCTCGCTGCTTGCCCTGCCCTCCCTGGCGCGCGCGCAGGGGGCACCGATCAGGCTTGGCACCCTGACGCCGCTGACAGGCGCCGGCGGCCCCTATGGCCCCATCATGGCCAATTGCGTGAAGTCGGTGGTCGAGGCGGTGAACGGCGCGGGCGGCGTGCTCGGCCGCCAGGTCACGCTGATCAGCGAGGACGACCAGACCAACCCCGAGGCCGGGCTGCGCGCCGCGCGCAAGCTGATCGACGTCGACCGCGTCGCCGCCATCATGGGCACCTGGGCCTCGTCCGTAACGACCGCTGTCGCGCCGCTGTGCTGGGAGAGCAGGACCTTCCTCGCCACCGTCTCCGGCGCCGATTCCATCACCCAGCTTCCGCACAATGGCTGGCTGATCCGCACCCAGCCCAACACCACGTTGCAGGGGCGCAAGTTCGGCGAATACATCGTCGAGCTCGGCGCGAAGAAGGCGTTCTTCATGGCGCCGCAGACGCCCTTCACCCAGTCGCAGCTCGCCAACATGAAGCCGCCGGTCGAACGCGCCGGCGGGTCCGTCGACCTGCTGATCTACGACGCCAACAAGCCGTCCCTGCGCACCGAGGTGGACCAGGTGATGCGGGCGCGGCCCGATGTCATCGTGCTCGGTGGCTACACGCCCGACACCACGGTGCTGCTGCGCGACATCTTCCGCGCGGGCTTCCGCGGCAAGCTGCTCGCCTATGCCTATTCGGTGAACCAGCAGATGATCGGCTCGCTGCCCAAGGAGGTGACCGAGGGCATCTACACCCTCGCCCCATCCCCCGCGCAGGGCACCAGCGCCTTCGACCGCGTGGTGCGCATCACCGGCAACAGCAACCCCGACCCCTATACCTGCCAGATCTATGACCAGGCGAACCTGATCCTGATGGCCATGGCGGTGGGTGGCGACGGCACCGGCCAGGCGATCCACGACAACATCCGCAAGGTCAGCCAGGGCGGGGGGGACCGCGTGGACAATGCGCTGGACGGGCTGCGCGCCATCGCCGCCGGGAAGAAGGTCGATTACGACGGCGCTTCCGGCCCCTGCGACTTCACCGATGCGGGCGACATCACGGACTGCCAGTTCCGCTACGAACAGGTGCGCGACGGGCAGCAGACGCTGATCCGCATCGCCTGATGATCGAAGCGCTCGTCCAGGCGCTGATCAACGGCGTGATCGCCGGCACCATCCTCGCGGTGCCGGCGCTCGGCTTCACGGCGATCTTCGCGGTGCTGAACTATCCGAACTTCGCCATCGGCGCGCTGGCGACGGTGGGCGCCTATGCCGGCTGGGTCGGCAATGCGGTGTTCGGCCTGCCGATGATGGGTGCGCTGGTGCTGGCCTTCGTCGCTGCCGGGTTCGCGGGGCTGCTGGTGCAATGGGTCGCCGTCAAACCGCTCGAGAAGGCCAGCGCGCTGATGATGGCCATCGCCTCGCTGGCGGCCGGGCTGGTGCTGGAGAATGCGTTGCGCTTCGCCTTCGGCAACGACCTGCGCGGCTACGACTTGCCGCTGCTGCGCGACTGGTTCTTCGGCGACTACCGCGTCGGGCCGCAGCAGGTGCAGAATTTCGCGATGGCGCTGGCGGCGATGGCGCTGCTCTGGGTCTTCCTGCGCTTCAGCCGGACGGGCCGCGCGATGCGCGCGGTGGCCGACAACCGTGACCTCGCCCTGCTGCGCGGCGTCGATCCGGCGCGCGTCGCGGCGGTGACCATCGCGGTGGGCGCGGGGCTCGCGGGGATGGGCGGGATGCTGATCGGGCTCGACACCTCGGTCGATCCGCTGGTGGGCAACCGGCTGGTGCTGTCCATCTTCGCCGCCGCGGTCCTCGGCGGGCTGGGGTCGATCCCCGGCGCGGTGGCCGGCGCCATCGCCATCGGCATGGCGGAGGAAGTCGCCGTGCTGGCCTTCAACCCCGCCTATCGCCTCGTGGTCGGCTTCGTCGTCATTCTCGCGGTGCTGACGTTGCGCCCGGCGGGGCTGTTCGGCGCGCGGGCCTCCTGAGATGATCTCCTACATCGTCTTCCTGCTCGTCATCGCCGGCATCTATGCGTTGCTGGCGCAGAGCCTCTGCCTTGCCTGGGGCGTGACGGGGCTGGTCAATCTCGGCCTCGCGGGGTTCTTCGCCATCGGCGCCTATGCCTCGGCGACGTTGGTGAAATGGGGCGGTGCGCCCGTGCCGATCGGGCTGGTCGCGGCGATGGCCGCCGGCGCGGCCGCCGGGTTCGTCGTCTGTGTCTCGACGCTGCGATTGCGCGACGACTACCTCGCCATCGTCACGCTGGGCTTCGCGGAGGCCGTGCGCGTCGTCGCCTCCAACGAGATCTGGCTGACCGGCGGCACGGATGGCATCTCCGGCATCCCGGCGGGCCTGCCGCGCGACTGGGGACAGGGATTCCATCTGGCCGCGCTGGGCGTCGTCACGGCCATCCTCGGCCTGGTGTGGCTGGCGTTGAACCGCCTCGTCGCCTCCCCCTGGGGCCGCGCGTTGCGCGCGGTGCGCGAGGACCAGGTCGTCGCCGCCGTCGCCGGCAAGCGCGTGACGCGGCTGAAGGCGGAAGCCTTCGCCATCGCCGCCGCCATCGCCGCCCTCGCGGGTGCGCTTTATGGCCACTACACGTCCTACATCGCGCCCGAGATCTTCCAGCCGCTGATCACCATCTACGTCTTCCTCGCCGTCACGGCGGGCGGCAATGGGCGGCCGACGGGTGCGGCGATCGGCGCCTATCTGTTGATCGCCTTCCTCGAAGCCACGCGCTTCGCGGCCGAGATCGTCCCCGGCGTCTCCGCCGTGCAGGCGGCGGCGCTGCGCGAGGCCTCGGTCGGCGTCGCGCTCATCCTGCTGCTGCGCTTCCGCCAGCGCGGCCTGTTTCCCGAACGCAACCAGAAGGCGCCCGCATGACCGTGGCATTGCCGCCCGAACTGATCGCCCTTGCCCGCGCGGCTGCGTCCGAAGCCGATCCCGTCGCCGTGTTCCGCGCGGCGGAGATGGCGTCCGCGGCGCTGATCGGCCACCGGCTGTTCACGACCCTCTTCGTCGTTCCGGGGGGCGCGGAGGTCGAGCGCGTCTATTCCTCGGACCCGGCCGCCTATGCGCTGACCGGGCGCAAGAAGATGGGTCCCACGCCCTGGGGCGACCATGTGCTGAAGCAAGGCCGGACCTGGCTCGGCAATGGCATGGACGACATTCGCTGGGCCTTCTTCGATCATGAATTGATCGCCAGCCTCGGCTGCGCCGCCTGCATCAACATCCCGGTCCGCGAGGGTGGCGTCGTGGTCGGCACGCTGAACATCCTCGATGCCGAGGACAGCTTCACGCCGCAGGATGTCGCCACGGCGGAGGTTCTCGGCGGCTTCCTGCCCGGTGCCCTGCGCCGCGCGGCCGCCCTGGCCGAAGCCGCGTCCCGGGACTAGTTTCGCCGCCTTCCGCGGAGTGCGCATGCCATGACCGAGAGCATCCTTTTCGAGAACGCCGCCATCCTCGACGGCAGCGCCGAGATCGCCATCCCCGGCCACGTGCTGGTCGAAGACGGGCTGATCAAGGAGGTCAGCGACACACCCATCACCACCAGCGGCGTGCGCCGCATCGACCTGCACGGGCGCACACTGATGCCCGGACTGATCGACGCGCATGTGCATGTCGTGGCCGGGGTGGTGAATCTCGGGCTGAACGCGATGCTGCCCGATGCCGTCGTCGCCTTCCGCGCCGCGAAGATCATGAACGGCATGCTGATGCGCGGCTTCACCACGGTCCGCGACCTCGGTGGCTGCACCCACGGGCTGCGCATGGCGCGCGACGAGGGTCATTTCGACGGGCCGCGGCTGAACATCTCGGGCAAGGCGCTGTCGCAGACCGGCGGGCATTGCGACTTCCGCGGCCGGCACGATACGCGCGGCACCGACTTTTTCGCCGCGCGCCTCGGCAGCCTCGGCCGCATCGTGGATGGCGTCGCCGATGTGCGCCGCGCCTGCCGCGAGGAGATCAAGGCCGGGGCCGACTACATCAAGATCATGGCCAATGGCGGCGTCGCCTCGCCGACCGATCCCATCGCCTTCGTGGGCTTCTCGCGCGAGGAGGTGCTCGCCGCGGTGGAGGAGGCCGAGAACGCGGAGACCTATGTCGCCGCGCATCTCTACACCGACAGCGCCATCCATCGCGCCGTCGATTGCGGCGTGCGCAGCCTCGAGCACTGCAACCTGATCCAGCCCGCCACGGCGCGCTTCGCGGCCCAGCGTGGTGCCATCGCCTGCCCCACCCTCGTCACCTACCAGGCGCTGAAGGACGAGGGCGCGTCGCTCGGCCTGCCGGCGGAATCGGTCGCGAAGATCGACGATGTCCGCACCGCCGGGCTGCGATCGCTGGAGATCATGCGCGAGGCCGGGCTGATGATGGCCTTCGGCACCGACCTGCTCGGCGAGATGCATCGCCACCAATCCGAGGAATTTGTCATCCGTGGCGAGGTCCTGCCGGCGATCGAGGTGATCCGCTCCACCACGCTCAACGCCGCGAAGCTGCTGATGTCCGAAGGCCGGATCGGCTGCGTTGCCCCGGGCGCCCACGCCGACCTGATCGTGGTCGAGGGCGATCCGCTGAAGGATCTCTCCCTGTTGACCCGCCAGGGCAGGCATTTGTCGGCCATCATGCTCGGCGGCCATTTCGTGAAGAACGAACTGGCGGCCTGAAGGCCGCCCAACTGGGAGACTGCACCGATGAGCACCACCCGCCGCACCATCCTCGCCGCGACGGCCGGCATTCTCGCAGCACCCGCCGTCCATGCGCAGGGCGAGACCTTCCGCATCGGCGCGCTGAACCCGGTGACGGGCGCCGGCTCGCCCTATGGCATCGGCATGCAGCGCATGATCCAGGCGGCAGTCGAGGCGATCAACACCGCCGGCGGCGCCAATGGCCGCCGCATCGAGGTCTTCGCGGAGGACACCCAGACCTCGCCGCAGGCCGCCGTGCTGGCCGCCAAGAAGCTGATCGAAGTCAACCGCGTGCGCGCGGTCCTCGGCACCTGGTCGTCCGGCGTCTCGCTCGCCGTGGTGCCGCTGACCAATGAGGCGGACATCATCCTGATGAACACCTCGGGCGCGCCGGCACTGTCCACACCGCCCGCCAATGCGAAGGGCCTGTCCTACCGCTTCCAGGCGACCAATGACCGCTTCGGCCGCGCCTTCGCCGAGATCGCGGTGCGCGAGGGCTTCAAGAAGCCCGCGACCATGGCCTTCAACAACGCCTCGGGCATCGGCAACACCGATGGCTTCCGCCGCGCCTGGGCGGCGAAAGGCTTCCAGAACGGCGAGCACGTCACCTACGAACCCAACCAGCCATCCTACCGCGCCGAGTTGCTGCGCGTGCTGAACACGCGGCCGGATGTGATCGTCATGGGGTCCTTCCTGCCCGACACGACGATCATCCTGCGCGAATGGTTCCAGACCGGCATCCCGGTGAAGTGGATCATCCCCGGCTGGGCGGCCAATCCGCAGCTTGTTCAGGCGCTGGGGCCGGCGGTGACGAACGGCATCATCTCGGTCGATTCCGTGTCCAACGAAGGGTCGGAAGCCTTCACCGCCTATGACGCGGCCTATCGGCGCGCGATGAACCAGCCCGGCCTGTCCAACGTCTACGCGGCGATGACCTGGGACATGGCGAACACCCTCGCGCTCGCCATCGAACAGGCGAAATCCTTCGAGACGGCGGCGATCAACCAGGCGATCCGCCAGGTGGCGAATCCGCCGGGCGAGCAGGTCGCGACCTTCGCCGCCGGCAAGGTCGGCATCGCGGCGGGGAAGAAGATCAACTACGAAGGCGCCTCCTCGGTGCTCGACTTTGACCAGCACGGCGACGTCACGCCCGATTTCGGCGCCTATTTCATCGAGAACGGGCAGTTCAACCGCCGCTACGTCGTGAAGATCTGAGGTGTTCGGCGCGCTCCTCGTCGCCGGTATCGTGCATGGGCTGATCATCGGTCTCGCCGCGCTGGCGGTTACGCTGGTCTTCGGCATCGCCCGCTTTCCCAATGCGGCGGCGGGCGACACCATGACGACCGGGGCCTATGCGGGCTTCCTCGCGCATCAGGCGAGCGGGTCGCTCGCGCTTGCGGGGGGGGCCGCGGTGGTCGCGTCGGGGGCTGTGTCGCTGCTGGGCTACCTGCTGGTGTTCCGGCCGCTGGCGCGGCGGCCGGTGGCCTCGCTGCTGGTGGCGGCGATCGGCGTCGCCTTCGTCATCCGCGCCGCGCTCGGCGTGATCTTCGGGCATCAGCAGCAGGTCTTCCAGGTGCCGCTCGCCTGGCCGATCGAATTCATGGGGCTGCGCATCCCGCCGATGGACCTGACGCTCGCCGGCGTCGCGGCCTGCGCGCTGGTCGCCGCCTTCGGCGTGCTGCACCTGACCAGCATCGGTCGGCAGATGCGCGCGGTGGCGGATGATCCGGACCTCGCGCGCGTCTCGGGCATCCGTCCGCTGAGGGTGATGGTCGCGCTGTGGTTGCTGGCCGGCGCGGCGGCGGGGATCGCTGGGCTGATGCTCGGCGTGAAGACCGTCGTCTCGCCCGAGATGGGTTGGGAAGGGTTGCTGACGGCCTTTGCCGCGGCGATCCTCGGCGGCATCGGATCGCCGGCGGGCGCGGTGCTGGCCGGGTTGCTGCTCGGCATCGCGCAGGAACTCTCCACCCCTTATGTCGGCTTCACCTACAAGATCGCGCTCGCCTTTGCGGTGATGCTGGTGGTGCTGCTGGTCCGCCCGCGCGGATTGTTCGGCCGGCTGGAGGGCGTGCGCTGATGGAGGCCTATCTCGTCGCCATCGCCATCATCGGCGCGATCTACGTGCTGCTGACGCTGGGCCTGACGCTGCAATACGGGCTGACGGGGCTGGTCAATTTCGGCCATGTCGGCTTCTTCGCGATCGGTGCCTATGCCTCGGCCATCGTGTCGATGCAGGGCGTACCGATGGTGCTGTCCTTCGTCTTCGCCGCGCTGCTCGCGGCACTCGCGGCCTGGCCGATCGGCCTCGTGGCCCTGCGCCTGCGCGACGACTATTTCGCCGTGGTGACGCTGGGCTTCGGGGAGACGGTGCGGCTTGCCATCACCTCGGAACAGTGGCTGACCAATGGCGTGCAGGGCATTCCCGGCATTCCCCGCACCTTCGCCGGGCTCGGTGTCGGCATGCCGGGTGCGCTCGCGACGCTTGCCGCCATCACGCTGGTCTGCGTCGCGGCGGCGTTGGCGTTGCGGCGCATCACCCGTTCCCCCTTCGGCCGCGTCATCGAGGCCATTCGCGACAATGAGGATGCGCTGAAGGCGCTGGGCAAGGATCCGGCGCGCTTCAAGATCCAGGTGCTCGCGCTCGGCGCGGCGCTCGCTGGCGTCGCCGGGGCCTTCTATGCGCACTACATCACCTATCTGTCGCCGGACCAGTTCATCCCGCTCGTCACCTTCTATGTCTGGATGGCGATGATCATGGGCGGCGTCGGGCGCGTCTCGGGCGCGGTGGTCGGCGCGCTGCTGCTGATGCTGTTCCTCGAAGGCACGCGCTTCCTGCGCGACATCGCGCCCGATGCGATCTCCGCGGTGAACATGGCGAGCCTGCGCCTCGGCGCGGTGGGCCTCGCGCTGATCCTCTTCACCCTGTTCCGCCCGCAGGGGCTGATGGGGGATTACACCCGCCGATGAGCCTGATCGTCCGCGACATCGCGAAATCCTGGGGCGGCTTCCGCGCACTCGACGGCGTGTCCTTCGACATGGAAAGCACTGGCCTGCTCGGCATCATCGGGCCGAACGGCGCGGGGAAATCGACGCTGTTCTCGGTGGTGTCGGGGTTCATTCCCGCCGATGCGGGCAGTGTCAGCCTGGATGGCCTGGCGCTGGATCGGCATGGCCCCGCCGCGCGGGCGCGGGCGGGCATGATCCGTACTTTTCAGGTTCCGCGCGAATTCCATCACCTGACGGTGCGCGAGAACCTGATGGCCGCGGCGCCCGGGCAATCCGGCGAAGGCCTGCTTGGCCTGTTCCTGCGCCCCGGCCGCGTGCGGGCCGAGGAAGCCGCGATCCGCGCCGAGGCCGATGCCACGATCGACTTCCTGCGCCTGGCGCGCGTCGCGGACACGCCCGCCGGGCGGCTGTCGGGCGGGCAGAAGAAGCTGGTCGAACTGGGCCGCGCGCTGATGGCGAAGCCGCGGCTGATCCTGCTCGACGAGCCCTTCGCCGGCGTGAACCCGGTGCTGATCGAGGAAATCATGGACCGGATCCGCGAGCTCAACGCCCGCGGCATCGGCTTCCTGGTCATCGAGCACGATCTCGGCGCACTGTCCCGCCTGGTGCCGCGCTTCGTGGTGATGGATCGCGGGCGCGTGCTGGCGGCGGGTGCGCCCGATGCCGTGCTCGCCGATCCGGCAGTGCGCGAGGCCTATCTCGGGGGCGCGGTGGCATGACCCTGCTGACCATCGCCTCGCTGACCGGCGGCTATGGCGAGACCGATATCCTCAACGGCATCGACCTCACCGTCGAACAAGGTGAGATCCTCACCGTCGCCGGCACCAATGGGGCGGGGAAATCGACGCTGGCCAAGGCGGTGATGGGGCTGCTGCCGCGCGTGGACGGGCGCATCGCGCTCGACGGCCGCGACATCCTGGCCGAACCCGTCGAGGGCCGGCTTGCGCTCGGCATCGCCTATGTGCCCCAGGTGGGCAATGTCTTCGCCTCGCTCTCGGTGCTGGAAAACCTGCAGGTGGTCCAGGGCGTGCGCGATGCGAAGGCGCGGATCGCGGAATTGCTCGCGACCTTCCCGGCGCTCGCCGAACGGCGGTGGTCGCGTGCCGGCAGCCTGTCGGGCGGCGAACGCCAGCTTCTTGCCTTCGCCCGTGCGCTGATGGCACGGCCGAGGCTGATCATCCTCGACGAACCCACGGCGGCCCTGGCGCCGGCGCGCGTCGTGGAATCCTTCGACCGCATCCGTGCCCTGCCATCGCTTGGCGTCTCGGTGCTGATGGTGGAGCAGCGGGCCCGCCAGGCGCTCGCCATATCGGATCGCGGCTGCATCCTCGATGGTGGCCGCGTGGCGATGCAGGGCGACGCGGCCACGCTCCTCGCCGACGACCGTGCCGCCGCGCTCTACCTCGGCCGCGGCTAACGACACCGTTGCCCGATACCAGGTTCCGGCGGTCCAGGCCACACTGCGGCCTGGCGGGGAGAGGCTTGGAGCGGGGCGGCGCCCCCCACCAAGCCGTCAGGGCGCCACCGGCCGCGCGTGATAGGCGCCCAACAGCTCATCCATCCGCGGCGTGTATTCGATGCCCCGCCGTGCCGCGACCACCACGACCTGGTTGTAGAGGGGGATGAACGGCACCTGTTCCAGCGATTCATGCGCCACGCGCTGCAGTTCCGCCTCGCGCCCCGCATCCGCGCGGCCGATCACGCCCTGGATCAGCCCGTCCAGCCGTGCATCGCTGAAGCCGCCGCGGTTGCCCTGCCCGAAGGCGCGTTCGGGGATGCGCGTATGGACCGCGGTGGAGAGGATGTAGGAGGCATCGCGCGACGAGGAGAGCGACAGCCCGTAGAGCATCAGCGGCAGGTCGTTGCGGTTCGCCAGGGTGCGCGGGGAGAACACGTTCCAGGGCTGCGTCTCGACGCGCACCTGGAAGCCCGCGCGCGTCAGCATCTGCCCCGCCGCCTGGCAGACCCGCGCATCGTTGACGAAGCGGTTGTTGGAACAGCCCAGTGTCAATCCGAAGCCGTTCGGATAGCCGGCCTCGGCGAGCAACGCCCGCGCCCGCGCCGGGTCGGCGGCGGGAACCGTGACGGACGGGTCGAAGCCGCCGAACTGCTCGGGGACCATCTGCACCGTGGCGACGCCCTGGCCATCCAGTGCGCGGGCGACGAGCGCCTGGCGATCGAGCGCCAGCGAAAGGGCCTGGCGCACCCGGACGTCGCGCAGCGGATTGCGGGGCAGGGGCTGGCCGTTCGTGTCGGTCAGCAGCGGGAACTGATCGAGCCGGATGTTCGGCAGCAGGTACATGATGCGGTCGGAATTGCGACGGAACACGCTCAGCCGCTGGTCGCGCTGCAGCCGTTCCACATCAGCGGGCGGCACGCTCTCGATGATCTCGGCATCGCCGCTCAGCAGCGCCGCGAGGCGGGCGGCGTCGTTGCCGATGACGCGGATGTTGACGCGCTCATAGGCCGCCTTCGGCCCCCAGAAGGCGTCGTTGCGCGCGATCGTCATGCCTTCCTGGCCGCGCGCCTGTTCCAGGCGGAAGGGCCCGGTGCCGATCGCCGCGCGGCCGCTGTTGAAGTCGGAGGTGCTCGCCCCTTCCGCCGCGCGCTTCGAGACGATGAAGATGTTGGTGAGCTGCCCCGGCAGGGTCGGGTTCACCTGGTCGGTGTGCAGGCGGACCGTGTAGGGATCGACCACCTCCACCCGATCGATCGTGCGCAGGTTCGAGGTGTAGGGGCCGGGATTGTTCGGGAGGGCCGGCACGCGCGCGAGGGAGAAGACGATGTCATCCGCCGTGAAGGGGCTGCCGTCGTGGAAGGTGACGCCGCGGCGCAGGCGCAGTTCCCAGATCCGCGGTTCCACCATGTCCCAGGATTCGACGATGCCGGGGATGAAGCGGCTCTCGGTGTCGCGGTTGATCAGGCTGTCGTAGATGTGCCGCGCGGCCGCCATGTTCGGCCCGGCGAAGAGGAAATGCGGGTCGAGGCCGAAGGGGGCCTCCACCGCCATGTTCAACGACTGCGCGCGCGTCGTCTGGGCGAGGCCCATCATGCAGGCGGCGGCGAGAAGAAGCCGAAGGCGCATCACGCGGATCTCCCGGAAGGTCAGCGGGGAGCCTTCGTCCGTGGGCCGTGCGTGTCAATCCGGCCCAGCTGCGCCCGGTGCCGCCAAGGGGACGCCCACCGTGCCCACCATCCAGGCGAGCCGATGCTTCTGTGCGGCGCGGGCATGCGTGCGCGCCGCCGCTTCCGCGGCATCGCCGTCGCGCACCCGGATCGCCTGCAGGATGGCGCAGTGTTCCGCATGCGCCTGTTCCGCCCGCCCGTCGCGCGTCAGCAGCGAGGGCAGCAGCGACATGGTCGCGCCGAGCTGTTCGAGACTGCGCAGGAGATAGCGGTTATGCGCGGCGAGGTAGAGCAGCCCGTGCAGCCGCTGGTTTTCCGCCGCGAGCGCCGCGGCATTGGCGAAGACGGCGGGCTCCCGCTCGACGATCTCGGCCATGGCGGCGATCTCGGTCTCGCTCGCATGCTGGGCGGCGAGGCGCGCCGCGGCCCCTTCCAGCACCTCCCGCATCACATAGAGTTCGACGACCTGCTGGTGGTCGGGGCGCGTGACCGCCAGGCCGCGGCGCGGTTCATGCGTCAGCAGCCCTTCGGCTTCGAGGCGCGCGATGGCCTGGCGCACCGGCGTGCGCGAGACGCCGAAGCGCGCGGCGAGGTCGGTCTCGGTCAGCCTTTCGCCGGGCGCGAGGGAGCCATCGCGGATGGCCGCCCTGATGCGCATGTAGGCTTCCAGCCCGAGATCGCGCGAGGATGTCGGTACGCCGTCCATGGCGAACCTATAGCCGACGCCGCAGCGCCGGCGATAGGCAAGCCCGTGGCACGATCAGGCCGAATAGAAGTAGGCGTGGCGGAAGGCGTCGACCTGCCAATCCATGACCAGGGACCGCCCCTCGTATTTCTGCGTGGCGTCATTGAAGGTGCCATAGGCCATCACGTTGTCCGTCTGGGCGTGGCCGAGGTCATCGACCAGGCGGGAATCCCCGGTGGTCCCATGCCCCGGATGCTTCAGCCCGGCGCAGTGGCCGGCCTCATGGGTCAGGGTGAGGCCATCCTCGTTCAGGTCGAAGGCATCCATCATGACCCAGGGCAGCCAGCTGAGCTTGTAGGCAATCGAGCCCGGTGATTCCCCGCCGCCGCCTTTGATCTGGCACAGGATCACGGGGAGCCGGTTATCGAAGCTGGCGTAGCGCGCATGGGCCGCGGCCCGCAACGCAAGGCGCTGGGCCATGCCTTCGGCCGTGGATGCGTCCTCCATCACCGGCGCGCTCCAGTCCAGGTCCATGCTCCCGGCGGCCGGATAGACGTCGTATTTGAGGCCGTAGGGCTTCAGGAAGGCGTTGCCCTTCTCGACCTGCTTCTGGAACACCTTGTTCGCCCAGGGCGAGACCGGGCCAACGTGGAACAGCGTGAGCTTCAGGACGCCCATGGGTTTCTCCCGCAATCCGAGGAATGATCTGCGACGGGCGACGGCGCCGCCGGCGGTGCTGGTTTAAGACCCGGAATGTTGCGGGCTGGTATCGCGGCGGGGTGGTCCGCGTGACTTGGCTTACGTCGGGCCCTTGCCATCGGTTAGCTTTGGTATATGACTGGATCCAGTTGGATACAGAGACGTTGGCGCCGGAGGGCACGACCCCATGGTGGACCTGACACAGACCTTCGACGTGCTGGTGGCCGGCGGCGGGAACGCTGCGCTCTGCGCCGCCATCACGGCGCGCCGCGCAGGGGCCAGCGTGGTGGTCGCCGAGCACGCCCCGAAGCCGATGCGCGGCGGCAATTCGCGCCACACGCGCAATGTGCGCGCATTGCATCACGGCCCGACCGGTGTGCTGACGGAGTCCTACCTCGAAGAGGAATACTGGGACGACCTGCGCCGCGTGACCGCCGGCAAGACGGACGAACCGCTCGCCCGCATGTGCATCCGCGCTTCGGAAGAAGCGCCGAAATTCCTCGAATCCTGTGGCGTGGTGTTCCAGCCCTCGCTGTCGGGCACGCTGTCGCTGTCGCGCACCAACGCCTTCTTCCTCGGCGGCGGCAAGGCGCTGGTGAACGCGCTCTACCGCACGGCGGAAGCACTCGGCGTCACCATCCTCTACGACACCGAAGTGCAGCACGTGGTGGTGAAGGACGGCTTCGCCAGCGAGGCCGTCGTTTCCCACCGCGGCTTTCCGGCCACGATCAAATTCAAGGCCTTCGTCGCCTCGGCCGGCGGCTTCCAGGCCAATCGCGAATGGCTGCGCAAGTATTGGGGCGATGCGGCGGATAATTTCCAGATCCGCGGCACGCCCTATGCGCAGGGACGAATCCTCAAGGACCTGCTGGGGCAGGGCGTGCAGGAAGTGGGCGACCCGACGCAGTTCCACGCCGTCGCCAACGACGCTCGCGCGCCGATGGAAGATGGCGGCCTCGCCATGCGGCTCGACTGCGTGCCCTTCTCCGTCGTGGTGAATCGCGACGTCGAGCGCTTCTATGACGAGGGCGAGGATGTCTGGCCGAAACGCTACGCCATCTGGGGCCGGCTGATCGCCCAGCAGCCCGGCCAGGTCGCCTTTGCCATCAATGATTCCCAGGCGCAGATGAATTACCTGCCGCCGGTCTTCGCTCCCTACAAGGCAGACTCCATTGCCGAGCTGGCGGGCATGATCGGCCTCGATGCCGGCAAGCTCGAGAAGGTGGTCGCGGACTACAATGCCGCGGTGCAGCCTGGCACCTTCAAGGCGCAGTCGCTCGACGACTGCCGCACGGAAGGGCTCACGCCGCCCAAGTCACACTGGGCGCGGCGCATCGATACGCCACCCTATTTCTGCCACCCGCTGCGGCCGGGCATCACCTTCACTTTCCTGTCGGTGAAGGTGAACGACCAGGCGCGCGTGATGATGGCGGACGGCAAGCCCTCGGCGAACATGTTCGCCTCGGGCGAGATCATGTCCGGCAACATCCTGGGCCAGGGCTACCTGGCCGGCTTCGGCATGGCGATCGGCACGGTCTTCGGCCGGCTGGCCGGCGCCGGCGCGGCGAAACTGGTGAGGAACTGACGCCATGGCCCAGGAATCACAGGCGATCATTGACGCGCGCCAGTACATGGAAGTCTGCAATGCCTGCCGGTATTGCGAGAGCTACTGCGCCGTCTTCCCCGCCATGACGATGCGTCGCGCCTTCACCGAGGGCGACCTGACGCATCTCGCCAATCTCTGCCATGGCTGCAAGGGCTGCTACCACGCCTGCCAGTATGCGCCGCCGCATCCCTTCGGCATCAACATCCCCGCGACCTTCGCCGAACTGCGGCAGGAATCCTATGCCGCCCATGCCTGGCCCGCCCCGCTGGGCCGGCTGTTCGAGCGCAACGGCACCATCGTCTCGCTCACCGCCGCACTCGGCGTGGCGCTGGTGCTGATCCTGACGGTCGCGCTGAAGGACCCCGACGTCCTGTGGTCGGCGCAACGCGGCGCCGGCGCCTTCTTCCGCATCATCCCGCACTGGCTGATGATCGCGCTCGGCACGTTGACCTTCGGCTATGCGATCCTCGCCATGGCCATGGGTGCGCGCAGCTACTGGCGCGCGACCGGCGGCGGCGGCGGCAGCTTCGCCATCGCACCGGCCGCGGAGGCCGCGGTGGACATCGCCACGCTGCGCAACCTCGGCGGCGGCGGGCATGGCTGCAACGACGTCGACGACGGCTTCTCGATGCGACGGCGCTGGCTGCACCAGGCGCTGATGTACGGCTTCCTGCTCTGCTTCGCGGCGACCTGCACCGGGACGATCTACCACTACGCCTTCGGCTGGAAATCGCCGCATGCCTTCCTGTCCCTGCCCGTGCAGTTCGGCTTCTGGGGCGGGGTGCTGATGATGATCGGCGCGGCGGGGCTGATGCATGTGAAGATCATCACCGATCCCGGCCCGGTTTCTCGGAAGGTGGCGGGGGGCGAGTTCGCCATGCTGTCCCTGCTGTTCCTGATCGCCGCGACCGGGGAACTGTTGCTGGCGGTGCGGCATACCGGGGCCATGGGCGTGATGCTCGCCATCCATCTCGGCCTGGTCTTCGCGTTCTTCCTGGTGATGCCCTATTCGAAGATGGTGCATGGGCTGTATCGCGGCCTCGCCCTGCTGCGGAACGCGCAGGAGAAACGGCGGATGCAGCCCACGGCCGCCGCAGCCTGACGGTTAAGGGCGTCGCCCCTCACGGACGCCGTCCTGATCGCCCCTATTCTTCCGCTGTCGGAGTTGGAGGGGCGCCGCCCCTCCAAGCCACCCCGCCAAAGGCCCGAGGCCTTTGGAAACCGTCACTTGGCACCGGGCACCACGGTCAGAATGAAGACCGCGCCCCGCTCCTGCGCCCGAAGCGCGCTGCGAGGGTTCGGCATGGACGTCGCGCCACGAACCAAGTGCCGGCGGTCCAGGCCACACCGTGGCCTGGCGGGGTGGTCCGGAGGGGCGGCGCCCCTCCGGCCTTTGCTGGGATGAGGCCTGGAGAGGAGCAACGCCCCTCTCCAAGCCTTCCGCCGCACCTCAGGCCATCACCGCCTGCCGCATGAAACCCGCGGCCCGTTCGGCCACCAGCATCACCGCCGGTTGGATGTTCGGCGTGGGGATCAGCGGGAAGGCCGAGGCGTCCGCGACGCGCAGGCCATCCACGCCGCGCAGGCGCAGCTGCGGGTCCAGCACCGCCATCGCGTCGCTGCCCATCTTCGCCGTGCCGCAAGGGTGGAAGACCGTGCCGGCGTTGGCGCGGATGTTCTCGAGTATCGCCTCATCCGTGGTCGCGTCCGGGCCGGGGCGCAGTTCTTCCTCGATCAGCGCCGCGAGCGGCGCCTGGGTCGCGACCTTCCGCGCGAGATGCGCCGCGCCGAGCATGACCCGCACATCGTTCGGGTGGTCGAGGTAGTTGGCGCGAATGCCCGGCCTGTCCGCGACGTGTGGCGACTTCAGGAAGATCTCGCCGCGGCTGTCCGGGCGGCAGACGCCGTAGTTGAACATGAAGCCCGGGAAGTCGTGCAGCCCGGCTTCGTACGAGAAGGTCGAGAAGTTCACGAAGAGGAACTGGACCTCGGCTTCCTCCGCGCCGGGCGTGATGCGCGCGAAGGCATTGGCCTCGCCCGCGCCGATGGCGAGCGGCCCGGTGCGGGAGAGGAGGTAGTCGAGCCCCATCCTCGCCTTGCGCAAGGGTGAGAGCAGGATCTCGTTCAGCGTGCCGCAGGGCCTCGAGCGGTAGATGACCTTCGCGATCAGATGGTCCTGAAGGTTCTTGCCCACGCCGGGGCTGTGATGGACCACCGGAATGCCGAGTGCCTGCAGCGCCGCGCCGTCGCCGATGCCCGAGAGCATCAGCAGCTTCGGCGTCTCGATCGCGCCGGCCGAGCAGACGATCTCGCGTGCCGCGCGGAAGGTGACGGGCTGGCCGTCCTGGATGGCCTCGACCGCGGTGGCGCGGCCGTTCTCCACGACGATGCGGGTGGCGAGCACACCGGTCTCGACACGCAGATTGCCGCGCGACATTGCCGGGCGGAGGTACTCCTTCGCGGTGGAGGACCGCCGCCCGCCATTGACGTTGAGCTGCACCGGACCGGCGCCGTCGATGGCCGTGCCGTCGTTCCAGTCGCGATTGCGCGGCAGCCCGGCAGCGATGCAGGCCTCGACGAAGGCCGCGGCGGCGGGGGCGAGGCGACGCGGTTCCCGCACATGAATCGCGCCGTCGCTGCCGCGTGCGGGGTCGGGCGGGCCGTCCCAATGTTCGATGCGGCGGAAGATGGGGGCGACATCCTCATGCGACCAGCCGGCCGCGCCGGCCTGGGCCCAGCGGTCGTAGTCGTGCGGGGAACCGCGCAGGAAGACCAGGCCGTTCACGCTGCCCGACCCGCCCAGCACCTTGCCGCGCGGCCAATGGATGCGGCGGTCGTTCAGGTTTGGCTCGGGCTCGGTCTCGTAGCGCCAGTCGTATCGGCCGCTGCCGTAGAGCTTCGCATAGCCCGCCGGCAGGCTGATCCAGATGTCGCGGTCCGGCGGCCCGGCCTCGAGCAGCAGGACACGGCAGCCGGGATCCTCCGACAGGCGCGCGGCGAGGATGCAGCCGGCGGAACCACCGCCGACGACGATGACATCGGGGGTCATGGTGCCTGCCCGGGCTGTTGCGGGTCGTGGATGGCGGGCCGAGCGCCCGGCGCGCTATTTCTCGACCGGACCGCCGGCGTCGACCCAGCCCTTGAAGCCCCCCAGGTTGCGCACGTTGGAATAGCCCATGTCGTGCAGCGTCTTCAGCACGAGCGCCGAACGACCGCCCGAGGCGCAATAGGCCACGATCGTCTTGGCCGTATCGAACTGCGCGTCATGCATCGGCGAGGCCGGATCGGCGCGGAACTCCACCAACCCGCGGGGAATGGCGAGCGCGCCGGGCACCTTGCCCGAGGCCGCCACTTCCGGAGGCTCCCGCACATCGAGGAACACCACGTCAGCCTGGCCGACCAGCGCCTTCGCTTCTTCGGGCGCGATGCGCGGCACGACGGCCTCGGCATCGGCGAGCATCTTCTTGACGGTGAGCGTCATGGGCGGTTCTCCCTCTCTCCTGGCGCCGGGCCGGTGCTTCCAACCTTTCGGACGAGAAAAGCTTAGCGCCATCCGCCAAGGCCGGCCACCAGGGCCGCCAGCGCGGCCAGGGCGATGACCAGGAAGGTGGCCACCATGCCGAAAGCACGGAGGCGCAGATCCTCGCTCGGCCGCGTGATGCCCCAGCCATGGGCGCAGCGGCCGAGGAGCAGCAGCGCGCCGAGCGGATGCAGCACCGGCGCCGGCGCGCCACCGGCCTCGGCCAGGCCCAGCAGCACCAGGGCGAAGGGCACGTATTCGGCGAAGTTGCCCTGGGCACGGATGGCACGCTCCAGCAGAGGGTCGCCGCCCGTGCCGAGCGTGACACGGGCCGCATGCCGCAACGGCACGATGCGCATGGACAGCCACAGGAAGAGCGGTGCGAGCAGTGCCGCCCAGAAAGCGGTGATGGGCATCATGGCGGGGGCGTTCCGGTGCGGGGTGGCGGAGGTTCGGAGGCCGATGTTGTGGGCCTGGCCCGTCGCCCCGGCCAAGGCCGAAAGACCCGCCTGATGCCACGGGAGGTCGCGCGGGAGAGGAAGCGGGACCTCGCCATGAACCTCCGGCCTTTGCCGCAATGAGGTCGGGAGCGGGGCAAATGCCCCCCCCCTCACTTCAGCCGCCAGACCTCGACCGGCCCGCGTTCCTCGTACACCACGGCCGCGAGGTCGTAATGCTCGGCGAGTGCTTCCTCGATCATCGCGGCGATGCGCGGGCGCACATGCGGCCACCAGCCGCGATCCACCACGATCACCTGGGGGTTGGTCGCCAGGATGCGCGCCACCTCCACATTGGGGTCGATGCCGGTGACGCGCCAATACGGCCCGACGAGCTGGCCCGGGAAGGCATAGGGCGTCGCGAGCCCCGCCTTCGACAGCACGTAGAGTGCGGGGTGGTAGTTCACCACCCAGATCGCGTCGCCCGGTTCGATCTCGCGCCGGATCGCGGCCGCGACTTCCCGCACCGGGTCGGGCCCGCCAAGGCCGATCGCTCCGTAGAGCCGCGGCACGGTCGATGAGCGCCAGGCATCGACGGACACGCCGCCGACCAGCACCGCGAAGGCCGCCACCACCAGCCCGGGCCGCGCCGCCCGCGCCAGCCGCCGCGCGCCCAGCGCCGCGAGGAGCGACAAGGGCGGCAGCCACAGCAGGTAGTAATGCTGGTAATACAGCCCCGGCATCACCATCCCGCCGGTGGCGGCGAGGAACCACAGCACCGCGACCCAGCGCAGCAGCGCCACCGGGCCCTGCTTGACCCTGGGCCGGATCAGCGCCGGCAGCACCAGCGCGAAGGCCCAGAACAGGATCATCACCGCGATCAGCGTGTAGCGGGTGGCATCGATGAAGGCGATGCGCGACCCGGCATAGCGCAGCGGGCCGAGGAAGGTGCCGTTGATGAAGGCGTCCAGATCCCCGCGCACCAGGTAGGCGAGGCCGAGCAGCGTCGTCGGCAGCGCGCAGAGCAGCGCATAGGACACCGCATAGCCCAGCACGCGCCACCACGGCAGCAGCCCGCGCCACCAGGCCGGCCCGACCAGCAACGCCCAGGCGAGGCAGCCCTCGAACACCGCGACCGGCTTCACGGACAGCGCCGCGCCGATCATCAACCCCATGCCGAGGATCTTGGCGAAGGGCGGCGCCTCGTCATGTTCGAGCGCCCGGCGTGTCGCACGCAGGCCGAGCGCCATGGACCAAGCGGTGAGGGGAATGAACAGGATCTCGGTATTGGTCGCGAGGCCGCCGAGCAGCGTGGTGTGCGCGAGATACAGCAGCCCCGCCGCGAGGCCGAGCGCCGGCGGGGCGGTGGCGAAGCGCACGATGGCGAAGAGCGCCCAGGCCCCCGCCCAGGTGGTCAGCACGCCGAGCAGGCGCGGAACCCAGACCGCCTCCCCGAAGATCGCCATCATCACCGAGAAGATCGCCGGCGCGCCCACGGGATGCATGTCCCACACGCCCACCAGCGGCCAATTGCCCGCGAGCCATTCACGGGCCTGCAGCATGTACAGGCCTTCGTCGGTGTCGATCACCGCCGCGGCGAAGGCGAAGGCGCGCAGCACGAAGGCCGCGGCGAGCAGGAACAGCGGCACGGCCGCCCCGCGCAACAGGCGCCGCACGCGCGGCGAGGGCAGGCTCAGCCCCAGGCTGGCCGGCGCGGGGACGATTTGGGCGATGGGACCTTCCGGGCTCACGGGAGGCGATGCCGCGCGCCGCGCTCAGAGCGCGGGGCGCTGCTCCTTCCAGGGCGTCGCGCGTTCATAGGCCGCGGCGGCGCGATAGATGGTCGGCTCGTCGAAATAGCGGCCGACGAGTTGCAGGGCGAGCGGCAGCCCCTCGGCCTTCGACACGCCGCACATCATGGCGAGCGCCGGATGCCCGGTGACGTTGAAGGGCGTGCGCGCCTGGCGGGGATAGGTGATCTCCACCGCCTCCGGATCGTCGATGCGCGAGGCCGGGTCCATCGAGGACGCGGTCAGCAGCAGGTCGACGCCTTCGAAGGCCTGTTCGACCGCCGCGATCAGCTCGCGGCGCCGGCGCTGCGCCTGGACGTAGTCCTCCGCGCGGACGAAGAGGCCGGGGGAGAGGCGGCGGAGCGTCAGCGCCGAATACTTCTCCGGCGCCGTGCGCAGCCAGTGGCCATGGATGGCGGCGGCCTCGCCCATCATGATGGCGCGGTTCACGCCGGCGAATTCGGACAGCGGGGGCAGGGTCACGGTCTTCACCTTCGCCCCTTCCTTCGCCAGCAGCTTCGCCGCGGTTTCGAGGGCGGCGGCAACCTCCGGCGTGGCCGGGGTATCGGTCTCGTGGAAATGGCGGACGAAGCCGATGGTCAGGCCCTTCAACCCCTTCTTCAGGTGGCGGGCATAGTTCTCGGGGCGCCGTTCGGCCGAACCGGGGTCAAGCGGATCATGCCCCGCCAGCACGCCGAGCAGCAGCGCGTTGGAGGCGACGTCCTTCGTCATCGGCCCGACATGGTCGAGGGTGAAGGCGAGCGGGAAGACGCCGCGGCGGGAGACGAGCCCATAGGTCGCCTTCATGCCGACAATGCCGCAATGGCTCGCCGGATGGCGGATCGACCCGCCCGTATCCGTGCCGAGCGCGGCCGGCAGGATGCCGGCCCCCACCGCCGAACCGGACCCCGACGACGAACCCCCCGGATGATGCGCCGTGTTCCAGGGATTGCGCGCGGGCGGGAAGGCCTGGTCGAAGGCAGGCCCGCCGATGGCGAATTCATGCGTCGCCAGCTTCACCGGGAAGACCGCGCCCGCCGCGCGCAGCTTCGCGACCACCGCGGCGTCGGCCTGCTTCACATTGTCGAGCAGCAGGCGCGAATGGCAGGTCGTCGGATGGCCGGCGAGGTCGATGATGTCCTTCAGCCCGATGGGCAGCCCATCGACCGGGGAGCGCGGCCCGGATCGCGCGATGCGCCGGCCTGCCTTCTTCGCTTCCTCCCGCGCCTGGTCCCACAGCGGCAGGATGGTGGTGTTGAGCGTGGGCTCCAGCGCGTCGAAACGGTCCCGCAGCGCATCGAGATACTCGACCGGGGAAAGGCGGCGCTTCGCGATGGCCGCGGAAGCCCCGGCGAGGGTCAGTTCCTGAAGGCCGCTCATCGCCGCGCGGCCTTCGGCACGGGGGCCGCGAAGGCCGGGATGGGCTCGGCCGTCTCATCGGCGGGGCGGGCGAAAGCAGCCGCCAGGCTCTGCGCATGGGCCGCGGCGGCAGCGATCTCGGCCTGGCGATTGCGCCATGCCTCGCCCAGCCCGGCCAGGCGGGCGAGCACCTCATCCTCGGTCATCGTTACGGAACTCCATTCCCGGTCGCGATACTGTGCCGCAAGAGGGCGCGTAAGGAAAAACCTGCGCCGGCCGCGTGGCAATCCGGTGGCGCGCCGGGGGCGGCCCTGCGTCATGGGCCGGCCGCCGCGTGGTCGAAGCTCATCCGGTATTGGTAGCGCGCGGGGTTGTACAGCACGACCGCGTGTTCCACCGGCCGGCCGGTCCGGTCGCGGCTGACGCGGCTGATGCGCAACAGCGCGGCGCCGGGCGGCACGCCCAGCCGTTCCGCGACATCCGCGGTCGCCGCCTCCGCGCCGATGACCTGGTCCGCGGAGGCCGGCTCCGCCCCGGCCTCGCCGAGCAGCACGAGCAGCGGCGTGGTCGCGAGGGACGCGCGATCATAATGGCGGCCTACCGATTCCGGGACCCAGGTGGTGATGTGGGAGAAGGGCAGGCCGTTCTCCCGCCGGACGCGCACCGCGCGCTGGACCGGCGTGCCGATGCCGACCTCGAGCGCGGCCGCTTCCTCGGCGGTGGCGGGTTCATAGGCGAAGTCCACCAGTTCGACGGCGGTGTCGCGGCCCATGACGAGGTGGCTTTCGACCAAGCCGTCGATGCTGGCCACGACCGGGCGGATGGCGGCGCGCAGCACCTCCGTCCCCCGTCCGCGCTGGCGGTGGACCATGCCCCGCCCGGCCAATTCGTCGAAGGCCCGCTTGACGGTGATGCGGGAGACGCCGAGCGCCAGCGCCATGTCGGCCTCCGACGGCAGCAGCATCCCTTCCGGGCAGCGCCCGTCGAGGATGCGCCGCCGCAGCGCCGCGAAAAGCTGGGCGTAGAGCGGCACCGGGCTGCTGGCATGCAGTGCGATGCCGAGGCCGGGTCCGGTGATGTTCGCGGGGATCGGGTCCATGCTCAGCCTAAAATCGCATATTGATATATCATTTGTCTTCCCTACACTGCCGCGCCGGGAGGGAAACGCGCGTCGCACCATACCGCCCTGCCGGGACCCCCGTGCAGGGGCCGGGCCGCGACCGCGAGCATCCCCCTCCCGACAGAAGCGGAGGACCCGGACGCATGACCGACAAGCTTGAGAAATGGCGCGGCTATGTGCCGGATGAGGAGCTGGAGACCTATCGCAAGGGCGGCTTCGCCAGGCGCATCGGCTTCGGGCGCAAGCCCGCGCTGCTCAACATCGACACCACCTACATGTTCGTCGATCCGGCCTACTCCATGTGCGGGCGCGACATGCCGAAGATGATCGGCGCGCTGACCCGGCTGACCGAGGCGTTCCGCGCGCTCGACCTGCCCATCTACTACAGCCGCCGCGACGACCGCAGCCACCCGACCTATCGTGGCCGCTGGAACGACAAGCTCGGCACCGCCGACGACTTCCAGTACAGCCGCGACCCGCGCGCCGACGAATGGCCGGAGGCCTATGCGCCGCGCCCGCAGGACCGGGTGGTGATGAAGAACAAGCCCTCCTGCTTCTTCCAGACGCCGCTCGACACCTTCCTTCGCTACGACGAGGTCGACACGCTGGTGATCTGCGGCATCTCCACGTCGGGCTGCGTGCGGCACGGGGCGGTGGACGCCTTCTCCCACAATTTCCGCCCGATCCTGGTGGACGAGGCCTGCGGCGACCGCAGCCCCGCCGCGCACAAGGCCAATATGTTCGACATGGATATGAAGTTCTGCGACGTCGAATCGCTCGACTACGTCATCGCGGAGCTGAACGCCCGCTACGGCCGCCAGGTGGCGGCATGAGCGCGCCCGTGCTGCCGATCGGCCTGGCCGACGCGACCGACCGCAACAAGCGCCTGCGCGCGCTGCTGAACGGCCCCGACCTGTTCATCGCCCCGGGCTGCTTCGACGGCGTCTCCGCGCGCCTCGTCGATGCGGCGGGCTTCGGGGCCGCCTACATCACCGGCTCGGGCGTCTCGATGAGCGCGCTGGGCGCGCCGGACGTCGCCGCGCTGTCCTTCGGCGAGATCCTCGACCGCGTGAAGCGCATCTGCGACGTCGTCTCCATCCCGGTCATCGCCGATGGCGACACGGGCTATGGCGGGCCGCTCAACGTCATCCGCACCGTGCGGGAATTCGAGCGCGCGGGCGTGTCCGCCATCCAGATCGAGGACCAGGACTGGCCCAAGAAATGCGGCCATGAGCCCGGCCGCCGCCTGGTGCCGGTCGCCGACATGGTGGCGCGGCTGCGGGCGGCGCTGGAAGCGCGCCGCGATCCGGACTTCGCCGTCATCGCGCGGACCGATGCGCGCGCCGTCGAAGGGCTTCCCGCCGCCATCGAGCGCGCCCAGGCCTATCGCGAGGCCGGCGCCGACGTGATCTTCGTCGAGAGCCCGCAGAGCGAGGAGGAACTGGCGACGGTCGGCGAAGCCTTCCCCGGCGTGCCGCTGCTCGCGAACATGGTCGAGGGCGGCAAGACGCCGATCCTGCCCGCCGCGCGGCTGCAGGAACTCGGCTTCCGCCTGGCGATCTATCCGAACGCGCTGACGCGGCTCTTCGCCAAGGCGGGGACGGAGATGCTCGCCTCGCTGAAGCAGCACGGCACCACCAGCCACTTCGCCGACCGCATGTTCGACCACAATGAGCTGTGGCGGCTGTTCGACAACGCCACCTGGCGCGCGCTGGAAGACCGCTACGCGCGGCCGCTCGCGAACTGACCGAACCGGGAGAACGATCCATGATCCATCAGATCCGGCGCCGGCTGTTGCTCGGCGCCACGCTCGGCCTGCCGGCGATCGGCGTGGCGCGCGCCCAGGATGCCTATCCGTCGCGTCCGATCCGCCTCGTCGTGCCGTTCCCGCCGGGCGGTTCGACCGACGTCATCGGGCGGCTCGTCGCGGCCGAGATGCAGAAGACCATAGGCCAGCCCATCATCGTCGAGAACCGGCCCGGCGCATCCGGCACCGTCGCGTCGGCGGCGGTCGCGCGCTCGGCGCCGGACGGCTACACGCTGCTGTTCTCGAATGTCGCCTCGCAGGGCGTATTCCCGGCGCTGTCGCCGCAGAACGTGACCTTCGATCCGGTCGCGGACTTCACCCATATCGGCATGATCGGCGTCTATTGGGCGACGCTGGTCGTGAATCCGAATTTCCCGGCGCGGACGCTCGCCGAATTCATCGCCGAAGCGAAGCGCCGGCCCGGGCAGATCAACTTCGCGACCTCGGGCATCGGCTCCTCGCCGCATCTCTTCATCGAGATGCTGAAGATCCAGGCCGGCATCGACATCGTGCACGTGCCCTATCGCGGGTCGGGGCCCGCCCTGTCCGCGGTGCTGGCGAATGAGGTGCCGGCGATGGGCGACAGCCTGCCGTCCTCCGCCGCGCACATCAATGCCGGGAACCTGCGGGCGCTCGGCGTGTCGAGCGCGACGCGCGTCGCCGGCTTCCCCGAACTGCCGACCTTCACCGAGCAGGGCTTCCCCGGCCTCGCCATCGACAACTGGTACGGCATCTCCGGCCCGCCCGGCATGCCCGCGCCGATCGTCACGAAGATCGCGGACGCGCTGAACACGGCGCTGCGCGACCCGGCCTTCGGCGACAGGCTGCGTGGCCTCGGCCTCGAGCCCAAGATCATGAATGGCGCGGAGTTCCGAACCTTCATCGCCGACATGTTCACGCTGTGGAAGGACACCGTCCGCACCGCGGGCGTGCAGGTGGACTGATCGCCAAGGCGTGGCGAAAAAGGTGGGGCGGCACCGGATGGCGCCGCCCCACAGGGTCTGAAGGCCCGGCCTGGGGGGAGGCCGGGCGCCGGGCGGGAGGGAGGAACCCGCGCCGTCCAGGAAGGCCGGACGCTGCGAGGCGTCGGCGTGGCCAGTCTGCATCCGGGGGGATTGCCGGAGTCTTGCCGGCTCGCCCGCAATCTTCGCGCAGGCCCCGTTCTGTCCTATGGGTCACGGCATGAGCGCATCCGCCGGACTGCCCCTCGCCGGGCTGAAGATCGTCGAGCTCGGCCATTACATCGCCGCGCCCTTCGCCACCCGCCTGCTGGCCGATCTCGGCGCCGAGGTGGTGAAGGTGGAGCCGCCCGGCGGCGACCCGGTGCGCGGCTGGGGCAGCAGCGTGGACGGCAACCCCGTCTGGTTCAGCGTGCATGGGCGCAACAAGCTGTCGGTCACGCTCGACCTGAAGAAGGATGAGGACCGCGCCAGGCTCGTCGCGCTGCTGAAGCGTGCCGATGCGCTGGTGGAGAATTTCCGCGCGGGCTACCTCGAACGCATCGGGCTTGGGCCGGATGTGCTGCATGCCGAGAATCCGCGGCTGATCATCGGGCGCATCTCCGGATACGGCCAGGACGGCCCGTATCGCGACAAGCCGGCCTTCGGCGCGATCGGGGAGGCGATGGGCGGGCTGCGCCACCTGACCGCGAACCCCGGCCAGACCGAATACCCGCCGCCGCGCTGCGGGGTGTCCATCAGCGACGACCTCGCCGGCATGTATTGCGCCATGGCTGTCGTCGCCGCTTGCTGGCAGGTGAAGGGCGACCCGGCGGCGAAGGGGCGCGTGGTGGATGTGGACCTCGTCTCCTCCGTCTTCTCGCTGATGGAGGGGATGCTGCCGGAATACGGGCTGTTCGGTTGGGTCCGGCAGCCGCAGGGCGCGGCGATCAAGACCGCGGCGCCGACCAACACCTATCCTTGCGCGGACGGCAAGTGGCTGTGCATCGCGGGCAATTCCGACCTGATCTTCAAGCGGCTGATGACCGCGATCGGCAAGCCCGGGATGGGTGCCGATCCCCGCTTCGCCAACAATGCCGGGCGCTGCGAGAACGTCGCCGAACTCGACGCCGCCATCGCGGACTGGACGCGCACCATGCCGGCGGCGGAAGCCGAAGCCGCGCTGGAAGCGGCGGAGGTCCCGTGCTCGCGCCTGTTCGACATGGCCGATTGCGCGAACGACCCGCATTTCCGCGAGCGTGGCTGGGTGATGGAGGTGGCCGATCCGCAGCTCGGGACCGTGCTGCATCCGGCCGCTCCCTTCCGCTTCGACGGCGTGACGCCGCAGGAAATGGTGCGCTGGCCCGGCGTTCCGGCGGGTGCGCATAACGACTTGGTGTTCGGGGCGGTGGCGCGGGGGGATGCGCGGCCGCTGTCGCCGGGGAAGGCGTGAAGGGGGGGGGGGGGGGGGCGCCCCCCCCCCCCCCCCCCCCCCCCCCCGCCAGGAGGCAGGAGGCGAGCTGGGGGCGGGCGGGGGGGGGGCGGCCCGCCCCCGCCC
>JAYSDS010000035.1:0-46107 GCA_041914265.1 Roseomonas sp.
CCTCCCCAGCAAAGGCCGAAAGGCCTTTGCAAACCTCGACTTGGCGCCGGGCGCCGCTGTCAGGATGATTATCGAAACCCGCTTTTACGCCCGATGCCCGTTGAGCGGGGAGGAAGACCGGCCGTAGCGCCCAGCACCAAGTGCCTGCGGTCCAGGATGCCCAGCATCCTGGCGGGTGGAGGTTCGGAGGAGGGCAGAGCCCTCCTTCGATCGTCACCAGCGCAACCAGGCCAGTCATCAGGAAGGCCTTTCGACCTTTGTTGGCGTGGTTTGGCGGGACAGCGCCCCTCCAACGCCACAGCGGCCGTAGTCAGACCAAGGTCCACGCCAAACCCCTGGCGCAAGGACTACGCCGCCGCGCGCCGCCCCCAGCCTGGGTTCACCAGCGGCGAGCCCGCATTGATGCGCTGCCGCGCCGCCGCGTACTCCGCCGCCAGCCGGTCGATCAGCGCCGCGGCGGGGACGACCTCCTTCAGGCCGCTCACCGACTGCCCCGCGCCCCAGATGTCCTTCCACTTGCGCTTGCGGTCGGTGCCGAAATTCATCTGCGATCCTTCGACCCCGCCAAGATTGTCCGGATCGAGCCCCGCCGCGCGCAGCGAGGGCTTGAGGTAGTTCCCATGCACCCCGGTGATCAGGTTGGTGTAGATGATGTCCTCGGCCCCCGCGCCGACGATCATCGCCTTGTAGTCCTCGACCGCGCGCGCTTCCTGCGTCGCGATGAAGGCGGTCCCCATATAGGCGAAGTCGGCGCCCATCGCCTCGGCGGCGAGGATGGAGCGGCCATGGGCCATGGCGCCCGACAGCGCGATGGGCCCATCGAACCAGGCCCGGGTTTCCTGCAGCATCGCGAAGGGGGATTGCGCGCCGGCATGCCCGCCCGCGCCGGCGGCGACCAGCACCAGGCCGTCGGCACCCTTCTCGATCGCCTTGTGGGCGAAGGTCTGGTTGATCACGTCGTGGATGATGTGGCCGCCATAGGAATGGATGGCCTCGTTCACCTCCGGCCGCGCGCCGAGGCTGCTGATGACCAGCGGCACCTTGTGCTTCACGCACAGCGCCAGGTCCTGCTCCAGCCGGTCGTTGGATCGGTGCACGATCAGGTTGATGGCGAAGGGCGCCGCGGGCCGGTCCGGATACGCGGCGTCATGGGCGGCGAGCCGCTCCTTGATCTCGGCCAGCCAGTCGTCGAGCTGTTCCACCGGTCGCGCATTCAGCGACGGCATCGATCCGATGACACCGGAGCTGCACTGCGCCACGACCAGGTCCGGCACCGAGATGATGAAGAGCGGCGAGCCGATCAGCGGCAGCCGCAGACGGCCCTTGAGACTCTCGAGCAGGGTCATGACGGTTCCTCGTATCGCTTGGCTGCCAGCCTTGCCGGGATCGGGGCGGCTTGTCGAGGGGCGGCCCAACCGATCGGTCAGGCGAGGGCGGCGACGCTGCGGGCGAGCAGGGCGTGAACCGGCCCGAGCAGCCGTTCGATCATCGGCCCGGCGGTGCTGTCGTCCCCCG
Organism: Roseomonas sp.; assembly: GCA_041914265.1. GTDB lineage: Bacteria > Pseudomonadota > Alphaproteobacteria > Acetobacterales > Acetobacteraceae > Neoroseomonas. The sequence goes on from JAYSDS010000035.1 coordinate 1,516, forward strand.
GCCAGTTCACGGCGAAGAAGAAATCCGCCGTCACCGCCCCGGCCACCATGCGCCCCGCGAGGGCCAGGGCCTGGAAATTCCCCCAGGAGATGCTGCCCCCCTTGCCATAGGCGATGACGTCGGGCGGCGCGAGGCGCGGCATGGCATCGGCCATCATCTGGATGCGCTTGAAGACGTCGAGCGTGCCGGGCTGGGCGAAGACCTTGCCTTCCAGCACGGCGGCGTACCAGGCCACCATGTCGCGGCCCGTGCTGACCATGGTCTGGTATTCGTTGATCGCCGGGCGCGGGGGCAGGGTGGGGCCGTTCTCGGCGATCGCGCGCGTCGCCGCCCAGCCGAGGTCGGTTCCGGGCGGCGCCCCGCCCATGGTCGAGAACATGATGCGCGTCGAATCCGGGATGCGCGTGGCGGAGAGGCCGCGCTCGGCGATCAGCGCGCGCACCGTCCCGGGCCCGACGCGGTGCAGCGCGATGTCGGTGGCGGTGTTGTCGCTGTGGGCGATCATCGCCTCCAGCACCACCTGGGCCGAGGCTGTGCCGGTCAGCCCGCCGAGGACCGGGCTGGCGGGGGAGCGGACCGCGTCGTCGACGGCGAGTGTCTCGGTCAGGGAGAGCCGGCCCGCTTCGACCGCGCGGAGCCAGGCGCCGAGGATGAAGGTCTTCGTGGCGCTGCCGACGAAGATCGGCGCCGCGTCGCGATGCGCCTGGCGCAGGCGGCCCTTGGGGCTGGTGGCTTCCAGCAGCAGGGCCGTCTCGCCCGGCAGGGCGACCAGGTCGCGGACGGCATCGTCGAGCGCGGCATCCGTCACCAGCCCCTGCGCCAACGCGGCCGGCGCGGCCGTCGCGGCGAGCAGGGCGGGGACATGGCGACGGCGCATGGGGCTTCTCCGATCCCGGGGTTTCAGGCGTCGTGCGGCTCGGCGGCGGCGATGCCGGCCCGCCCTGCACCGCATGATAGCGGAACGCGCCTTCGCCATCCTCAGTCTCGGAACGGGTGGGCTGGCCGATTGATCGCCCGGCGAAGGCCTTGGCGTTTCGGACTCGCCTTGGCCGTCTGAGCGGGTGCAGCATGTCGCGATGGACGCCATGGCCCCCGACCTCCTCGCCGACCTGCTCGCCCGTCTGCGCGCCGCGCGGGAGGCCGCCGCGGCCGACCCCTTCGGGGACCCGGTGCTGCTGGTCGCCCTCGATCTCAGCCGCGCGCTGGATGAAGGCCGCGTCACCCTCGATGGGCTGACCGGCCTGATCGCCCGCATGGCGCGGGAGGCGGCGCAGGATCGCGCGGGGCGCCTCGCCGACTATACCGGCATGGGGGAGGATGCGGCCGCCCTCGCCACCATCGCGGCGCGGCTGGTCCGCCCCGACCCCGAGGACAGCCCGATCCCCTTCGCCGCCTTCCGCGAGGCGGTGGAACGCATCCGCTTCGCCGCCGTCTTCACCGCGCATCCCACCTTCTCCCTGCCGCTCGCCACCGGCACGGCGCTGGCCGAAGCCGCCGGCGGCACGCCGCTGCCCGAGGGCCTCTCCCACCGCCCGGCACCGGTGACGCTCGAGGATGAATTCGCCCAGGCCGCCGCGGCCATCGCGCGCGGCCGGGATGCGCTCGATGCCCTGTCCGCCGCGCTGTTCGAAGCTGGGCGCGCCGTCTGGGGCGAACGCGCGCTGCAACTGCGTCCACGCCCGGTCATCCTCACCTCCTGGGTCGGCTACGACACGGATGGGCGCACGGATATCGGCTGGCAGGATACGCTGCGGCTGCGGCTGCGCATGAAGCGCTTGCAGCTCGCCCGGCTCGCGGAGCGGCTGGAGCCTCTCGGCCCCTGCGCCGCGCCCATCGTTGACCGCGCGCGGGAAGCCGAGGCCGCCGTCGCCGCCCAGGAGGCCGCGGCCCCCGCCAAGCCCGACGCCGCATCCACGCGCGGCTTCGCGCTGTCCCTGATCGAGGGGCGGGGGGCGGCATTGACCGGCCTCGATCCGCTGCTCGACCTGTTTCCCGCGGCGATCGAGGCCGCGCCGGATACGGCGACGCGCCTCGCCCTCGCCGTGCAGCGCGCCGGGCTGTCGGCGCATGGCCTCGCGTTGGCCCATACCCATGTGCGACTGAACGCGGCCCAGGTGCACAATGCGCTGCGCCAGCGCCTGGGCATCGCCGCGGCGCCGGAAGACCGGGCCGCGCGGCGCGGGCTGCTCGCCCAGGTCAATGCCGCGCTGGCCGAGGTCGAACCCATCCCGCTCGATTTCGGCGCGCTGCTGGCCGAACAGGCCTCCGCCGTGCGTCTCGTGATGACCTGCGCGCAGATCATCAAGCATGTCGATGGCAGCCAGCCCATCCGCTTCCTGATCGCCGAGACCGAGACCGGCTACACGCTGCTCGCCGCGCTATGGCTCGCGCGGCGCTTCGGCATCGCCGACCGGGTCGAGATCTCGCCCCTGTTCGAGACCGCCGATGCGCTGGAACGCGGCGAGCGCGTGCTGGAGGAGGCGCTGCGCTCGCCGCATTTCCGCGACTACATCCGTGGCCATGGGCGGCTCTGCCTTCAGTTCGGCTACTCGGATTCCGGCCGTTATGTCGGGCAGCTCGCCGCCTCCTACCTCGCGGAGCGGCTCAAGATCCGCCTCGCCGAGCAGATGCGCCGGCATGGGCTCGAAGGTGTCGAGCTGGTGCTGTTCGACACCCATGGCGAGAGCATCGGCCGCGGCGGGCATCCCGACAGCCTGGCCGACCGCTTCGCCTATCTCTCGCCCCCCGCGGCGCGGGCGGCGCTCGCCGCGGCCGGCCTGCCCTGGCGCGACGAGAGCGCCTTCCAGGGCGGCGACGGCTACCTGTTGTTCGGCACGGAGCGGCTCGCCCTCGCCACCGTCGCGCGCATCGCCGAACACGCCTTCACGCCATCCGCCGAGGCCGGCGACCCCATCTATGCCGAGGCCGATTGGGGCACCGACTTCTTCGCCACGATCCGGCGCGAAATGGCCACGTTGGTCGAGGACCCCGGCTATGCCGCGCTGCTCGGCGCCTTCGGGCCGGGGCTGCTGGACAAGACAGGGTCGCGTCCGGCGGCACGCCAGGCCGATGGCATGGGTGGGCCGGTTCGCATCAGCCATCCCTCGCAGCTCCGCGCGATCCCGAACAACGCCATCCTCCACCAGATGGGATTCCTGGCGAATACGCTGCATGGCCTTGGCGCGGCGGCGGAGGCGCATCCCGACAACTTCGCCGACCTCGCCCTCCGCTCCCCGCGCTTCGCGCGGGCCCTGGCCATGGCGAAGCGCGCCTCGGCCTGTTCCGACCTCGGGGTGCTGCGCGCAGCGGTGGACATGCTCGATCCGTCGCCCTGGCTCGACCGTGCCGGCTTCACGAAGCGGCCCGGGCGGCGGGAGGCGCTGACGGCCGTCGCCACAGCGCTGGAACGGCTCGACCTGTCGGCTGCCACGCGGCGGATGTTCCGGCGGTTGCAGGCGGACCACCAGGCGCTGCGCGCGGCCTGGGCCGACCTGCCGGACATGCCGGACCGGCTGGTGCTGGCGCATGCCGTGCGGCTGTGCCTGATCCAGCGCCTGTGGCTGCTCGCCGTCTCCCTGCCGGAATTCAGCCCGCGTCATGGCGCGACGCGGGACAGCCTGATCGCGCGGCTGCTGCAGCTCGATGTGCCGCCGGTGCTCGATCTGCTCGGACAGATCTTTCCCGCCGCGCCGGACCCGGCGAGCGGCCTCGATTTCGGTGAACCGGCCGGACCGCGCGACGGTGCCTCCTATGCCGCCGAGCACGCGACGATCTTCGGCCCGATGGCGGCCATCTTCGCCCTGGTGCGGGAATGTTCGGCCGTCATCAGCCATGAGGTTGGTGCCTTCGGCTGACCCGCTTCGCCGTATGATGGCCATCCTCGGGGGGAGGACAGGCGGGAATGCTTCTTCGGGTTCTGCTCGGACTGTGGCTGCTCGTCACCGTCCCGGCCATGGCGCAGGAGGGGTGTTCGACCCGCGTCGACCGCGACTGCGCCGCCGCGCTGCGGGCCGTGGACGCCGCGATCCGGGCCGATCCCTGGCTCGCCATCATGGACCAGGCGCGCGCAATGCGGCTCGAGGAACTGCTGATCCCGCTGGGTCCCGAGGGCGCGGCCGAGCTCCGGCGCCAGGACGCCGCCTGGCGGCGCAGCCTCTCACGCGACCTGCAGTTCAATCGCGACGGCACGCTGGACGAGCCCAACCCGCGCGCCGCGCTGCGCGCCGCCCTGGAATACCGGCTGATGCAGCTCATCCGCATCGACCCCCTGCCGGCGCCCGGCATCGTCGGGCGTTGGGCGAGCGCGGCGGGGGAGGTGGTGGTGCGGCGCCAGGCGCAGGACCTGTACGGGGTCGAGATCGGCACCGCCGACATCGGCGATGTCGCCTGGACCTGCGAATATGACGGCGAGGGCCGCGCCGACCGCATCGACTGGCTGGAGACGGATGACGGCCAGATCGAGCTGCGCTGGCTCGGCACCATGCTGCAGATCCGCGTGCTGACGGACGGCTTCACCTCCTTCTGCGGGGCCGCGGGCAGCGTGGCCGGGTACTATTTCCGCGTCGGCGACGCGGATTGACGGCGCCGCCCGGGCCGCGCGGTCAGAACGCCGCGCAGGCCTGGCGGTAGACCGTCAGCACTGATTGCTGGCGGAAGCGGGCCTTCCAGGCTTCTTCCACCGGTCGCAGCCGGGCGCGGGCCGTCGCGGCGTCCGCGCCCGGCAGCACCACGACCAGGACCTTGCTGGCCTCCTGGACGATGCGGCCCTCGCGGTTGCGCCATTGGCCAGTGCCATCCAGCGCCGTCAGCCCGTCCGGAAAGGCCGGGGTGACGGTCTCGGCCAGGAAGCCGCGCCATTCGGCCTCGGTGACCGGGTCGCGGTCGCGAAGGTTGCGGCCGAAATAGGCCTCGACGACGGTCGCCTCCGTGGTGCCGGCCGGGCAGGGCGGCGAGGCGGGCGCACAGCCCGCCAGCAACAGCAGCAGCGCCGCGCCGCGCTTCATGCCGTGGTCGCGAGCAGCGCGACGCCGGCGGCGATGAGGCCGATGGCGGCAACCTTGTGCATCCCCATGCTCTCCCCGAACACCGCCCAGCCGATGATGGCGATGATGACATAGGAGGCGGCGGTGCAGGGCAGGGCGACGCTCATCGGGATCTTGCGCAGGGCGATGATGTAGAGCAGCGCCGCCCCGCCATAGAGCACGAGCCCGACCATGGTCGGGATGCGGAAGAGCTGGTCGAAGAACCCGCCTTCCGACGCCACGGAACCGGCCGCGCCGGACTTCAGCAGCACCTGCCCGGCCATGGAGGTGCTGATCGCCGCGGCCAGCGCGATCCAGTGCAGCATCACGGCGTGGGCTCCCGCGCCGCGATCACCTGGCGCACCACGCCCTGGGGCTTGCCGTTCGCCGACATGAAGGCGCGCCCGACATATTCGCCCATCACGCCGAGGATGAGGAACTGCACCCCCGCGATCAGCAGCGTGACGGTCATCAGCGAGGCCCAGCCGGAGGGGGTCTCGCCGAACATCGCCTCGATGATGGTCCAGAGCGCCGCGATCAGGCCGAGCACGCCCATCCCGACGCCGGCGAAGATCGCCATCCGCAGCGGCAGCACCGAGAAGTTCGTCGCGAGGTTCAGCCACAGCCGCACCAGCCGCCTCATCGTGTAGTTGGACCGGCCTTCCATCCGCGCGAAGTGCTTCACCTCGATGGAATCGAGCCGCTGTGTCACCTGCATCAGCAGCCCGTCCACATAAGGGTAGGGGCCGCGATACTTGATGACCTCCTCCACCGCGAGGGCCGACATGCAGCGGAAGGAGGAGAGGTACAGCCCCTTCGGCTTGTCCATGAGCTGGTCCGCGACCCAGTTGGCGAAGGCGGAGCCGAGGTTGCGCCAGCCTTCGTGCTCCTTCACGGCATACCGCGTGTAGACCACGTCGAAGCTGCCCAGCCGGCAATGGTCATAGAGCTTGATGACCTCCTCCGGCGGGTTCTGCAGGTCGTCATCCATGGTGATGACATAGGCCCCGCGGGCATGGCGCAGCCCGGTCATGACCGCGTTGTGCTCGCCGAAGTTGCGGGCGTGCTCGATATAGGTGAGCGGCACCGTCGCGGTCGCGGCGAGCTCGCGGCACACATCGCCGGAATTGTCCGGGCTGCCGTCGTTGACCAGGACGATCTCGATGCCGCCCTCGGGCTGCAGCTTCGACAGTTCGGCGACGAGCATGCCAACGGTGGCCGCGCCGCGATAGACCGGCACGACGATGGACAGGCCGACCGGGTAGGTTTTCCCGGCCGCGGTGATGGACATGAAGCCGTTCTCCAGCATCAGGGTCGCGTCGCGACCAGAAGGATCGATCCGCCGGCAGGATAGCGCAGCCCGGCGCGGCCGGCGGCGCGCTCGATCACCGTCATGCCGTGCAGCGCGGCATCCAGCCAGGGGGGGAAGGGGGCGACGTCGCTGCTGTCATGGTCCGCGTCGGATCGCAGGACCTTCCGCTGCAGGATCATCAGCGGCAGCAGCAGGGCGTTCCAGTAGCGCGCCTCGATGGCGGCGAAGCCAGCCGCGGCCAGCAGGGCGCCCGCGTCGCGCGCGGTGAAGCGGCGGTCATTGTGCACCCGCGCGTCATGGGCGGAATGCAGCCATTGATAGGCAGGCAGGTTCAGCACCAGCGTCCCGCCGGGGGCGAGCACGCGGCGGAACTCGGCCAGCGCGGTGCCGGGATCGACGGCGCGGTGGCACAGCACGTCGCAGGAGGTGAGGGCGGTGAAGGCGCCATCGGCGAAGGGCAGGCGGTTCGCATCCCCCGCCACGGTCAGCGCCCCGGACTTGGCCGCCGCGCGCCCCGCCGCGCCGGGATTGTAGTCGAGCCCCGCCAGCGGCCGCCCCAGCGCGACCAGGCGCCGCAGCAGCCCACCCGTGCCGCAGCCGGCATCGAGCAGCGCCCCCGCCGGCCCGGGACGGCGGCGCAGCGCATCGATCACGCGGGCATGGAGGGCGCGGTACCACCACATGCGCTCCTCCGCCGCATCCATCAGGTCGTATTCGGCGGGTTCCACGGCATCGTCTCATCGCATCGCAGCAAGGCTGGAACAAGGCAGGGATGCGCCAGCCGCCGCCGCATTCCGGTTGCATAGGGCGGGCCGCATCGGGAGGATGCGCGCCGTCGATGACCCCCTTTCCGAACCAACCCGAGTCCGGCCCGGCCGCGGCGCCCTATGCCCCGGCCAGGGCCGCCGTCCTGCGCGCCGGCGCGGGACCCCGTGCCCGGCTGCTGCGCTGGGCCGGCTTCGCCCCGGCCGTCTTCTTCCTGATCTGCATCCTGCTGCCGCCGCTGAATCACGACGTGGCGGCAGTGCTGGATTTCTCCCGCCGCTGGCTGGGGGGGGAGCGGCTCTATGTCGACCTGATCGACGTCAACCCGCCGCTGATCTACCTGCTGAACCTCATCCCCGCCGCGCTCGCCCGCTGGACGGTGCTGACGCCGGTCGAGGCGCTGCTCGTCTGCCTGCTCGGTTTTGCCGGGCTGCTCTGGTGGATGACCGATGCGCTGCGCGCCGGCCGTGCCGAGGGCACGGTCGAGGCCGCGGTGCTGACCACCACCCTGCCGCTGCTGCTGGTCATGGCCGGGTCCGATTTCGGCCAGCGCGACGTGATCATGGGCATGGCGGCCATCCCCTATGCCCTGCTCGCCGCCCGGCGGATCGAGGGGCCGGCGGTGCCCTGGCGGCTCGCCCTCGGCGTCACGGTCATGGCGGCGCTGGCCTTCGCCCTGAAGCCCTATTTCCTCGCCGTCCCCCTGCTGGTCGAGACGCTGGTCGCGGGCCGGCTCGGCCTCGCCCGTTGGCGGCGAGACCCGATACCCTGGGCGATGGGGCTGGTCTGGCTGGCCTATCTGCTCGTCGTGCTGGCCGTCTTTCCGGTCTATTGGGAACAGGTCCTGCCCTTCGCCTGGCAGGTCTATGGCAGCATCCACGGGCCCGGCTTCTGGGGCGTGCTCGGCACGGACGTGATGGGCGCGGCGGCCTTCCTGATGCTCGCCATGCCACTGGCCCTGCGGCGGGAGGCCGGCGCTCTCGGCCAGGCCCTCGCGGCGGCGGCGCTCGGCGCCTTCCTGGCCGCCTGGATCCAGCACAAGGGCTGGACCTATCACGTCATGCCCGTGAGCATCCTCGGCTGCGGCGCGCTGGCCGTGACCGCGGCGCGCTGGATGGACCGCGCCCTGCCGGCAGCACGTGCCCGCGCGGCGGCGCCGATGCTCGCCGCCATCGCCGCCTTCGCCGTGATGGGCTACGCCCTGCGTGGCGGCGAGACGCCCTGGCGCCAGACCGCCTTCCATGGCGAGACGCCGGGCCGCCTGGCGGACTGGCTGCGCCAGAACGCCTTCGGGGCGGATGTGCTCGCGCTCAGCCCCGACCTGTTTCCGCTGCAGCCGGCCCTGACCTATGCCGAGGCGCACCAGCACCTGCATGCGATGAGCATCTGGCCGCTCCAGGGCGCCTATCGCAGCTGTCCGACCGGTCCGGAGCCCTATCGCGAGCCCCATGACATGGGGGCGGTGGAATTCGCCTTCTATCGCCGCACCGCTGAGGAGTTCGCCCTGTCGCCGCCGCGCGCCCTCCTGGTCACGCGGCATGCCAATATCCCCGCCTGTGGCGAGCGTTTCGATCTGTTGCAGTATTTCCTGCGACATCCGCTGTTCGCCGAAGCCTTTATGCGGTATCGGCCCGCCGGCGAGATCGATGGACACCGTCTTTTCTTGCGGCAGGATTGAAGGGGGACACGGCGCCCGAGGATGGCGGACGGCGAAAGGCTGCGCGGCAACGGTCTGAGCATACCCACCGGTGCCGAGGCCGTTCGCGGCATCGTGCTGATCCTGTTCGCCTATGTCATCGTCACCTCGGCCGATGCCGCCGTGAAGTGGGTGCTGCCCGAGGTTGGCGTCGCGGTCTCGATGATCGCGCGCGGCGTGGTCGGCAGCATCGCTGTCTTCACCCTGGTGCGCGGGCGGCGGCTCTGGCCTGTGAACCGGCGGCTGCTGACCTTCCGGGGACTGCTGCATTGCGGCGTCTCGGCCACCTGGTACTGGGCCTGGGTGCACGGGATGGCGCTGGTGGATTCCTATGCCATCGCCGCGGCGGCGCCGTTGCTGATGACGCTGCTCGCCATTCCGATGCTGGGTGAGAAGGTGGGCTGGCGGCGCTGGAGCTCGACGCTGCTCGGTTTCTTCGGCGTGATGATCATGCTCCAGCCCGGGGGCGACCTCTGGCGCTTCGAGACGCCGATCCTCCTCGTCGCCGTCGTCGTCATGGCCGTCACGCGCATCTGGACGCGCGTGCTCACAGCCACCGACAGCCCGGATGCCATCGCCTTCTGGCTGATGGTCGCCCATATCCCGGTCGGGTTCGCGCTGCTGCCGGCCTTCCCGCTGCCGGCCGGGATGCCCGGAACCGGCGCGCTCATCGCCCTGCTGTTCTTCGGCATCGCCAATGCCATCGCGCATATGCTCTTCGCGCGGGCCTTCGCCCTGGCCCCGGTGTCGGCGCTGGCGCCCTACGAATACTCGCCGCTGCTGATCGGCGGGGTCCTCGGCTTCCTGATCTGGGCCGAGGTGCCGGCCTGGACGACCCTGGCCGGTGCGGCGGTCGTCATCGTCGCCGGCCTGTACAACCTGCATCGGGAACGCGTGCGCCGGGCAGCCGAGAAGCGCGCCGGCTGATGCCCCTGCGCCACGACATCCGCCGCGGTGCCCTGCTGATGCTGGCGGCGACCGCGCTCTTCACCATCATGTCGGTGCTGATCAAGGGCGTCTCGGACCACATCCATTTCATCGAGACGATGTTCTTCCGCTCGGCCTTCGCCCTGCCGATCACGCTTGGCCTGGCGGCGCGGCGGCACGACTGGTCGATGCTGCGCACCAAGCGGCTGCCGGGGCATGTGATCCGCGCCTTCACCGGCACCATGGCGCAGGGCTGTTCCTTCTTCGCGCTCACCGTGCTGCCGCTGGCCGACCAGACCGCGCTGTCCTATTCGACGCCGCTTTTCGTCACCATGCTGTCCATCCCATTCCTAGGGGAGAAGGTCGGCATCCATCGCTGGTCGGCCGTGCTGCTCGGCTTCGTCGGCATCCTGGTGATCGCCCTCGGCAAGGGGGCCTTCCAGGGCGCGGGCCCGGACAGCATCGCCACCATCGGCATGATTGCCGCCGTCACCCAGGGCGCCTGGTCGGCCATCACCACGCTGCTGGTCCGCAGCCTGTCCGCGACCGAATCCTCGGCGACCATCGTCCTGTGGCAGTCGCTGCTGATGACGCTGTTCACGCTGGTCGCGCTGCCCTTCATCTGGACCACGCCGAGCCTGTGGGAGTTGTTCCTGCTGATCCTGATCGGGTTGATCGGCGGCGTTGCGCAGATCCTGCTGACGGAGGCCTATGCCTCGGCGCAGGTCTCCGCCCTCGGGCCCTATTCCTACACCTCGATCCTCTGGTCGGTCGCGCTGGGCTGGCTGATCTTTGCCGATCAGCCGACCTGGAGCACCCTGGCCGGCGCCGCGCTCATCGTCATCTCGGGCCTCTATATCCTGCACCGGGAACTCAAGCGCGCGTCGGATCGGAGGAACCAGTGAGCATTCCCTTCCTGAAGGACGACCCCCTGCCGCCCGGAGAGGCCGAGCAGGTGGCCCCCGGGGTGCGGCGCATCCTGTGCGGCAATCCCGGCCCCTTCACCTATCGAGGCACCAACACCTGGCTGATCGGTCGCGGCGAGTCCGTGGCGGTGCTCGATCCGGGCCCGGTGGATGAGGGGCATCTCTCCGTCATCCTGAATGCCACGCGCGGCGAGCGGATCAGCCACATCCTCGTCTCCCACACGCATCGCGACCATTCGCCGGGGGTGGCGGCGCTTCAGGCGGCGACCGGGGCGCCCAGCTACGGCTTCGGCCCGCACATGACGCCGCCCGACCAGGGCGGGGAGGGCGGGGACCACGCCTTCCGCCCCGATGTGGCCGTCGCCGACGACGCCAGCGTGGCGGGCAGCGACTGGTCGCTCCGCGCCATCCACACGCCGGGGCATTGCGCCAACCATCTCTGCTTCGCGCTGGAAGGCACGGGCATCCTGTTCAGCGCCGACCATGTGATGTCCTGGTCCACCAGCGTGGTCAGCCCGCCGGATGGGGACATGGCGGCCTATATGCGCTCCCTCGCGCGGCTTGCCGAGCGTGACGACCGGCTGTTCCTTCCAGGGCATGGGCCGGCGCTGCCGAACCCGGGACCCTTCATGGCCGCGCTCGCCGCGCATCGGCGCGAGCGCGAGGAGATGGTGCTCGAAGTGCTGCGCAAGCTCCGCCGCGCGACCGCCCAGGAACTGGTGCCGCCGGTCTACGGGCCGGCGCTCGATCCGCGGCTGGTGCCGGCGGCGGCGCGCAGCCTGCTCGCCCACCTGATCAAGCTGGGAAGCGAGGGCGCGGTGCGACGCGACGGGGAGGCCTGGGAAGCGTGACCGGGGAGGGGCGCCGCCCCTCCCGCTTCACCGCTTCCCGCGCCGCATCGGCTGCATTGGCACGATGCGGATATGGGCGTCCTGCTCATCGCCCTTGCGCGATGCCGCGGCGAAGCGCTGGGCGGCATAGGGTGCGACCTCGAACTGCGTCTCGCGCGCCAGGATGCGGATGCGGCCGATCTCCTGCCGCGTGACGTGGCCGCGCCGGCACAGGAAGGGCAGCAGCCATTTCGGATCGGCGCGGCCGTCACGCCCGACATCCATGCGGAACCACACGCCTTCCTCGCCGCCGCCTTCGGCGCGAGGCGCGGCTTCGCGCGGCGCGCGAGGGGCCGGGCGCTCGGCGATTTCCGTCAACTCCTCCGGCGCAGGCAGCGGGGCGCGGAGCACATGCAGCAGCGCGGCCGCCAACGCCTCGGCGCTCACGGTCCGGTCCGCCAGGAGGTGTCGGGCGAGATCGCGATCGGCTTCTTCCGGCTCCTCGGCGATCAGTGCCTGCGCCTGGGCGGCGAGGCGTTCGTCATCGCGGGCGCGCACCGCTTCGACCGAGGGTGCCGGCGCCCAGGATGCCTTCACCCGCGCCGCGGCGATCAGCCGTTCGGCGAGGCGCCGGCGCGTATGGGGCACCAGCAGCACCGACACGCCCTTGCGCCCCGCACGCCCGGTGCGGCCGGAGCGATGCAGCAGCGTCTCCGGGTCGCGCGGCAACTCGGCATGGATCACCAGGCCGAGGTCGGGCAAGTCGATGCCGCGGGCGGCGACGTCGGTCGCGACGCAGACCCGCGCCCGGCCGTCGCGCAGGTTCTGCAGCGCGCGGGAGCGTTCCGCCTGGGACAGCTCGCCGGACAGCGCCACTGCCGAGAAGCCGCGTTCCGCCAGGTTGCCGTGCAGCCGCGCGACCGTGGCCCGCGTCGCGCAGAAGACCATGGCGATGCGTGCATCCTCGAGCCGCAGGAGATTCACGACGGCGCGTTCGATCTCATGCGGGGCGACCAGGGCGGCGCGGTATTCGATGTCGCCATGCGGCTCGGCCTGGCTGGTGGCCTCGATGCGCAGCGCGTCGCGCTGGTAGCTCTTCGCCAGCGCCGCGATGCCGCGCGGCACGGTGGCGGAGAAGAGGAGCGTGCGTCGCTCGGCGGGCGTCTCGTCAAGGATCGCCTCCAGCTCGTCCTTGAAGCCGAGGTCGAGCATCTCGTCCGCCTCGTCGAGCACGACGGCGCGCAGCGCGGTGGCGGCGAGGTTGCCGCGTTCGAGGTGGTCGCGCAGCCGTCCCGGCGTGCCGACCACGATATGCGCGCCATGGGCGAGCTGCCGGCGCTCGGCGACCGGATCCATGCCGCCGACGCAGGAGACGATGCGCCCGCCCGCCGGCGCGTAGAGCCAGGTGAGCTCGGTCTTCACCTGCAGGGCGAGTTCGCGCGTTGGCGCGACCACCAGCGCCAAGGGCGCGCCGGCAGGCTTCAGGCGAACCGCGTCGCCAAGCAGTTCCGGCGCAATGGCAAGGCCGAAGGCAACGGTCTTGCCGGAGCCGGTGCGCGCGGAGACGAGGAGATCGCGCCCCGCCGTTTCAGGCGTCAGCACCGCGGATTGCACGGCGGTGGGTTCGGCATAGCCACGGGCGGTGAGGGCCTCGCGCAGGGGCGCGGGCAGGTCGGTAAAGGACATCGGGGGGAGAACTTCCGGAAGATGGCGCGGTTGGTGTGCCGATGCGGGCGCGGCGTCAAGGGTCGGGGCGGGGGTGCTGATGAGCCCGACACGCGGAGCTGACGCGGCCCGCCGGATGCCGGGCGCTCCTGGATCGGGTGCGGGCGCCCAATGCCAAGGACGGGAACCGGAGGCGCGCTGCCCCTCCGGCCCTTCCCGCGGGGTTCCCATCGGCGATGCTGTGCAACGTCGATGGGGTCCCTTGGCCACAGTGCGGCCTGGACCGCCGGCACTTGGCGCCACGCGCGACGTTCACACCGAACCCTCGTAGCGCGTTTCGGCGCCATTCTGCCGGTGGCGGACGGCGCCAGGTCGAGGTTTCCAAAGGCTCTTCGGCCCTTGGCGGGATGGCTTGGAGGGGCAACGCCTCTCCAATTCCAACAGTGGCTTCACCTGGACCGCCCGTCGGGAACGCCGCAGCCCCTCCACTCACCCGCGCCGTTTGTCCGACCCGCTACAGCGACGCCGCCGGATCGAGCCGGATCACGTAGGACCGCCAATCCGCGCGTTCGGCGATGCGTTCGTAGAGAGCGATGGCGCCGCGGTCGCCCTCCGGCACGATCCATCGCAGATGCGACCAATGGCGTTCGCGGCCCAGGGCGCAGAGCGCGTCGATCATCGTGCGCGCCAGGCCTCGCCCGCGTCGGTCGGGCCGCACGAAGAGGTCGTCCAGCGCCCCGCAGCGTCGCGCGAAGACGGCCTCGGGCAGGTCGAAGAAGATGGCGAAGGCGATGAGGACGTCATCCTCGATGGCGGCGAGCACCTCGGTGCGCGCATCGGCGGCGAGCATCGCCGCGGCGTCCACGCCGCGCGCGGGACGGCTGCCGGCGAGGGTGTCGCGCATCTCGGCGGCGTAGGTTTCGAGGAGCGGCGCGAGGCGATAGCGTTCGCCTGGCGGCAAGGGATGGATGCTGGGCATGGCGGTGTCCGGAAGCGAAAAGGGCGCTGCCCGCATCGCGGACAGCGCCCCATCGCCGGGATCGGCGCTGGTCTTATTCGACCGAGGTCTCGGGCGCGGGCGCCGGGCTCGCGGCGGCGGCAGCCGCGGCGGCCTTCTTCGCGGCGCGGGTGGCCGCGGCCTTCTTCGCAGCCTCGACGCGGGCAGCGGACTTCACGACCGCCTTCTTCGGAGCAGCGGCCTTCTTGGCGGCCGGCTTCTTGGCGACGGCCTTCTTCGGCGCGGCCTTCTTGGCGACGGCCTTCTTGGCAACCGGCTTCTTGGCGGCGGCCTTCTTCGGCGCGGCCTTCTTGGCAACCGGCTTCTTGGCGGCAGCCTTCTTCGGAGCGGCCTTCTTGGCGACGGCCTTCTTCGGCGCGGCCTTCTTGGCGACCGGCTTCTTGGCAGCGGCCTTCTTCGGAGCGGCCTTCTTGGCAGCGGCCTTCTTCGGCGCGGCCTTCTTGGCGGCCGGCTTCTTGGCAGCGGCCTTCTTCGCAGCCGGCTTCTTCGCCTTGGCGGCGGCGGGCTTCTTCTTCGCCGGCGCCTTCTTCTTCGCCGCGGCCATCGCCATCGGCTGGGCGCGCAGCACTTCCTCGACCTCGGTGGTCTCGATGATATCGGTCATGGTGCTCTGGTGTCTCCGTGCGTTCCGGTGAGAGGAGCACGGCGCGCCTCAGCGCGACGGCTCCGGGGGGACAGCAGGTGGGGACGAGCCGCCTTCAGGCGCGCGGATCCCGTCGCGCGCTCCGATGGCTCTCGGGCGATCGTTCGGATGCGGGGCGCCGGATGCGTGGTGGTCGCGGCAAACCCCGGCCGCGCCTCGCTTCCGACATCTCCTTCGCCAGGCCTCGGCGCCGTAGTCGCGCCCTCCGGCGATGCGGGATGGAAGACGTTGAACGTCATCCGCCCCAAGAGTCCGCGGTCCATCGACCGTCCTTCCCTGCTGCGGCGGTCATCCTTCCCGATGCGTCGATGTCCTTCGCTGCACGAACACCCGAATGAGAGAAGCGGAGCGACGTGCGAGAGAGCGAAGCCGACGAATCGCGCAAGATGATTCGCGCAACGCACGCTATCTGCACGCGCATATTCGGTGTCAACAGAATCCGCACGACGACGCGCGCAAAATGCGCGCGATGCGCATCGCGATGTGCGTTGTGTGTCGTGAGCGTCGCGTTCGATCTGTCGAAGCGCGTCGCGGATGGCGCGCAACGCGTCGGCGCTGCGCGCGTTGCTCTCCCGCCGCCATCCGCTCGCGCGGCGGGAGAGTGTTCGCTCAGCCGCGCTGCGGCAGCGGCACGACCGGACGCTGCTCGACGCCGGTGTAGAAGGAGAGCGGGCGGATCAGCCGGTTGTCGGCGGCCTGTTCGAGCACATGCGCCGCCCAGCCGGTGATGCGGGAGCACACGAAGATCGGCGTGAAGAGCGGGATGTCGAAGCCCATCAGGTAGTAGGCGGGGCCTGCCGGGAAATCGAGGTTCGGGTGGATGTTCTTCCGTTCCAGCATGATCTTCGCGAGCACGTTGGAGGTGTTCATCCACCGCTTGTCGCCGACCACCTCGGCCATGATCTCGGCGTACTTCTTCATGGTGGGGACGCGGCTGTCGCCGGTCTTGTAGACGCGGTGGCCGAAGCCCATCACGAGCGCCTTGTGGTCGAACTTGCCTTCGAGCCATGCGGCAGCCGCGTCGGGAGACGGGATCTCCTTGAGCATGTGCATGACGGCTTCGTTGGCGCCGCCATGCAGCGGACCCTTCAGCGCGGCGATCGCGCCGGTGATCGCGCCATGCATGTCCGCCTGGGTCGAGCAGATGGTCCGGGCGGTGAAGGTCGAGGCGTTGAAGGTGTGTTCCGCGTAGAGGATCATCGAGACGTCGAAGGCCTTCAGCACCTCCGGCTGCGGCACCTTCCCGAACACCATGTTGAAGAAGTTGGCGCCGAAGGGCAGCGAGGCGTCGGGCGCGATCGGCGCCTGGCCCTTGGAGGCACGGTGCGCCGCGGCGACCGCGGTCGGGATCTTCGCGAGCAGCCGCATCGCCTTGCGCCGCTGGGCGGCGTCGGAGATGTCGGCCGTCTCCGGGTCTTCCATGCCCATGAAGGAGACGGCGGAGCGGATCGCATCCATCGGATGCGCGTCCTTGGGGAACTCGGCGATGACGCGCAGCAGCGCCGGGGAGAGCGCCCGGTTCGCCTTCTCCTCCGCCTGGAAGGCGGCGAGCTCGGCGGCGCTCGGCAATTCCCCGTTCCACAGCAGGAAGGCGGTTTCGTCGAAGGAGGCGTTCTCGCACAGGTCCTGCACGGCATAGCCGCGATAGGTCAGCGAGTTGGTCTCCGGCATCACCTTGGAGATGGAGGATTCATCGGCATAGACGCCGACGAGGCCCTTCTTGATGTCAGGCGTTTCGCTCATGGGGTGCTCCCGCTTGTCTTGGTGTTCGTGTCCAGGGGGCGCTGCATCCGTGACGTACAGGATGTCGGGCTCCCCCTCCTCCGTACCCGCGCCGTCGCTCGTCGCGGCGACGCGGAAGCCATGGCGCTCGTAGAAGGCTCGGGCGCCAGTGTTGCGTGCGATGCAGAACAGGGAAAGGCGAGGGCCGAGGGCGGCATGCGCTTCGGCCAGCAGGCGGCTGCCGATGGCGCGGCGACGCCAGGCGGGGTCGAGGTAGAGATGCAGGACCATCGGGCCCCGCGCCGCATCCACCCCGAAGCCGGCATAGCCGACAGGGACGCCGTCGACCGTCGCGACGCGGACGCGGTGCCGCATCATGAGGTTGCCGGCGAGCCAGTCGGCGACGCCGTTAACGTCATGGGCCTCGACCAGGCCCGGCATCGCGGCGGCGCGCGCGGCGGTGTAGATCCGGGCGAGGATGGGGGCATCCGCCGCCGTCCCGTCCCGGACCTCCACCGCCGGCATGCTCAGAAGATGCCCGGCTTGCTGTCGAGCAGCCCGCCCGCCGGCAGCGCGACGTTCAGCGCGCCGAGCTCGCCGGCCTTCAGCTTCGTCAGGTCCTGTACCACCTCGATGAAGCGGTTGGCCTCGCGGGCGGAGATGATGCCGTCCGTCAGCGTGCGGAACTTGTTGATGTAGTCGGCGCGGGCGAAGGGCTTCGCACCGTTCGGATGGGCGTTGGCGACGCCGAGCTCATCGACCAGCTTCGACCCGTCCTTGAAGAAGATCTCCACCCGGCCCCCGAAGGCGAGCTCATCGGGGTCCTTGGAATGGTACTTGCGGGTCCATTCCGGGTCCTCGGTGGTCTCGATCTTCTGCCACAGGCGGACGGTGTCGGCGCGGCCCGCGCGCTTCGGCGCATAGCTGTCCACATGGTGCCAGCGCCCGTCCTGCAGGGCGACGGCGAAGATGTACATGATGGAGTGGTCGAGCGTCTCGCGGCTCGCCTTCGGGTCCATCTTCTGCGGATCGTTCGCCCCGGTCCCGATCACGTAGTGCGTGTGATGGGAGGTGTGGATGACGATCTTCGCGATGTCGTCGAAGTCCTTGATCTGCTCGCGCATGCGGAAGGCGAGGTCGATCAGCGCCTGGGACTGGTACTCCGCGGAGTGTTCCTTGGTGTAGCTCGACAGGATGGCGCGCTTCGGTTCGCCGGCCTCGGGCAGCGGCACGTTGTAGTAGACGGGCCCGTAGACGTCCTGGCGGTTCGAGCGGCCGGAGAGCACCCAGGCGATGACCGAATCTTCACCTTCATAGATGGGGGAGGGAGCGCCCTCGCCGCGCATGCAGCGGTCCACCGCCTCGATCGCCAGCTTGCCGGCATGGGCGGGGGCATAGGCCTTCCAGGAGGAGATCTCCCCCTTGCGCGACTGGCGGAAGGACACCGTCGTGTGCAGCGCCTGCTGGATGGACTGGAAGACGACTTCCTGCGGCAGCTTCAGCAGCGTGCCGATGCCGGCCGCGGCCGAGGGCCCGAGATGGGCGATGTGGTCCACCTTGTGCTCATGCAGGCAGATGGCGCGCACCAGGTCGATCTGCAGCTCGTAGCCGGTGGCCAGGCCGCGGATCAGGTCGCGCCCCGACTTCTCCATCGCCTGGGCGACGGCGAGCACGGGGGGGATGTTGTCGCCCGGGTGGGAGTAGTCGGCGGCGAGGAAGGTGTCGTGCATGTCGAGCTCACGCACCGCGGTCCCGTTCGCCCAGGCCGCCCATTCCGGCGAGACGGTCGTGCCCGACTTCACGCCGAAGACCTGCGCGCCGCCCGCCTTCTTCGAATGGCCGAGCGCCATGCCACGGGCGGAGACGACCGGGCGGCGGTTGATGGCGGCGATGGCGACCGAGGCGTTGTCGATGATCCGGTTGATGATCATCTCCTGGACGTCCTTCTCGACCGCGACCTTGTCGGTCGCGACGGAAGCCATCTTCCAGGCGAGCTGGTCCTCGCGCTTCAGCAGCGACTTGGACGGGTGGACCTTGACGGGGTGGAGCTTCATCGACGGCGTTCTCCCTATGATGAGAAGAGCAGACGGCGCGTGTTGTGCGCCGGGAATGCATGATCGTCCAATCCAATTGACCGTGGCGTGCAATAGGATTTCCGTATCGGGATGGATTTCCGTCTGGTGCGCCGCCTGGGGCATTTCCTCGCCGTTGCCGAAGAAGGGCATTTCGGACGCGCTGCCGCGCGGCTCGGGATCTCGCAGCCACCGCTGACCGCGCAGATCCAGGCGCTGGAACGGGAACTCGGCGTGCGGCTGCTCGAACGCACGGGCAAGGGCGCGCGGCCGACGCGCGAGGGAGAAGCCCTGTTGCCACTCGCGCGGCGCGTGGCCGGCGATGCATCGGAACTCGAAGCTCTGGCGCGGGAGCTTCGCGCGGGGCGTTCGGCGCCGGTGGCGATCGCCTGCGTCACCTCGGCACTGTTCGACTACCTGCCGCCCTTGGTGCGCGCGATGCAGGCTGCGCGTCCCGATGCCGCGATCAGCGTGCGGGAGATGGACACGGCCGACGCGATGGAAGCCCTGCGCCGCGGTGAGGCGGACCTCGCCCTGCTGCGCGCGGATCGCGAGGTGGTGCCGATCCGCCTGCGCCCGCTCGGCGAGGATCGCCTCGTCGCAGCGCTGCCAGTCGGGCATGCGATGCTGGAGGGACCCGACCCCTTGCCGCTGTCGAGGCTCGCGGATGAGCCGATGCTGGTCCTGCCGCGCGCGATCAGCCCGGCCTATTCCGATGCGATGACGGCGGCCTGCCGCGCGGCCGGCTTCGCCCCGGTCGCGGTGAGGGAGGTGGGATCGGCCATGGCGCAGCTCGGCTTCGTCGCGGCGGGGCTGGGCGTGGCGCTGGTCTCCGAAGGCATGGCGAAGCTGAATCCGCCGGGCGTGGCCTTTCGCGTCCTCGCGGGGCCGGTGCGTGGCGTCGGCGTCGCGCTGGCCTGGAGCGAGGAGCGCGAGAGCGAGGCGGTGCGCTTGGCCTTGTCACTCGCCGGGCGTCTCTTTCCGCTTCCGGCCTGATGCGGCCGCTGCCGCACGCGCAGTCCCTATTATAGTGGCGCGCATGGAGCCCTCCCGCATCACGCTGCTGATGGTGGCTTTCCTGAGCGGCCTTCTGCTGATCGGGCCGCCTTACTGGCTGCTGCCCTATCGGGAGGCCGAGCCGCCGGCGGCCTTCCTCGGGCCGTTCCTGCTGGCGCCGGCGCTGATCGCGGCGCTGCTGGTGATGGTCCGCGCCGCGCGGATGCGACGGGTGATCGGCATGATGGCGGCCTGCATGCCGACTGCGATCGCGCTGCGCGTGCTGGTCGAGGCGCTGCGCGACCCGACCGCCCACAACCTCTGGCCGTTCGAACTCGTCGTCGGCGCCGTCCTCGGCCTGGTGGCGGTCCTGCCCGGGATCGTCCTCGGCCTGCTGTTGCGTCGGGTGTGGGAAGCCGGCTGAGCGCCTGCCCCGGACGTTCAAGGCAGGCGCTGAGCATCAGCGCAGGAAGCGCTTCTCGATCTCGCGCATGGCGGCATCGCCCTGCAGGGCGAAGACATCGGCGACCGAGGCGATGCGGGATTCGACGCCCGCGATGCCGCCTTCGGCCCGGATGCGGGCGAAAGTGTCGCGCATCGCCGCCACCGCTGCGCGGATGGCGTGGTTGCCGCAGATGATCAGCCCGACCTTGTCCAGCGCCGCGACCTCGGCGAAGGAGAGCTGCGGGTAGGCGGTCGGCACCAGCACCAGCGGCACGCGGCTGGACCAGGCGCGGCAGAAGCCGAGGATCTCATCCGGCGTCTTCTGCTTGGAATGGATCAGCACCGCATCCGCGCCGGCCTCGGCGTAGGCCGCGCCGCGCTTCAGTGCCTCGGCTTGGCCGAGGCCCGCGATCAGCGCCTCGGTCCGAGCGATGACCAGCGGGCCGTTCGCGATGCGCGCCGCCTCGATCTTGCCCTGGAACTCCTCGACCGGGACGAGTTCCTGCCGTCCGCCGAGGCGAAGTGAGGAGTCCTTGGGGAAGGTCTTGTCCTCCATCACCATCGCGGCGACGCCGGCGGCCGCATAGCGGGGGGCAAGGTAGGCGACGTTCACCGCATTGCCGCTGCCGGTGTCGATGTCGGCGACGACCGGGGCGGGCTGCACCTCGATCATGGCGCGCATGGCGGCGAGATGCGTCTCCCAGGACAGGATGGAGGCATCCGGCACCGCATGGGCAGCGGACAGTTCAAAGCCGCTGCCCCAGATGGCGTCGAAGCCCGCCTCGGCGGCGAGCTTCGCGGAGAGCGCGTTGTGCGCCGACATGGCGATGGCGGGGCGGGCGGGGTCGAGGCGGGCGCGAAGCCGGTCGCGGGGCGTTTCCATGCCGGCATGCTCCATCGCAGCCGCCGCCGCATCAAGCCAACCGACCCCGCCCCGGATGAACAACCTCCATACCAGCGACATCCAGCCGCTCGTTAGTCCCCCATCCTCTAAGCTCAAGGGAGGCGTGGGATCGTATTCCGTGCGCGGGCTTGGCCGTCCGGCGCCGCGGCCGTGGACGGCAAGGCGGTCGCCAGGCTCTGGGCGAAGGCCGCGACCAACTGTGCCTGGCTGCGGCACCCGGTCTTCAACTGCAGGCTCTTCACCTGCACGCGGACGGTCTCCAGGCTTACGGTGCGGCGTCGCGCGATATCCGCGACGGAAGCACCGAGCAGCAGGCTCGCCGCCACCTCGGCCTCGGCCGCCGTTAGGGCGAACTCGGCGCGCAGCAGGGCCGTGTCCACCGTCGCCTGCCGCCGGCTGTCGGACATCAGCACCAGCGCTAGGCGGGGCGCGCCGTTGCCCGAGGCGGATGGCGGAGGGACCAGGCTGACCAGAACCGCGACGGAACCGCTGCCATCCGGATAGGGTATCCGCAGCATGGGCGGCGGGACGGCGTGCCCGGCGCAGGCGCCGGCGACGGCAGCCGCGACGTCATTCGTGGCCGAAAGCCTGCCCTGTCGCAGGGTCACCGGCGAGGCCGGATGCCGGAGCAGATCGTCGGCGGCTGCGTTCATCCGCTGCACCCGTAGGGTGGCGTCCACGATGATCAGCGGCAGTCGGAGGCGATCGAGCCCGGACTGGGCCGCGAGATCGAGCGCCGCGGCCTGCGAGAGGCGGCGATGCACGGACAGCGCCCGATTCAGGTGCGGGGCGATCGCCTGCAGCGTCCGGCCCTGGGCCGTGCTGAAGCTGTCCTTGCCCAGGCCGCGGAATACCCCGATCAGACCGCGCCCATGCCCCGGTCCGGTCAGGCGTAGCCCCATGCCCCTGCCGATCCCTTGCGGGCCGTAGAAATCGCTGAAGATCTCGCTGTGTTCCACCGTCGCGAAAGGCAGTTGCAGGCCGTCATGATACACCTCGCCCGGTGCCAGCCGGGACACGGCGGGGAGGCGGACGTCAAGCGCGGCGAAATGGGCCGCATACTCCGCCGGGGCCGCGTCGGCGTAGCCGGTGCCGACGATAAGATCGAACTGCCCCCCCCAAGTGCCATGCTCCGAATACACCAATGACGTGGCGGCCGAACCCAGCACCACGGCCAGCGTGTGCAGCCAATCCTGCCACGGAACATCGCCGGTTGCTGCGGCGTAGAGCCCGTCAACCAAGGATTCGAGGGTGTCCGCTGCGCTCA
This sequence comes from Roseomonas sp., assembly GCA_041914265.1. Classification (GTDB taxonomy): domain Bacteria; phylum Pseudomonadota; class Alphaproteobacteria; order Acetobacterales; family Acetobacteraceae; genus Neoroseomonas. Next base: position 23,724 of record JAYSDS010000035.1, read on the forward strand.
TGTCAGGTGCTGCTCACCGATGGCCGCAGCAAGCTTATTTGTTTCGTTATCATAACCCAAGCGGGTGATGCGGCCTCTCCTCGCAGGCGGCTAGCTGGGGCCGCGCGGATGAGGGGGCGATAATGGCTCTGGCGGTTTTCGTTGCGGATGATGGGGTGGCCGGTACCGAGCTTTGGGCAACCGACGGGACTGCCGCCGGGACGAAGCGCCTGACGGACGTATCCTTCGACAACATGGGGTCCGAGCTGTCCCGCTTCATGCACCTCGGCAGCGGTCGTCTCCTTTTCAGCGTAAGCCATTTGGAGAATCTGCCTGGCGGCGGCATCGGCGAGGTGCATGAACTTCGGGTAACGGACGGGACCGCCGCAGGGACATTCGAGATCAAGGAGTTCTACGCTGCTCCGACCGGGATGACGTCGCTCGGGGGCGGACGCGCAGTTTTTGCCGCAAGACTTGACACCGGGTGGGAACTTTGGGTGACCGACGGCACCGTGGCGGGGACGTCGTTGGTCAAGGATATCTGGCCGGGACCGACCGACGGGCTGCCTACCGAGATCACGTCGCTCGGCCACGGTCGGGCGCTATTCATCGCCAATAATGGGGTCGTCGGCCGTGAACTCTGGGTGACGGATGGCACGGCGTCGGGAACGACCCTGGTCAGGAACATCGGTCCTGGTGTCAATAACTTCTCGAACACCAGCGCTGACTTCACACCGCTGGGCGATGGCCGGCTCGCTTTCTGGGCCAATGACGGCGGCGGCTTGGCGCTCTGGTCCACCGACGGTACAGCCGCCGGCACCTTCGAGGTGAAGCACGTCTTCGGTGGAAACTTGGTCGCACTGCAGGACGGGCGCATTGCGTTCTACGAACTCGGTGGAGAAGCCGAAGACTTCTTCGGCTTGCTGAACGTGACGGATGGCACCGCTAGCGGGACGCGGCGCGTGTCCGACGTGGAACTGCGGGGCCAGATCAACATGGCGGAGATGCCGGACGGGCGTCTTCTCTTCACTACGCAGACGGAGGCCAGCGGCCACGAACTCTGGATCACCGATTTCACGTCCGCCGGCACACGCCTGCTGAAGGACATCAACCCTGGTGTCGGCGACAGCGAGGCCCAGGGCTTCACCGCGCTTGGCGACGGTAGTGTGGTCTTCTCGGCCTACCGGCCTGCGAATGGCTGGGAACTCTGGGTAACCGACGGCACAACGGCAGGGACCAGGCTCGTCAAGGATATCTGGCCCGGCTTCAACGGCAGCAATCCCACCGAACTAGCGCCGCTCGGCGATGGCCGGGTCCTGTTACAGGCGAATAACGGGAGGAATGGCTGGGAACTTTGGGTAACCGACGGCACCGCGGCGGGGACGCGGATGGTGAAGGATATCGCTCCCGGAACCTACAATGGCCGGCCACTGGATAGTCAGCCGATAGAAATTACGACGCTGGTCGAACCGAACCATCGGCCTTTCCTCGCGATGCCGCTCGCCGACCAAGTCGCGACCGAAGGTAGAGCATTCGGCTTCACCATCCCGGCGGACAGCTTCACCGATCGGGATGCCGGAGACATCCTGACTCTCGCAGCGACGCTCGCGAATGGCGACGCGCTGCCAGCGTGGCTGAGCTTCAGCCCCATGACCCGTGCCCTCTCCGGCACGCCGGATGATGCGGCCGCGGGCGTGCTCGCCATCCGTGTCAGGGCAACCGATTCCAGTGGCAGCAGCGTCTCCGGCAACTTCTCTCTGACGATCGGCGATCGCCGGCTTGGTGGCGGCGAGGGTGAGATCCTCGTGGGCACGGCAGGCCCCGACAGCCTGGATGGCGCTGGCGGTGGCGACTCCCTGGCGGGTGGCGATGGCAACGACACGCTCGTTGGCGGTGCGGGCAACGATACGCTGGATGGCGGGGTCGGCACGGACCGGCTGATCGGCGGCACGGGCGACGACCTCTACATCGTTGCCGCTGGCGATGTCCTGGTCGAGGCCGTTGGCCAGGGCATCGACACGGTACGCACGTCGCTGGCCAGCTATGTGCTGGCGGCGAATGTCGAGAACCTCGTGGCAACCACAGGCGGCGCCCGCACCTTCACTGGCAATGCCCCGCACAATGCAATCACCGGCGGCGCGGGGGCGGATACGCTTTTTGGCCTTGCCGGCAACGACACGCTCGACGGCAGCACGGGCATCGACCGTCTGGTCGGCGGCACGGGCAACGACTTCCATATCACGACCGCCGGCGACGTCGTCGTCGAGGGACGCGACCAAGGCATCGATACGATTAGCGCCAACAGCGGCACATCCGCAGTTCTGTCGGCAAATGTGGAGGTGCTGCTCCTCACCGGAAACTCACTAGCGACCGGCACGGGCAACGGGCTGAGCAACGTGATCGTGGGGAATGCTGCGGCGAACACTCTCTACGGCCTGGCGGGCGCAGATACCCTTTCAGGCGGAGCGGGCATCGACGTTCTGATCGGCGGGCCGGGGCGCGACGTTCTCGAAGGCGGCGTCGGAGGAGACCAGTTCCGGCTGCTCGCGGCAACGGACAGCGCCGTGATGGCACCGGATGCGGTGTTGGACTTCACCTTCAGCGCCGCGCAAGGCTTCGATCGCATCGATCTAAGGACGATCGATGCCAACCCCTTCCTGATCGGCAACCAAGCATTCGCCTTCCTTGGCACGGCGCAATTCGGCGGTGCTGGATCGGCCTCGGCAGGCCAGCTTCGCACGATATCGCTGGGCGGAAACCACTACAGGGCGGAGGGTGATATCAACGGCGATGGGTCGGCCGATTTCGCCATCGAGATCACCTCCGCCAGCGTGCTTGTCCAGGGTTGGTTCCTTCTATAGGGGCAGACGTCTCCGTCGCCCTCTGCTTCCGGCAGCCGCAATGCAAGCCGTGCTGCTTTGAGCCTGCATTCTACGATCCGGCGATCTGTGGGATGGGCAGCGGTCGCGCTCAGGTCTAGCTTCCGCTTCCCCTGACTGCCGGAGCCCGCGCATGTCCGACGCTGCCCCCTTCGACCGCGTAATCCGCGGCGACATCATCCTATCCGACCGGATCCTCCGCGACGGCTATGTCGCGATCCGGGGCGAGACGATTGCCGCGATCGGGGAGGGGATCAGCCCCCCGGCGAAGGATGTGGTGGACCATTCCGGCAAGTATGTGATGCCGGGCCTGGTGGATGGCCATATGCACACCTCCTCCTCCCGCGGCTGGCCGGGGATCAGGGGGGCGTCGATGACGGCCGCGGCGGGCGGCGTCACCACCTGCGTCGACATGCCCTATGACGTGCCTCGCCCGGTCACCGACGCCGCGATCCTCGCCGAGAAGATCGAGGTCGTGAACAGCCTGTCCCATGTGGACATGGCGCTCTACGGCACCATCAAGAAAAGCGGAGGCGTCGACGCCATCGCCGGGCTTGCCGAGGCCGGCGTCTGCTCCTTCAAGCTCTCTACATATGAGTATGACCCGGTGCGCTTTCCGCGCATCGACCACCCCACCATGGTCGCCGCCTTCCGGGAGATCGCGAAGACCGGCCTGATGGTCGGCATCCATAATGAGGACCAGGAGATCGTGGTCCGCATGACGGAGGAGGCGAAGGCGGCGGGCAACACCTCGCCCATCTGGCATTGCCGCACCCGCCCGCCGCTCTGTGAGACCATGGCCGACCTCGAGATCTTCGAGATCGGGCTCGAGACCGGCGCGCATGTCCACATCGCCCATTCATCGCTCGCCCGCGGCTTCGAGATCGCCGAGGTGTTCCGCCGCATGGGCGGCAAGGCCTCGGGCGAGGCTTGCATCCAGTACCTGTGCATGACCGAGGAGGATCTCATCCGCCTCGAAGGCTTCGGCAAGTGCAACCCGCCCTTCCGCACGGCCGAGGAAGTGTCCCGCATGTGGGAGGCCTTCGTCGCCGGCAAGATCGCCTATGTCTCCACCGACCATGCGCCCTGGCCCAAGGACAAGAAGACCTACACCGGGGACATCTTCACGGTCGGCGCCGGGCTGACCGGCATGCAGTCCTTCGCGCCGCTGATGTTTACCCTGCTGACCGAACGCTCCCTGCCGCTGACGCTGATGGCGAAGTACTGCGCCGAGCGCCCGGCGAAGTTCCACGGGCTGTTCCCCAGGAAGGGCGCGATCCGCATCGGAGCCGATGCCGATTTCGTGGTGATGGAACCCGGCGACTTCACCTTCGATGCGCGCGAGATCCAGGACGACGAGGATGCGCGCTGGTCGCCCTATGACGGCCGTCGCATGGCCGCGCGCGTCGCGGCGACCTATCTGCGCGGTGCCTGCATCTGGGACGGCAAGACGGTACTGGCCAAGCCCGGCGCCGGGCAGTTCATCCCTCGCCAGCACAACGGGACCTATGTCGGAGAAGAATGAACGGCCCCAGGGCCACTGGATCAAGCGTCAGCCGAAGCCTTCGCGCATCGGCGACGCCCCGCCGCCGCGGCAGAAGCCCGGCTTCACCCAGGCCATGATCGCGATCGGGGTGGGGCTGGTGCTCGGCCTGCTGGGCGCGAGCTTCGCCGCCCAGGCGGGCCTGCGGGAAGGCCTGCCGGGCCTCGCCCTCGGCGGCGGCATCTGCCTCGGTACCATCCTCGTCTGGCGGGCCTTCGGCGGCACGCTTCAGGATTTCAGGGACATCTTCAAATGACGCGTATCCTGCGCCTCGCCGGCGCCCAGATGGGGCCGAACCAGAAGGCCGATAGCCGCAAGGTCATCCTCGACCGCATGATCGCGCTGCTGGAACAGGCGGCGGGGCAGGGTGCGCAGCTTGTCGTCTTCCCGGAACTGCCTTTCACCACCTTCTTCCCGCGCTGGCTCTTCACCGACCAGGCCGAGCTCGATTCCTACTTCGAGAAGGAATTGCCCGGCCCCAACACCCAGCCGCTGTTCGACCGCGCGAAGGAACTGGGGGTCGGGATGTATGTTGGCTATGCCGAGCTGACGCCGCAGGGGCAGCGCTTCAACACCGCGATCACCATGGGGCCGGACGGATCGATCGTCGGCAAGTATCGCAAGATCCACCTGCCCGGGACGGTGGAACCCCGCGTGGGCGATCGCTTCCAGCAGCTCGAAAAGCGCTACTTCGAATACGGCGACCTCGGCTTCCCCGCCTTCCGCGGCCCGGAAGCCTGGCACCGCGGCATCATGGGCATGCTGATCTGCAACGACCGCCGCTGGCCGGAAGGCTGGCGCGTCTATGGGCTGCAGGGGGTGGAGCTGATGCTGATCGGCTACAACTCTGCCGCCTATGACCCGATGGGCGGGACCAGCGAGGATTCGAAGATCCGCACCTTCCACTCGACGCTGGCCGCGCAGGCCAACGCCTATATGAATGCGACCTGGGCGGTCTCGGTCGCCAAGGCGGGCGATGAGGACGGGTCGGGGCTGATCGGCGGGTCGGTGATCGTCGATCCCAACGGCATGGTGGTGGCGGAAGCCAAGACGCTCGGCGACGAGGTGATCGTCGCGGACGCCGACCTCGATGCCTGCAAGCAGGGCAAGGAGAAGATGTTCAACTTCGCCGCCCATCGCCGGCCGCAATGGTATCGGCCGATCATCGACCAGGTCGGGGCGGTTCCGCCGGCCTGATCTCCTGCCTGCTCCGTTCGCCGGACATGCGGCGGATGGAGCGGCCTATGCGCGCGCAGAGCCCCCGTCGCGTTCGGCGAGGGCTGCCGCCACACAGCGCTGCGTCTCCGCCGCCGCGGCTTCCATGCCGCGCTGCAGTTCCGGCCTGTAGCGCTCCGGCACATGCGCCAGCAGATGGGCCAGGAAGCGCTGCGCCTGGGCCACATCGTCCTGCGCATCGCGGGCCCCGTCGGGGATCGCTGCCTTTTCGTGGGCCAGTTGGTCGAGCCGCTGGAAGGCGTCCCGGATCTCGGCCACGCCGCAGCGTGGGGCCATGGCGGCGGCTTCGGCGAGCGGCGTCGGATCGCTCGGGCCGAGGGTGCGTCGCGCATAGCGGATCATGGTTCCAAGGCCCGACAGGTCGTTCCGCAGCGTCCCCGTCCATTCCCGCTGGATGCCGCCGGCGACAGCCAGGCCTTCCTCGAACCACGCCTGCTCGGCGGCGAGGTCGGGGAACTGCGCGCCGAAGGGATTGTCGTCGTCGAAGATCGCCTGGAAGCTTTCGTCCCAGGCCGCGATACGGGCGACGAGAGCGGGGCTCAGGCCCAGGGTCGCGGGATCGAGTGCGGCATCCTCCGCCGCATCGCGCAGGGGCGACATGGCGTATTCGGGGACAAGCCGCAGCGCGGCAGGACGACCTGAACCCACATCCGCCAGCTGTGGCGGCGCCCGGATGGCACCGCGCAGCAGCAGGCCGGCGACGGCGGCCATGATCGCCAGCAGGACCGGCAGTTCGAGCCAGGCCGGTTCCAGCCAAGCGTGCCACAGTCCTTGTTCGCCCCACCACGACACGAAGATGGTGGCCGCCAGGTAGATCGCGAAGGCCCGAACGGTGGCGCGGCGCCCCTCGGTCGTTTCGGCATCCGTGGTCGGCAGGGCGCGCGCAGTCCAGATCAGGTAGCCCGCCTGCAACAGCGCGCCCAGCACGAAGAGCAGCGGCGCCCAGCGCGACAGCATGACCAGCGACAGGCCGGCACCGAAGGTCACGGTGCCACCCAGCATCCAGAAGCGCGTGCGCTGGCGTTCGGTCCGTGCGGTCGGCTCACCCAGCGCGGCCAGCATCTGGTCCATCACGGCCTCGCCGGGGAGGCGGCGCAACAGCAGCAGCCCGCCCATGGCGTAGAATAGCCCGACAATGATGGCCAGGCCGTTGGGAAGTGCCGCCGCGTCATGCATGAACCCCATGATGGCCGGGGCCGCGCCGCGGTCCAGCCGGGTGCGGCTTGCCCCGGCCCGATGCCGACCGCACACTCCGCGCAAGCGCGCGCCGTCGGAAGGCGTGCCGAAGGAGGGAACATGGACGGCATCGCGACCGGAACCGCGCCGGATTCCATTTCATCCGACTGGCTCGACCGCTTCGGCGCGGCGCTGGCGGCCGGATCGCGGGAAGCGCTGGCCACGCTCTTCGCCGAGGAATGCCATTGGCGCGACATTCTCGCCTTCGGCTGGGACCTGCGCGGGTCATCCGGCGCCGGGACGATCGTCGAACGACTGTTGGCCGGGGCCGTGGCCGCGCAACCGCGCGACATCGTGCTGGCTGCCGGGCGTACGCCGCCGCGCCGGGTCAGGCGCGCCGGTACCGAGGCGATCGAGGCGATCTTCACCTTCGAGACGGCGACCGGCCCCTGCAATGGCGTGGTGCGGCTCGTACCGGAACACGGCACGCATCGCGCCTGGACGCTGATGACCAGCCTCGACGAGATCCGCGGCCATGAGGATCCGGCCAATGGCAAGCGCTGGCAGGATGTGGATTGGAAGCGGAACTTCGGCGGCGAGAACTGGCTCGACCGGCGCAGGAAGGCCGCGGCCTATGTCGATCATGACCCGGCCGTGCTGGTGGTCGGCGCCGCGCAGTCGGGGCTTTCGGTCGCGGCGCGGCTGTCGCTGCTCGGCGTCGATACGCTGGTGGTGGACCGCGACCCGCGCATCGGGGATTCCTGGCGCAAGCGCTACCACGCGTTGACCCTGCACAATGAGACGCGGGTCAATCACCTGCCCTACATGCCGTTCCCGAAATCCTTCCCGGTCTTCATCCCGAAGGACATGCTGGCGAACTGGTTCGAGCTCTATGCCGAGGCGATGGAGCTGAACGTCTGGACCGGCACGGAACTGACCGGCGGCGACTGGGATGAGGCGGCGCAGCGCTGGACCGTCACGCTGAAGCGGGCGGATGGCAGCATCCGCACCATGCGCCCGCGTCACATCGTCATGGCCAATGGCGTGTCCACCACGCCGATCATGCCGGACCTGCCCGGGCTGTCCGGGTTCCGCGGCACGGTGCGGCATTCGGGGCGCTATGGCAGCGGGCTCGACTGGGCGGGCAAGCGGGCGCTGGTGCTCGGTACCGGCACCTCGGGGCATGACGTCGCGCAGGATCTCGCCGTGTCCGGCGCGGCGGAGGTGACGCTGGTCCAGCGCAGCTCGACGCTGGTGGTCAGCCTGAAGGAAGCCCAGGCGCCCTACATGCTCTACGACGAGGAGATACCCTTCGAGGACAAGGATCTCCTCGCCACCTCCTTCCCCTATCCGGTGATGCGCCGGTCGCATCAGCGCATGGCGGCGATGAACGCCCATGCCGACCGCGCGCTGCTGGAAGGCCTCGCGACGCGCGGCTTCCGCCTGACCCAGGGCGAGGACGGCACCGGCTGGCAGATCATGTACCAGTCGAAAGGCGGCGGGTATTACTTCGATGCTGGCTGTTCGCAGATGGTCGTCGATGGCCGCGTCGGGCTGATGCAGTTCGCCGACATCGACCGCTTCGGCGCCGAGGGCGCCATCATGAAGGACGGCTCCGTGAAGCCCGCCGACCTGATCGTGCTGGCGACCGGCTATGAAGGCCAGGCCGCCGCGGCGCGGCGGCTGTTCGGCGATGCGGTCGCCCATCGCGTCGGTCAGGTCTGGGGCTTCGACGCGGAAGGCGAACTGCACGGCATGTGGCGCCCGACCGGCCAGCAGGGGCTTTGGTTCCTCGCCGGCGGGTTGGCACAATGCCGCATCTACTCGAAGGTGCTGGCCTTGCAGATCAAGGCGCGCGAGCTGGGGATGGTTGCATGATCGAGGTGGTGCAGGACGAGGAGACCGGCCGCTTCCGCGTGGTCACCTTCCGCGGCGAGACGATCGGCATCACCGCGACGCGGCCGGCGGCGAATGACCTCGCGGAGCTGCTGCTCGAAGCCTGGGAGGAAGCGGTCGCCGCCGCCGCGGCCCGGGCGCGGATGAAGCACGGCGCCGCGATCATCGAACCGCGCTGACCTCCCGCGGCGCAGCAAGGCGCGTTCGAGCAGATCTCGACCGGGTGGAATCACCCGGGCGGGTCAAGATGCTCGCTCAAACGGGATGGGAGCGGTTCCACCCCTGGGGGAACCGCTCTAGGGTCCGCGCCTTCTTGCAGGAGACCCGCCCATGACCCGCAGCCTCGTCCTCGCCGCCGCCCAGCTCGGGCCCATCCAGAAGGCGGAAGGCCGCGACGTCGTCGTCGATCGCATCGTGCGGCTGATGGAAAAGGCGAACCGGATGGGCGCGCAGGTCGTGGTCTTCCCCGAACTCGCCCTGACGACCTTCTTCCCCCGCTGGTATGAGGAAGACATCGCCGTCGCCGATCATTGGTACGAATCCGCCCTGCCGTCCAACGAGACCGCGCCGATCTTCGAGGCCGCGCGGAGATACGGCATCGCCTTCCACCTGGGCTACGCGGAGAAGACGCCGGACGGGCACCGCTACAACACCGCCGTCTTCGTGAACCCGAATGGCGAGATCATGCTGAAGTACCGCAAGGTGCATCTGCCGGGTCACAAGGACTACGACCCGATCCGCAAGGTGCAACACCTCGAGAAGCGATATTTCGAGGTCGGCGACCTCGGCTTCCCCGTGGTCCGCGCGCCGGTCGCGGGGCAGGAGGTCAATGTCGGCATGATGATCTGCAACGATCGCCGCTGGCCGGAATCCTGGCGCGTGATGGGGCTGCAGCAGGTCGAACTGGTCATGCTCGGCTACAACACACCGTCGCTGAACATGGATAATCGCGGCTTCGAGGCGCACCACCTCCGCGTTTTCCACTCCCACCTGTCGATCCAGTCCGGCTGCTACCAGAATGCCTGCTTCGCGGTGGCGACAGCCAAGGCCGGCACCGAGGACGGGCACGAGCTGTTCGGCCATTCGATCATCGTGAACCCGCAGGGCGAGATCATGGCCCAGGCGACCTCCTGGGGCGATGAGCTGATCGTCGCGGATGCGGATCTCGGCATGTGCGAATTGGGGCGCACGACGATCTTCAACTTCGAGAAGCATCGCCGGCCCGAGGCCTATGGGCGGATCGTCGACCAGGTCGGCAGCGTGGCGCCGGCATCCTGGTCGCCGGCCCGCGCGGCGGAATGACCGGGGAGGGGTAGAGCGCCTCTCCACGACCGCTGCGTGCCTGTCGTCGGCGCCCTCCGGGCGCCGACGGCCCGACCGCGCCAGCCGATGCAGGCTGTCCCGCCACGCATTCGGATCGGCGCGCCCGCCACCGCGCAGCGGCAGGTGCCGGGCGCGCAGCGCCACGAGCACGGCGCGCCCGGCCTCCGGGTCGATCAGCCGCGCGGGCTCGGCCGCCCTGCGCCGCGCCCGGATCGCTTCCAGCCCCAGTGCGACCCGCCGTCCGGCACCCTCCCGCAGGCGCTCATCGGCAAGCGGCGAGACGTTCCAGCCATAGGCCTCCGCCAGCCGGTCCAGCATCGCCGCGCCATCGACCCGTGCGATCCCGGTCCGGCGCAGCGCCGTGGCGACATCCTCGCCGCGATCCGCCCCCACCTGCACCAGCAGCGGGCCGAGCGCCTCTGCTTCGCGGTCGGCGGACCCGATCAGGCTGTCGAGCAGCCCGATCAGCCCGTCATTCGGTTCGACCAGGCCACGGGCGGTGCGCGCGCGGCTGATCACGCCGCCGGCGAAGCGGGCGATGCCCGCGACCGCGCCGCCGTAGGGCAGGCTGTCCACCAGGTCGCTGCCGTCGGTGGCATAGCGCTCGATCAGCGTGCGCAGCGCCTCGGCATCCTCCGCAGCGCGATCGAGCAGGGCGTCGAAAGTCTCGGGATCGCGGCCGGCGGCGACGTGGCCGAAGGCGCGATAGCTGTCGCGCAATCCGTCCAGCGCCTCATGCCCCTGCGCCAGCACTGCGCTGGCCGCGGCCAGCCGCGTATCCGCCGCCGCGACCTCGGGCTGGGCGCGCAGGCTGTCCGCCGTGGCGCCGGGGGGCGCGGCGAGGGCCGCCCGCAGCAGCAGCAGGTCGCGCGCCCGCTCGACGCGCTGCGTCGCGGTCGTCACATCGGTGATCAGACGCGACGAGGCCGTCTCGCCATCCTGGGCGAGGCGCGCGGCCTCGGTCGGCGATACCCCGGCGCAGGCGGCGGGCAGCGTGGCCGCCGCCAGAAGCACCGGTCGCCGGCCGATCGCCGGATGGGATCCTGTCCTGTGAGCAAGGCTTCGCCGCATGCGCGGGATCATGCCGCGCGGCATGCATCCGAGGCCAGCCGGCCCGCCCCCAACTTTCCGTGGCATGCCTTCGCGAGGCGCCAGGGAGCGCGTAGGATCGGCCCGATGAACGCCAGGATGACTCCGCCCATGCGCCGCCTTCTGCTGACGGCTCTTCTCGTGACCGGTGCCTGCGAGCAGCGGGCGCCGATACCCATCACCTATGAATCGCCGGCCGCGGTGCCCGCCCCGTCCGGCACACCGGAAGCGCAGGCCGCGCGCCGCCTGAACCGCGCCATGCAGCAGGAAACGCGGCAGGACCGCGCGCAGGATTCGGATCCCTACGCGGCCTCCATGGCCGGGACGCCGACGCCGTCGACGGATTTCGAGGTCGGCGGCGGGGATCCCGGCCAGGCCGTGCCGCAGATCGGCATTCCCTTCCAGTGATCCCGGCGTCCGGCCGTCGTTCGATGGCGGCCTGAGCGGACCGCCCGGACAGCGCCGCGCCGGGCCCTGAGAGATCGTGCCGGTGGTGACCGGAGCGCCCCATTGCGCGGCATGCAACTTCTCAATGGTGCTATGTCGAAATGATTTGTGCGCGCCAGGCGGAGAGCGCACAAACCCTCCGCAACCAGCGGAAGAGGCAGGCTGGACATCCTCTCGCGACCTGGTTGCGGAAGGGAGAACGTCATGGCCCAGAAGCAGGACACCCGGCGCCCGGTCATCGTGACCTTCAAGCCGAAGGACAAGCGGCCGGACAAGGGAACCGACAAGGTCGAGATCGTGCGCAGCGTCCTTCCGGACGGCATGCAGACCCAGTTCTTCGCGGCGACGGACATGGCGTCGGGAACCTCGGTCCCGCCGATGCCCGATGAGCTCATCGGCTACGATGTGAACCAGTACGAGGCGCCGATCGTCACGGCGCAGCTTACCCAGGCGGAAGTGGACAAGCTCTCCAAGAACGGCAACGTCGCGCTGATCGAGGAGGATATGCCCTGCTACGCGATCGGCGCCGACCAGTTCGCGCATCTGAACTTCGAGGATCAGCCGGCCGTGCAGGCCGAAACGGTGCCCGCCGGCGTCTCGCAGATCCGTTCGCGGGAGGCCTGGCCATCGTCGCAGGGGGAGGGGGTGCGTGTCGCCGTGCTCGACACCGGCATCGACTTCCGGCACCCGGACCTGCTCCCGAATTATCGCGGCGGGGTCAGTTTCGTGCCGGGCGCCGTGACGCCGATGGACGACCATGGCCACGGCACGCATTGCGCCGGCACCATCGCCGCGCCGATCAACGGCCTCGGCGTGGTGGGCGTGGCGCCGAGTGCCTACCTCTATGCGGTGAAGGTACTGAACAGCGCGGGCAGCGGCGCCTTCAGCCAGATCATCTCGGGCATCGACTGGTGCATCCAGAACCGCATGCACGTCATCAGCATGAGCCTCGGCGCCAGCGCGGCCCCGGCAGCCCTTGAGACGATCTGCAACACGGCCTGGGCCCGCGGCCTCCTGCTCGTCGCGGCGGCCGGCAACAGCGGGCCGCCTTCCACGCCGGCCGGGACCACCGTCGGCTTCCCGGCGAAGTACCGCAACGTCATCGCCGTCTCGGCGATCGATTCCGCCAATGCGCTCGCCTCCTTCTCAAGCCGCGGGGCGGAGGTGGATATCTGCGCGCCAGGCGTGAACGTGCTCTCGACCACGCGGGGCGGTGGCTACGGGAACATGAGTGGCACCAGCATGGCCTGCCCCCATGTCTCCGGCGCGGCGGCGGTGGTGTGGGGCGCGCATCGCTTCGCGACGAATGAGCAGATCTGGAACCTGCTTGCCTTACTATGTGGACAATCTCGGCCCGCCTGGCTGGGACGCCAATTTCGGCTATGGCCGGGTGAATGTCGACCGGGCCGCGATGGCATTCACCCCTGCGCCGGTCATGCCGAAGAAGGGCATCTAGAGCAGGGGCCGTCCGGGTGGACTGACCCGGACGGGCCAAGACGCTCGCTCCAACGAAGCGGGAGCGGTTCCGCCCTCGGGAGGAACCGTTCCCGCAGCAGCGTGAGGCGCCGGCCCGGTGGCACCTGCCGTCCCCGGGCCGGCCGCCAGGGCCGGAGGCAGGCATGCCCGTCGTCGAGATCTATCCCCTGGTCCCCGACCTGCCGCTGCCGATGCCGGCAACCGGCCGGCTCAGGACGAAGGTGCCCGAGGGCTATGGCGTCGAGGAGCAATGCCTGCCCTTCGTCGCCGCCTCGGCGCTGGGCTTTCTCCTGCCCTCGCCGATCCGCTTCGGGCTTTGCGTGCCGCAGGCGGTGCCGGCCGGCGCGCATGCCTTCCGCTCGCCGCTCGACCGGCCCGGGTCGCACGGGACCTGGGGCGATCCGCGCGTCTTCTATGTCTGCGACCGGCCTGAATCGCGCTTCCTGCTGAACGGCTACGACATTCCGGCCACGCCGCCCTGGCCGGAGCTGCGCGAACCGGGCCTCAGCTTCTTCGACCGGGACGACCAGCACGACCTGTTCAAGCTGCACCTGCCCTATGTCTGGCGGACGCCGGCTGGGCTCGAGACGCTGTTCCTGCCGCCGCTGAACCGGGCCGGGGCAGGGGACGGCTTGCAGGTGGTCATCGGGTTGGTCGAGACCGAATGGTACGGCAACCCGGTCAATCTCGTGCTGCGCAAGCCACCGGCGGACCGGGCCGTGCATGTGGCGGTGGGGCAGCCGATCGCGCAGGTGGTGTTCCTCAACCGGGCCAACCGGCAGCCGGAACTGCGGGTCGTGCCCGAAGGTGCCGCGGCGGCGCGGCGCTTCCAGGAGGGGCTGCGCGCCTGGCATCGCGACAAGCTCGCGGATCGCAGCGCCTATAAGCGGCTCGCGCGCCGGCAGTCACCGTCCTGATGACCTCAATGCTCCCGCGGTGAGAGCCGGAGGGACAGCGCCCGTCCGGTTCGGCTGAGCCCGGCGAGCGGCGAACCCGACGGTCGCGCCCACCGCTTTTCCCGGGGGCCGCCAGTGGAGCCTTCCTGTCGCGGGATATTCAGTCCCGCGGTGCGGCCGCCCGTTCCAGCCGGTCGTTGATCGCGGCGCCCAGGCCTGCCGTCGGCACCGGCATCACCGCGATCCGCGCCAGGCCGAGCCGCTGTCCTTCCGCGTCCAGCCCCCGCAGCCCGGCGAAGAGCCGCGCCGCCGCTTCCCGCAGGTCGCGTGTTTCCGACATCTGCCAGACCGCCCCTGCGCCCGGGATGGCCGGGCCGAAGGCAAGCAGCGCCTCATCCGCCGCAACGCTTTCCGCGTTCAGCCGCACGGAAAGGGCGGGGGCGTAGTGCGACAGCATCATCCCGGGCGAGCGCAGGCTGCGGCTCGCCTCCACCGCCGAGAGCGGGATCGGGCGCCGCACCGGCCCGATCACGGCCTCGATCGCCTCGGCCGGGACGCCGCCGGGGCGCAGCAGCGCGGCGCCGCCGGCCGCGAGGTCGAGCACGGTGCTCTCCACCCCGACATCGCAGGGATCGCCATCCAGCACGGCGGCGATGCGGTCCGACAGGCCGTCGAGCACATGCTGGGCGGTGGTCGGGCTCACCTGGCCGGACCGGTTCGCGGATGGCCCGGCCACCGGCACGGCCGCCGCGCGCAGCAGGGCCAGCGCCAGCGGATGCGCCGGCACGCGCACGGCGAGCGTGTCGAGCCCCGCCCCGGCCAGCAGGTCGACCCGGCAGGTGGGGCGGCGCGGCAGCACCAGGGTCAGTGGGCCAGGCCAGAAGCGCGCGGCGAGGGCGCGGGCGCGGTCGTCCGGAACGACCTCGGCGAAGGCGGCCTCCGCATCCGGGAAGTGACAGATCAGCGGGTTGAAATGCGGGCGGCCCTTGGCCTCGAAGACCGCGGCGACGGCGCGCCCGTTCCGCGCATCGGCGCCGAGGCCGTAGACCGTCTCGGTGGGGAAGGCGACGAGCTCGCCGGCGCGGAGCAGGGTGGCGGCGCGATCGACCGCCTCGGGGGACAGGCGTTCGGTCATGCCGGCAGACCCTCGGCGATGAAGGGCAGGTTGGTCCAGCCGGGCTTGCGATAGGGCATGGGGCCGCCGCCTTCCATCAGGCGCAGCGTGCCGCCGGCGGCTTCCAGCACGGCCTGGGGCGCGGCGGTGTCCCATTCCATGGTCTGGCCGAAGCGGGGGTAGAGGTCGGCGCTGCCCTCGGCCACGCGCAGGAACTTCTCGGCCGAGCCGATATTGACGATGCGCTGCACGCGGCGCCCGGCGAGGAAGCGCACCATGCGCGGATCGTCCGGATGATGGCCGCTGCCCATCACGATCACGCCCGCCGCCGGCGGGCGGCGAACGGCGATGGCGCGGGTGCCGGCAGCGTCGCGCTTGAACGCCCCGGCGCCGATGCGGCCCCAGAACAGTTCCCCGGTGGCGGGGATGGCGACGGCGCCGAGCAGCGGCCGCCCGGTGTCCACCAGGCCGATGTTGACGGTGAAGTTGTCCCGCCCGGCGGCGAATTCGCGGGTGCCGTCCAGCGGGTCCACCAGCCAGAATCGCTGGCCCGGATCGCGCGGCGCGGTGCCGGCCTCGATCTCCTCCTCGGCGATCACGGGGATGGCGGTGGCGGCGCGCAGGCCCTCCACGATCAGGGCCTCGGCGATGCGGTCGGCCTCGGTGACCGGGGACCGGTCGGATTTGCGCTCGACCGCGAAGCCCGCGGCGCGCACCGCGGTGATCGCCGCGGCGGCCTGGTCGGCCAGGCGCGCGGCAAGGGTCAGCAGGGCATCGTCATCCATGGTCCCCGGGGTGTGGCGCCGCGGCGCGGCCGGGGCAAGCCCTGCCCTTGGCCGGGCCGGGCCTCGGCGCGTAGTCTGGCGGTCACACTTGCCGCCCGCACGGAGTCACCATGCCCGACATCGCCTTCACGAAGCCTGCCCTGCCGCGTGCCGGCGCGCTGGTCCTTCTGCTGGCCGAGGAGGCGGCGCTCGCCGGCCTGGCGGCCCAGGTGGACGAGGCAACGGCCGGGGCCATCGGGCGCGGCCTGGAAGCCGCGAAGTTCAAGGGCCGCAAGGGGCAGAGCGCGACGCTGTGGGCGCCCGGCGCCGGGCTGTCGAAGGTGGTCGCCATCGGCCTGGGCAAGGCCGCGGAGGTCACGGAAACCAGCGCGGAGGCCGCCGGCGGGACCATCGCCGGGGCCGTGGCCCAGGAACGCGAGGCGGTGGTCGCCGCCGATGGGCTGACGCCCGCCCTCGCGGCCTCGGTCGCGCTGGGCGCGGTGCTGAAATCCTATCGCTTCGACCGCTACCGCACGAAGGAGAAGGAGGAGGACAAGCCGAAGATCGAGCGGCTCGCCATCGCCACGGCCGACGCCGTCAAGGCCAAGGCTGCCTTCGCGCCGCTGCAGGCGGTCGCGGACGGCGTCTTCCTCACCCGCGACCTGGTGTCCGAACCGCCCAACGTGCTGACGCCGGTGGAATGCGCCGAACGCTGCAAGGTGCTGACCAAGCTGGGCGTCGAGGTCGAGATCCTCGGGCCGAAGGAGATGAAGAAGCTCGGCTTCGGGGCGCTGCTCGGCGTCGCGCAGGGCAGCGCGCAGGAACCGCGCATGGTGGTGATGAAGTGGATGGGCGCGCCCAAGGGCAAGAAGGCCGCGGCGAAGCCCGTCACCTTCATCGGCAAGGGCGTGACCTTCGACACCGGCGGCATCTCCATCAAGCCCGCCGGCGGCATGGAGGACATGAAGTGGGACATGGCCGGCGCCGGCACCGTGATCGGCCTGATGGCCGCGCTCGCTGGACGCAAGGCGAAGGTCGACGCGGTGGGGCTGGTGGGGCTGGTGGAGAACATGCCCTCCGGCACCGCGCAGCGGCCGGGGGATGTGGTCAAGACCGCCTCGGGCCAGACGGTGGAGGTGATCAACACCGACGCCGAGGGGCGGCTGGTCCTCGCGGATGTCATCCACTACGCCATCGAGACCTTCGACCCGCGCATCATGGTGGATCTTGCCACGTTGACGGGCGCGATCATCATCGCGCTGGGCCACGAGCATGCCGGGCTGTTCAGCAATGACGACACGCTGGCCCAGCGCATCGAGGCCGCCGGCCGCGCGGTGAATGAGGCCGCCTGGCGCATGCCGCTCGGCGATGCCTATGACAAGCAGATCCGGTCGGACATCGCGGACATGAAGAATGTCGGCGGGCGGCCGGGCGGGTCGATCACCGCGGCGCAGTTCATCCAGCGCTTCGTGCAGGGCAAGAGCTGGGCGCATCTCGACATCGCCGGCACGGCCTGGAGCAGCAAGGATCTGCCGACCGCGCCGAAGGGGGCGACGGCCTACGGGGTCAGGCTGCTCGACCGGCTGGTGGCGGACCATTACGAGGGTTGAGCGTCCTGCCATGATCGCGGTGGAGTTCCGCCGCGGCGCGCCGGGCAGCGACAGGACCTGCATCCTGCCGATCGTGCAGGGGGTGGTGCCACCCGAGCCCGTCGCGGCCGCCGTGAACGCGGCGCGCTTCGCCGGCGCGGCGGGGAAGGTGCTCGACCTGGCGGGGCCGCCGCGGCGGCTGGTGGCAGGGCTGGGGCCGGCGCCGACAGCGCGCGATGCCGAGCGCGCGGGCGCGGCCGCGGCGCTGGCGGCGGGCGGCGCGACGGAGCTTGCCCTCGCGGCCGAGGGCCATGTGCCGGAGATGGTGGCCGCGATGGCCGCCGGCGTGGCGCTGGGCGCCTGGCATTTCGACACGCTGCGCACGCGCGACGTGCCGCGCCGGATCGAGCGGCTCGTGGTGCATACCCCCGAGGCGGAGGCGGTCGCGAAGGCCTTCGCCGAGCTCGAGCCCGGCGTGGCGGGATGCCTGTTCGCCCGCGACCTGGTGGTGGAACCGGCCAATCGGCTGACCACGCGCCGCTTCGCCAAGCGCCTGCAGGCGCTGGAGGAGGAGGGACTCGAAGTCAGCGTGCATGGCCGCAAATGGCTGGAGCGGCACGGTTTCGGGGCATTGCTGGCGGTCGGCGCGGGTTCCGCGGATCCGCCGCGCCTCGTCGTGCTGCGCTGGCGCGGCGTGCTGCCCGTCGCGCCCGTCGCCTTCGTGGGCAAGGGCATCGTCTTCGATACGGGCGGGATCTCCATCAAGCCGGCGGCGGGGATGGAGGCGATGCGCGCCGACATGGCGGGTGCCGCCGCCTGCGCCGGGGCCATGCTGGCGCTGGCACGCCGGAAGTCGCCCGCGCCCGCCGTCGCGGTGCTGGCGATCGCGGAGAATGCGACGGGCGCGGCATCCTATCGGCCCGGCGACGTGATCCGCACGGCATCGCGCCGCACGGTCGAAGTGATCGACACCGATGCCGAGGGGCGGCTGGTGCTGGCCGATGCGATCCATCACGCCATCGCCGCCTTTCGGCCACGCGCGGTGATCGACCTCTGCACCCTGACGGGCGCGATCATCACCGCGCTCGGGCATCACCGGGCGGGGCTGTTCGGCAATGACGCGGCGCTGATGGCCTCGGTCGCCGCGGCGGGGGAGGCGGTGGGCGAGCCCTTCTGGCCCATGCCGATCGGGCAGCGGCACCGGGAGGACCTCCGTTCTGACATCGCCGACCTGAAGCAATGCGGCAGCGGCCGCTGGCAGCCCGATGCCTGCCAAGCCGCGGCCTTCCTGCGCGAATTCGTGGGTGAGCGCGCCTGGGCGCATGGCGACATCGCGGGCGTCGAAACCGCCGAGGCTGCGCATGCGCTCGGCCCCACCGGACCGACCGGCTTCGGGGCGCGGATGCTGGACCGGTTGGTGGCCATGCGCTTCGAAGCAGAGCCCTGAGCCCCGCCATGGCCGAGGTCGGTTTCTATCACCTGACGCGGACGCGGCTCGACCAGGCGCTGCCGAAGCTGCTGGGGCGGGTGCTCGCGACGGGCGGCCGGGCCCATGTGCTGTGCAGCGAGGCGGAACGGGCCAAGGCACTGGATGCCGCCCTGTGGGTGGCGCCGGATCCCGACTGGCTGCCGCATGGGATGGCGGGCGGGGAGAATGACCCGCGCCAGCCCATCCTGCTCGGGACCGCGGATGTGGCGCCGGGGAACGGGGCGCGCTTCCTCTTCCTGGTCGATGGGGCGGAGAGCGCGCGGCTCGGCGAGTACGACCGGGTGCTGGACCTGTTCGACGGTGCCGACGAGTCGGCGGTCGCGGCGGCCCGGCGGCGCTGGGTGGCGGCGAAGGCGGCGGGGCATGCGCTGACCTATTGGCAGCAGGGCCAGTCGGGCTGGGAAAAGCGCGGTTGAGCCAATTCGCCGCGAGCCGCGCCTGAGGCGGGGTCCTGATCCGGATCACTATCCAGGGTGGTCTTCCAAGATTCAGGAACAATCATGGCTTGCATCACCCCGGCGGAGCACGCATGCTTAAAGAGAAGTAAGCGGTCGATCACGCCGAAGTGATCAAATATTAAGCAGTGTCGGAAAGATCTAACCGTGCGGAGGAGAAAAGTATTCCTTTGGGCCATCTGTCTATCCGGGCTGGCCGTGACTCTACCAATATTTGCAAGTAGTTATGTATCAAAGATTCGCGCAGAAGAAAAAATACGACTCGATTTATCAAGGTATGCCGGTCGGGCTCTGATGAGGGCCAATGATGCCTTATATCAGGCAAATAATGCGCTGAATATCATGGCCGAAGAGCGCTGGAATGACTGTTCGGTCGCTCATATAGAACGCATGCGGCAGTTGAATGTCGACCTCATGCCGATCGACGAGATCGGTTATTATCAGAATGGTCGGCTCTTGTGCACCATATGGGGTAATACCAGCCAGGAGATCTTGGAAAGAACCGCCGACCAGATCCTTCCGGGCGGGCTGGCCATCACCCTGAATGTCGAGCCGGCGATGAGCCGGGGCAGTTCGATGATGGCGGTGAGCCAGGGTGGTCACGTCGTCCTGATCAAGCCGCAACGAATGGTGGACGTCCTGCTCAGCATGCGCGTGACCCTCGGCGTCGCGCTGGAGGGGGGGCGGCTGGTCGCGCTGTCCGGCGCCGCGGATCCCGCCCTGGTGGCGCGGCTGACCCGGCAGGCGGTCGTCGGCACGGATAGCCACTACTCCTACGTCTCGGTCACCGCGCCGGGCCTCATCGCCTTCGCAATCGCCGACCGGTCCGAGATCGAGGAGCGCCTGAGGCAGGAGCTATGGATCCTCCTCCCGCTCGGGGTCGCTGTTGCGCTGGTGCTCGTCGCGATGGTGGCCTGGTTCTCGCGCCATCGGCTGTCGCTGCACAGCGAGCTGGCGAGCGCGATCAGGAACCAGGAGCTCATCGTCTACTACCAGCCGATCATCGCCCTCGACACCGGGCGATGCGTGGGGGCCGAGGCGCTGGTGCGCTGGCAGCAGCCGAATGGGCGCATGATCCCCCCTGATTCCTTCATCCCCATCGCGGAGGAATTCGGCCTCATCGCCGACATCACCGATTTCATCATCGAGCGGGTGGTCGAGGATCTCGCCGCCATGCTGGCCGTCGAGCAGGCGGTGCATGTCGCGATCAACATCGGGGCGAGCGACATCGGCAGCGGCCGCTTCCTGCCCATTCTGGGCAGGGCGCTGGAACGCCGCAACGTGGCGCCGGCGCAGATCTGGCTCGAAGCGACCGAGCGCGGCTTCGTCAACGCCGATGCCGCGCGGGAGACGATCGCCAAGGCAAGGGCGGCGGGGCACCTGGTGGCGATCGACGATTTCGGCACCGGCTATTCGAGCCTGTCGTTGCTCGAGAAGCTGCCCCTCGATGCGCTCAAGATCGATAAGACCTTCGTCGATTCCATCGGCAAGCACGCGGCAACCAGCATCGTCATTCCGCACATCATCGACATGGCGCGGGAACTCGACCTCGACATCGTGGCGGAGGGGATCGAGACCGAGGAGCAGGTCAACTACCTCAGGAATGCGGGCGTGGCCCTAGGCCAGGGTTGGCTCTACGCCAAGGCCATGCCGCTGCCCGATTTCATCGACTACTACGGGCGGAACAAGGCGACCGTCCCAGGTTGGATCCCGGTCGGCGCTTCCTGATTGCTGGCTTGCTTGCGCTGTTGGAGTTGGAGGGGCGCTGCCCCTCCAAACCAAACCGCCAAGTGCTTGGAGCACTTGGAACGCAGTCTTCTGGTTTCGGGCGCAGCGCCTTTGCTGCCCGCGCCAAACGCCCTTCGTGCGCAAAGTTGGGTTTCGCCGCCGATCCTAACGGTGGCGCACGGCTCCAAGTTGAGGTTTGCAAAGGCCCTTCGGCCTTTGCTGGGGAGGTGTCGGAGGGGCAAAGCCCCGCTGACATCCGCGGCCGAAGCGGCCATGCAGTCAGCGCGCGCTTCCGTTCGGTGGAAGTCCGGCGAACCAGGCAGGCAGGACACCGGCGCCTTTCTCGCTCATGCCGGATCGGCACCGGCCCGTGCCCCCGCCAGATCCGACGAGGCGCGGAGAGCCGTCCCCCCGCGCCTTCAGCCTTCGAGGCGGATGCCCGTCACCTCGACGAGCTGACGCCAGCGGGCCACTTCCTCGCGCTGGAATGCCGCGAAGGGCTCCGCGG
The DNA here is from genome assembly GCA_041914265.1 of Roseomonas sp. GTDB lineage: Bacteria > Pseudomonadota > Alphaproteobacteria > Acetobacterales > Acetobacteraceae > Neoroseomonas. The sequence continues at coordinate 45,311 of JAYSDS010000035.1, forward strand.
CGAGCGGCGCGGCGACGAAGCCCTGGCCGTTCAGCCGTTCCTGCATCGCCGGCTGCGCCAGGATGGCGATCATGGCATCGGACAGGCGGGTGACGACCTCGTTGGGCGCATGTGCCGGGGCCCAGAGGCCGAACCAGGCATCGACCGCAAGGTCGTTCGCGTTCTGCTCGGCGAAGGTCGGGACCTCAGGCGTCTCGGGCAGCCGCGCGGGGGCGCCGATGCCGAGCGCGCGCAGGCGCCCATCCTTCACCAGCGCCACCACCTGCGGCCAGGTCGAGACGAAGAAATCCACGGTGCCGGAGACGGTGTCCGTCGTCGCCTGCGCACCGCCGCGATACGGAATGTGAGTGGCGCTCATGCCCTCGCGGCGGACGAAGGTCTCGGCGATGACGTGGCTCGCCGAGCCGGTGCCGGAGGAGGCATAGTTGACGCGCCCGCCATTCTTCCCCTTGGCCGCGAGCTCGGCCAGCGTCCGGGCGCCATTGGCCGGCACCACCAACGCGTGATGCACCGCGGCGAGCCGCGCGATCGGCGCGAAATCCGCCACGGGGTCGTAAGGGAGGGAGCGCAGCATGGCGGCATTGGCCGCATGCGTCTGGTTGTTGCCGAGCGCGAGGGTGTAGCCGTCCGGCGCGGATTGCGCGACCGCCTGGGTGCCGACCACCGCCGCGCCGCCGGGCCGGTTGTCCACCACGAAGGCGCTGCCGGGGATCGATTCCTGCAGTGCGGCCGCGAGCGTGCGCGCCAGCACGTCCGTGGATCCACCGGGCGGATAGGCCAGCACGATACGCACCGGA
>JAYSDS010000036.1:0-45746 GCA_041914265.1 Roseomonas sp.
CGCCTCTCGGCGGCGGGGGCGTCGGATCAGGCGCGCCGGATGTTCCAGAAGATCGGGAAGCCGGTGACGCGGTCGCGCAACGTGCGGCTCGTCGCCGTCGAGCGGTAGATGGCGCCGAGCGGGATGCAGGGCAGCTCGTCCATCGCCACCACCTGCAATTCCCGCGCGATGCGCTGTTGCGCGGCGAGGTCGGGGGCGTCGAGCCAGGCGTCGCGCAGCTCCTCCAGCCGCGGCGCGGTCGGCCAGCCGAACCAGGCGTCGCGCCCATTGCCGCGGATCAGGATGTTGGTGGCCGGGTTCTCGAACCACAGGCCCGGGAAAGCCCAGCAGCTCACGGACCAGCCGCCGCGATCGACCGGTTCCATCGACCGCCGCCGCTGCACCACGGAGGCGCTGTCGAGCAGCGCCGCTTCGAAGTTGAAGCCGATGCGCGGCAGCAGGTCGGCGGTCACCTGCGCCAGCGCGCCGGTGCCCGAGGTGAGCGTATTGCCCAGCAGCCGCACCTTCTCGCCCGCATAGCCGGCCTCCCGCAGCAGCCGCTGCGCCTTGGCGAGGTCGCGCGGCCCCTTCAGCGGTTCGAGGCCCGCATCGCTCGCCATGGGCGAACCGGGTGGGAAGAAGCCGACGCCGGTCGCGAAGTTCTCCGGCTCGGTGCCGACCGCGGCCATGACGAAATCGGCCTGGTCGATCGCCGGCAGCAGCGCCTGGCGGATGCGCTTGTTGTCGAACGGCGCCTGGAGCTGGTTGAAGCGCATCACGCAGACGGCCGGCAGCAATTCCATGCGGCCGATCTCGACATTGCGGAAGCGGCGGAGCAGCTCGATGCTCTCCGGCGGGGGCTGGCCGAACCAGTCGATCTCGCTGCGCTGAATCGCGGCGGCCGCGGTCGATGGGTCCGGAATGCTCAGCCATTCCACGCGGTCGAAATGGACGTGCTTCGCACCGGCGGTCAGGCCGCGCCCGCCTGCGGGGGTCGGCTTGTAGCCCGCGAAGCGTTCATAGGCGACGAGGTTGCCGAGCTGATACTCGTCGCGCCGGATCCGGAAGGGGCCGGACCCTGTCAGGTCGGTGATCTGCTCGCGCGGGCTGGTGGCGGCGATGCGCTCCGGCATGATGAAGGGCACCGGCGCGAAGGATTGGCCGAGCACCTTGATCAGCAGGGGGAAGGGCCGTTTCAGCCGGAACCGCAGCCGGCGGTCGTCGAGCGCACTGAGCTCATCCATCAGCGCGTCGATGGTCTGGCCCATCGGCGCCACCGCCATCCAGCGCTTCAGGCTGGCGACGCAGTCCCGCGCGCGGATCGCCTCGCCATCATGGAAGGTGATGCCCTCGCGCAGCGTGATGGTGCAGGTGCGGCCATCCTGCTCCCACAGATGCCCCTCGGCGAGCTGCGGCTGCGGCTGCAGCGCGTCATCCGTGCCGTAGAGCGTGTCGTAGATCAGGTAGCCGTGGTCACGCGTGATGTCGGCCGTGGTCCAGATCGGGTCGAAGACCGAAAGATCGGCATAGGGCACGAAGCGCAGGGTGCGCTGGCGGTCGGTCTGCGCGAAGGCGGGCCGGGCGATGGCGGCGGCGGTGCTGGCCGCGAGGAAGCCACGACGATGCATGGGTCAGCTCCTGGTCTCGAGCACGCGCGACGCGGCCTGGAGCGCGTCGGCGATGCGGTTGGCGCGGCGGCGCAACACGACGCGCGCCATGCGGGCCTCATCCGCCGGCAGCGCGGCGAGGCCGAGCGCAGGTGCGAGCCCCGGCAGAAGCCGGCTGGCGCGGCCCAGGTCGTAATCGTGATTGCCGCGGCCGTGATAGAGGACCGGATTGAGCAACCGCGTGACCTGCAGCAGCAGCGCATTGCGCGCCGCCGCATCCGGTGCCGCCTGGTCGGTGAGCGCGACAGCCGCCGTCCGGACCTGTTCCGCCAGCACCTGGAGCCACGGGATCTCGGCGAGGTCGGGCGCGGCCTCGGCGTATTCGCGCAGGCTCGCCAGGACATCGTCCGCCATGGCGACCAGGTCCAACGGGAGGATCTCGGCGCCGGTGAGCGTGCTGACCAGGTTGTGGTGGATCAGCGTGTCCTCGGCGAGCACCGCCGGGTCGCAGCGATCCGGCGTGTCTTCCTCGGTCTGCCACCACCAGGCGAGGCCGCTGCCCGGCATGTGGTCCGCGCTGACCGCCGGCAGGAAGGCGCTGACCTGCAGGCTGGAGACGCCGATGCCGCTGAAGCTCTGATCCGAGTTCCGCGCGCTGCGGGTTGGCGGCACATACTTGTCCTGCCGGCGCAGGGCATGGGCGACGAAGTCCTTTTCGGACTCCGGCAGCGGCCCGACCGTCGCCTCCAGCACCTGCGACGCGATGCCGTGCAGCTCCGCCGTGGTGTTGCGCAGCGCCTTGGTGGTGCCGCCGCGCACGCCGATGATGTCGGCGTTGAAATAGGCGATGGCATGGTCGCGCAACGTCGCCCAGTGATGGTCGGCGTACCAGGAGGAACCGGCATAGCCACCCTGCTCATGCCCGGTCCAGAAGGCGAAGCGCAGCCCGTGCTTCCGGCGCGGCGCCGCGGCGAAGAGGCGCGCCAACTCGATCAGCATCACCACGGCGGCGAGGTTGTCCGTCGCCCCCGCGCCCCAGGTGCAATAATGCGCCCCGAGCATCACGAAATGCGGGGAATCACCGGGAATCTCGGCCACCGGCATGCGCACCGGGCGCCATTCGCGCCGCGCTTCCGCGACCAGCCGGATCTCGACGCCAGGATGGGCGCGCAGCAACGCGCCGTCCTCCTTCGACACCTGCACGACCGGGAGCTGCGGCAGCAGGGCGAGATCCGCCGGGCTGGTCGGCGCGCCCCAGATCGGCGAGGCCTGCACGTAATGCCGTTCATGCCCGTGCGAGACGGCGACGACGCCGACCGCGCCCGCGCGTTGTGCCGCCATGACGGCGTCGTAGCGCGGCAGCCCGTCGATCAGCGCGATGCGGCCGGCGGCGGGCGTGTCCGACAGCGGCGCGACGATACCCTCGGCCGGCGTGCCGGCGACCATGCCGACGCCGGTCGCGGCGATCTCGCGCGGCGTGGCGCCGAGCAGCGTCACGCCCGATCGCGTCGGCCAGCCGATGAAGGCGTCGAACTCATGCACCGTCGCGGCGACGCCCGCGGCGGCGAGCTCGCGGATGATGATCGCGCAGGCCGCCTTCTCGGCATCCGAACCAGGCAGCTTGCGGCCCGGCGCGCAGAGCTCCGTCAGCAGCGCCTGCATCCGCGCGGCATCGATGCCGAGTGCGGCGGGATCGGTTGGCAGGGTCATTCCGCGGCGTCCCGGGCGGCCTCGGGGGCGAGGCTGTAACGGGTGAAGCTGCGGTTGAGCGCGGGCAGCGGCGCGATCTCCATCAGCCCCTCGGCCGGGCGCATCAGGATCATCGCGACGGTGGCGGAGAGGTTGCCGCCGAGATTCATCCGTGGCGGCCGACACACCGACCAGGGCGTCTGCCAGTCGTCGAAGAAGGCGTCGCGCAGGTCGTCCATGGTCAGGCCGCCTTGCTTCGCGGCCAGCGCCGCACGCACGCGGCGGTCGCGATAGACGCTGTCGGGCGTCGAGAGCAGCCCGGTTTCCTTCAGCTTCGACAGCGCGACGGCGCTCTGCCAGTGATTGGCATGGACGATCACGCCGTTCTCGGGCTGCACCAGGAAGGATTCGTCGGGCGCGCATTCGATGTCGATGCCGAAGCCGCTCGCATGGCTCAGCATCAGGTTGTTCGATCCCGATTTCGGCGTGGCGTAGAGGATGCGGAAGGCCAGCGCGACCTGTTCCTGTTCCAGCGCCTTGCGCCGCAGCAGGGAAAGCGGCACGCCTTCCTGCGTGTAGTCGCGATCGCTTTCGAGGTAGTTCGCGGTGATCGCGATGCCGGCCGCGTTCATGCCGCAGCGGGCGAGGCCGCCCGCCTCGACGAAGGTCAGCACGTCCGGCCCGTCATCGTGGCGGATGCGCAGCACCACGCCGGTCTCGGCGCATTCGCTCTTCCAGTCCCAGTTCTGGCCGTGGATCAGCGCCCCATCGGCGCTCGCCTCGGGCAGGATGATCGCGCCGGTGCAGCCATCGGGGTCGCGGCGCGCGGCGGCCAGCGCCTCCGCACGCTTCGCCAGTTGCAGCACCTCGGTGCGACAATTCACCAGCACGATATCCTCGAAGGCGACGTCGGCGCCGTCGGCGATGCCGCGCATCTCGGCGACGAAGGCGGGTTCGAAGGCCTCGATGCGCGGCACGAAGGCGCGGGCCATGGCGCGCACCGCCCCGGCATCCCGGCCCTGGCCTGCGAGTTGGGCGCCGTAATGTGCGAGCGACTTGTGCACCCGCGCCTTGGCCATGCGACCATAGGCGCGCCCGCGGGCCTCCGGCGTGCCGGACAGCTCGATCAGGGGAAAGGGTTCGATCGGGGGGGACGACATGCCGTGGCCTCTTCCAAGGATGGATTATGATCACACATAAGGCATCGCATGGCCAATACCCCGACCCCCGCTGACACCCTGGAGGCACCGGCGCTGCACCGGGCGCTGGCGCGCGACATCCTGCACAGCCTGCGCGCGCGCGAGGCACGGCCGGGGGAGCGCCTGTCGCGCCTCGCCCTGGCGCGGGAACTTGGCGTTTCCCGTACGCCGGTCGCGGGCGCGGTCGCGCTGCTCGAATCCCTCGGCGTGGTGGAGACGGATGGCCGCAGCGTCCTGCTGCGCGACCCGGGCTTCGACCCGGAGCGCCTGGCGCCGCCGGCCGACGCCGCGGACGACGCCGTCACGGCGCTGATCGTGACCCTCGCGCGCGACCGTCGCGTCGGCACGCTGCCGGAGGAGATGTCGGAGCGCCAGCTTCAACTGCGCTACGGGGTCGGGCGGACGGTGCTCGCCGCGGCGCTGCGCCAGCTTGCCGAGGTCGGCGCCGCCACGCGCAATCGCGGCCATGGCTGGCGCTTCGGCCCGGCCTATGTCTCGGCCGAGGACCGCGCTGCCTCCTATCGCTTCCGCCTGATGATCGAGCCGGCGGGGTTGCTGGAGCCGAGCTTTGCCCTGCGGCCCGGCTGGATCGCGGCGATGCGGCGCGAGCATGAGCGCTACCTGGGCCGTGGCTGGGACGAGATCGACCTGGTCGCCTTCTTCGAGACCAACGCCGCCTTCCATCGCGGCCTGGCCGAGGCGTCCGGCAACCGCTTCCTGGTGCAAGCGATCGAACAGCAGAACCAGCTCCGCCGCTTCTCCAACTACGATTGGCGCAGCGGCAGCGAGCGGGTGCGTGTCTCCGCCGCCGATCACCTGGGCATCCTCGATGCCCTGGAGGCCGGCGATCGGGCCGAGGCCGCCGAGCGCATGCACCGCCATCTGGCCGGCACCGCGGCGCTGCCCTGGCACACGCTCCGCCCGGGCGGGGGGTGAGATCGTATTGCATTATGATAACAGATAGTGCATTCCAGCAGGCGCATCGGGAGGTGTGCCGTGGAAACTTCTTCCCCGCGTGGCTTGGCCGCGCCCAAGCCTGACTGGCCCGGCGGCGCGGCCTGTGTCGTCTGCGTCACCGTCCACATGGACGGCCCGGCGCTGGAGGTCGGCCGCCAGCAGGTGCCACTCGGCATCCACAGCCGCGGCCGCTACTCGATCCGCCGGGGCATACCGCGCCATCTCGAGATCCTCGCGCGCCACAAGGTGCCCGCGACCTTCTTCATGTGCGGCTACGACGCGGAGATCGCCCCCGAGCTGATGCGGGAGGTGCACGCCGCCGGACACGAGATCGCCGCCCATGGCTACGTCCATGAAGGCTGGGACCTCGGTGCCGAGGAGCCGGAGCTGCTCGAACGCACCCATCGCATCCTGTCGGATTGCGTGGGGCAGGCGCCGGTCGGCTGGTGTTCTCCCTCGGGCCGCAAGAGCGCGCTGACCCTGCCGGTGCTGCGCCGCCTTGGCTATGTCTACGATGCTTCGGAGAAGGACGACGACATCCCCTACCTCGCCACCATCGATGGCGCGGTCAGCGAGGAGATGGTCATCCTGCCGAACAACACGGTCTCGCTGGACGATGTTCCGGCCTATCGCGAAGGCCAGGCACTGGCGGCGGAAGTGCTGGAGAATTGGATCCAGGAACTCCACGCGATCCATGCCGGCGCGGGCTATTTGCACCTCACCTATCACCCGCGCTCGGGCTTTGGCAGCGGCGGGCCGGCGCGCGCGGCGATCATCGACCGCTTCCTGGCCGAAGCCGCGTCGATGCCGGGGCTGCGCTTCATGACGCTGCGCGATCTGGCGGCGCATTGCCTCGCCGATCCGGGAGCCTGGCGCCGATGAGCCGCATCCTTGCCCTGACCGTCAACGTCCACGGCCTGGGGCCGGAGGCGGCGAAGGAACCGGCCTCGGCGCTCTATGGCCGCTTCGCGCATGGGCGCTACGCCTATCATCGCGGCCTGGCGCGGCTGCTCGACGCGCTCCGCGCTGCGGCGGTGCCGGCGACCTTCTTCTGGCCATCTTCCGAGGCCGCGCGCTGCCCTGGTTTGCTGGAGCGCTGCCTCGCCGAAGGTCACGAGGTTGCCGCCCATGGTCGTGCCTTCGAGGACCATATGGGCCTCGACGCCGCGACGGAGGCCGCGATCCTGGAGGAGGCGCATGCCGACCTGACGGCCCGCTGCGGTACGGCGCCGCTGGGCTTCCGCGCGCCGACGGGCACACTGTCCGCGGCGACCTTCGGCATCCTGCGTCGCCTCGGCTATCGCTACGACAGCAGCAATGTCGATGACGACGCGCCGTACTCGCTCGCCGCCGACGGCGCGCCCGACATGGTCGAGCTGCCGCTCAGCGAGGGCCTGACCGATGCGACGCATTTCGGCCGCCGCCTGACGCAATCCCGCGCCGAGGCCTTCCTGACCGAGGAGCTCGATGCGCTCCTGCCGGTGGACGGTTTCGCCTGCATCACCTTGCACCCACGCGGCGACCTTGGCCTGGTGCGGGAGGCGCGGGTGCCGGTCCTGCTGCGGCTGCTCGACCGCGCGCGATCGGTGCATGGCGCCGAGTTCCGCCTCTGTCGCGATATCGCCGATGCTGCGCTGCAGGCAGACGGCACCGTCATCTGGAACGGGAAGAACCGGGCATGAACCGCCATTTCCTCACGCGTCGCCTCGCCCTGGGTGGCGCTCTCACCCTGCCGGCCCTGGCGTTGCGCGCCCAGACCACCCTGCCGGATCGTCCGATCCGCCTGGTCTGCCCCTGGACGCCGGGTGGCACGACGGACACCTATCTGCGCGGCATCGCGCCGATCGTCTCGCGCCATCTCGGCCAGGCCTTGATCGTGGAGAACCGCGCCGGTGCCTCGGGCGCGGTGGCGCTCGCCTGGCTGAAGACGCAGCGGCCGGACGGCACGGTGATCGCGGGCGTGACCGATGCGTCCTTCCGTATCTCGTTGCTCCAGCCGGTGCAGTACGATCCGCGGACGGATTTCAGCTTCCTCGCCGCGACCAGCACGCTGAATTTCGGCTGGGCGGTGCTGAAGGACAGCCCGATCCGCGATCTGCGCGATCTGGTGGATCGTGCGCGGGCGAAGCCCGAAGGCATCTCTTTCGCCGGTGGTGGCACGCCGACCAATCCGCCCTTCGGCATGCGCATGCTGGAATATCGTACCGACACGAAGTTTCTCTTCGTGCCCTTCGCCGGCGGCGGCCAGATGATCAACGCGGTGATGTCGCGCGATGTGGATCTGGTGTTCGACGCGCTTGGGGCCCTGGCTGGGGTGATCGATGGCGGCACCTTCCGCTGCCTGGCCGTGGCGGCGGAGGAACGCTTCCCGCGCTGGCCGGATGTGCCTACGGCACGCGAACAGGGCTTCGACGTGGCGGTGGACCTGCCCTGCGGCTTCATCGCGCCGCGCGGCATGGCGCCCGAGCTGACCGCGCTGTTCTCGGTCGCCTTCCGCAAGGCGGTCGAGGATCCCGAGCACGCGACCCTGCTCTCGCGCTTGAATCTCGGTCCGTTCTGGCGAGACTCCGCGGGCTATGAGGCGCATGTGCGGCAGAGTCTCGACACGCTGCCGGCAATCTATCGCGCCATCGGCATGTTGCCATCGTGAAGGAGGCAGGGATGCGGAATGCGATGATCGGCCGCCGCTGGCTCACCCGCGCCATGCTGGGCGGCGCGGCGGCGCCGGGCTGGCTCGCCGCCGCGCTGGCCCAGGGGGCCGGGAATGACGGGCTGCTGCGCGTCGGCATGGCCGCGCCCAACACGACCCTCGATCCGCATCTGCAGAGCAACGCGCCGAACAACGCCGTCAGCAGCCACTTGTTCGACGCGCTGGTGACCAACGACGCCAGTTCGGCTTCCACGCCGGGTCTCGCGGAATCCTGGCGCCGTACCGACGACACGCATTGGGAATTCACCCTGCGCGGGGATGCGCGCTTCAGCGACGGCGCGGCCTTCACCGCCGAGGATGCGATCGCATCCCTGCGCCGCGCGACCGAATTGCCCAGCACCGCGTCCTTCCGCACCTATACGCGCAGCATCAAGGCGATGGCGGCACGCGGGCCCAATACGCTGCTGATCGAGACGGACGGGCCGGACCCGCTGCTGCTGAATTCCATCAGCCGCATCCGCATGATCGCCGCGAAGCATGCCGGCGCGACGACGGCCGACTTCAACAGCGGCGCGGCGGCGATCGGCACGGGCGCCTTCATCCTGCGCGGCAACACGCCGGGCAGCGCGATCCAGCTTGCCCGGCACGATGGCTGGTGGGGGCCGCGCCTGCCCTGGAACGAGGTGGTGCTGCGCATGGTCACCGATGACGGTGCGCGGCTCGCGGCGCTGCTCTCGGGCGACCTCGACATCATCGAGGCGCTGCCTTCCCAGAGCGCCGGCCGCGTGCGATCCAACCCGCGCTTCCACGTCATTCGCGGCATCTCCAGCCGCGTGGTCTATCTGGGCTTCGACCATCAGCGCGATGTGACACCCTTCGTGACCGGCGCGGATGGCAGGCCGCTGGATCGCAACCCGTTCAAGGACAAGCGCGTCCGCCAGGCGCTCAACCTCGCCATCAACCGCCAGGCACTGGTCGAGCGCGTGATGGAAGGCGACGCCGTCCCCGCATCGCAGTTCCTGCCGAAGGGGCAGCCCGGGACCTCCGACCGGCTGGAGGTGCCATCCTTCGATGCGGCGCGCGCCCGCGCATTGCTGGCCGAGGCTGGTTATCCGCAGGGCTTCCGCCTGACCCTGCATGGCCCGAACGACCGCTACATCAACGACGCGAAGATCGTGCAGGCGGTGGCGCAGATGTTCAGCCGCATCGGCATCGAGACGCGTGCCGAGGTGATGCCCTGGACGACCTACGCCTCGCGCAACCCGCGTGGGGAATTCAGCATGTTCCTCTCGGCTTGGGGCGTGAATACGGGCGAGACCTCAAACCCGCTGAAGGCCATCGTCGCCACCTATGACCGCAATGCCGGCATGGGGGCGTCCAATGCCGGGCGCTATTCCAACCGGGAGATGGACCGGCTGCTCCAGCAGGCGTTGCAGACCATGGACGATGCCGCGCGCAACGCGCTGCTGGCGGAGGCGAGCCGCATCGTCTTCGAGGATGTCGCGATCATCCCGCTGCATCACGAGGTCTCGGCCTGGGCCGCTCGCAGCGGCATCGCCTATGAGACGCGCAACGACCAATACACCCTCGCCATGGGCGTGGGACGGAGCTGATCCATGACCGATGCCCCGCCGACCGCCGAAGCGACCGCGCGTGCCCGCGCTATCTACGACCTCGGCCCCACCGCGATGTTCGCGTCCAAGGCCGATCCGCGCTTCCACTACTGCCTCTACGTGCCGCCGCAGGTCGGCCGCGGCGCGAAGGTCGATCTGCTGGTCGCGGTGCATGGCACGACGCGGACGTCCTTCCTCGAGTTCCGTGACGGCTTCGCGGAGTTCGGGCGCTGGAACGACGTGGCGGTGCTGTGCCCGATCTTCCCGGTGGGCGTGCGCGGGGATGGCGCGCGGTCAGGCTACAAATACATGCAGGAAGGCGACATCCGCTACGACCGGGTGCTGCTCGACATGGTCGCGGAGGTCGCGGCGAAGTATGACCAGGACTGGTCGCGCTTCGCGGTCTTCGGCTTTTCCGGCGGCGGGCATTTTGCGCACCGCATGGCGATCCTGCATCCGGAGAAGTTGTGGGCGGCGAGCATCGGCGCGCCGGGTTCGGTGACGCTGCTCGATCCCGCGCGCGACTGGTGGGTTGGCGTCCGCGACCTGAAGCAGCGCTTTGGCATCGATTTCGATCGCGACGCGCTGGCGAAGGTGCCGGTGCAGATGGTGGTGGGCGATGCCGACCTCGAGACCTGGGAGATCACGCATCAACCGGGCAGCACCTACTGGATGGACGGCGCCAACGATGCCGGGCGCACGCGGCCCGAGCGGCTGAAGGCGCTGGCGGAATCCTTCCGCGCCGCGGGCGTGCAGGTGCAGCTCGACCTCGTGCCGGGTGTCTCGCATGACCGGACGAAGGTGCTGGGCAGGGTGAAGGATTTCCTCGCCGGCGTGCTGGCCGCCCGGCGGGGCTGACCCATGCCCGGCATGATCGTCGCGCCGCAGCCGGAGGCGGTGGAAGCGGGCGCGCTGGTGCTGCAGCGCGGCGGCAATGCGGTGGATGCCGCCATTGCCTGCGCCTTCGTGCAGGGCGTGGTCGATCCGCTGATGTGCGGCATCGGCGGTTTCGGGTCGATGCAGGTCTTCCTGCCCCGGCGCGGCGTGCACCAGGTGCTGGAGTTCTACGCCCGCGCGCCGCTCGCCGCGCGGCCGGACATGTGGCTGGACAAGCTGCGCGGGCAGTCGCGCGACGGCTTCGCCTTCCTTCTCGAAGGCGGCATCAGCGAACAGGGGCATCTCGCCGTCTGCACGCCGGGCAGCGTCGCGGGCTATGCCGCGGCACTGTCGCGCTGGGGTACGCTCGACTGGGCGGATGCCATCGCGCCGGCGATCGCCGAGGCGAAGCGGGGCGTCATGGTCCGGCCGCACATGCACTGGTTCTGGTCGCAAGACCAGCGCGCGAGCGGCCAAGTGAACGCCGCCGACAAGCTGCGACTCTCGGCGACAGGCCGCGCGCTGTATTTCCGGCCCGATGGCGCGCTGAAGCGCCCCGGCGACATGCTGCACAACGCGGATCTCGCGCGCACGCTGGAAAATCTCGCGCGTGGCGGGCCGGATGTCTTCTATCGCGGCGAGATCGCGCAGCGGGCCGCGGCCGATTTCGCCGCGCATGGCGGCCTGCTCGTGGCGGAAGATTTCGCCGACTATCGTATCTCGCTCGCCGAGCCGATCTGGGGGGCGTATCGCGGCCATCGCATCGCCACCAACCCGCCGCCGTCGAGCGGGCTGTCGATGCTTGAGCTGTTGCATATCCTCGGGAATTTCGACCTCGCTGCGCTCGGCCACAACAGCATCGCGCATGTCCGCCTGCTGGCGGAGGCGATGAAGCGCATGACCATCGACAAGGACGCCCATATGGGTGATCCCGCCTATGTCGATGTCCCCGTCGCGCGGCTGATCTCGAAGGAACACGCGGCCGCGCATGCCGCCGCCATCCGCGGGGGCGAACGGGCGAGCGTGACGCGCCTCGACCGATCGCAGCGCGAGACGACGCATATTTCGGTCGTGGATGCCGCCGGCAATGCGGTGGCGCTGACGCACACGCTCGGCAGCCCGTCCGGTGCGATCACCGAGGGGCTGGGCTTCATCTGGAACGGGACGATGAGCCGCTTCGATCCGCGCCCGGGCCGGGCAGGATCGATCGCACCGGGCAAGCGGCGCGCTTCCTCCGCCGCGCCGACCATCGTCTTCCGCGATGACAGGCCGTTCATCGTCATCGGTGCGCCGGGTGGGTCCTATATCGCGCCCGCCGTCGCACAGGGCATCAGCAATGTCATCGATTTCGGCATGAGCATGGGTGAGGCTGTCGCCGCGCCGCGCGTGATGGGTGTGTCGGATTCGATCGACGTCGCGAACCGCGTGCCGCGCCTCGTCACCGATGCGCTCGAGGCCGAAGGCTATGCCGTGAAGCGGAACTGGATGAGCTACGCTTTCGCCGCGTTGCATGGCATCCGCATCCAGGACGGCAAGCTGGATGGCGGTGCCGATCCGCAGCGGGACGGGATGGCGATGCTGGTCGCGTGACGACCGTGCGCTCAGCGCGGGCCGGGCAGCGCGGCCCGTAGCGTTTCGAGGAAGCGGGCGGCGAGGATGGACATCGGCCGTCCTGGTGGCGCCAGGATGTGAACCGGGAAGGCCACGGCCGGGTGCAGCGCCTTCAGCGCCAGCCCGGCCGGTTGCGCCTGTGCCGAAACAGCATCCACGATCGCGAAGCCGAGCCCACCGGCCACCATTTCGCAGGCCGCCGCGGCGCTCTGGGTTTCCGCGATCGGCACGGGCACGACGCCGTGCCGTTCGAACAGCTCATCCACCATGTCGCGCAGCCGGTACTGGCGGCCGAGCGAGACCTGCGGTTCGCCATGGAGCGCCTGCAGATCCACTTCCCGGCGCCGCGCGAGCCGATGCCGTGGCGGCAGGGCGAGCACGCCCGGCAGCAACAGTGGCGCGCCGACCACCAGCGCCGATCCGCTGGTGACCGGGTGGGCGATGCCGAGATCCACCTGGCCTGACTGCACCAGGTCATGAACCTCGATCGAACTCGCCACAGTCATCGAGACGCGCAGTCCTTCGGTCTCCCGCGCGAAGCGCGCGAGCAGGCGCGGCACGAAGCGGTTGCCGAGCGAGGGCATGGCCGCGACGCGCAACTCGCCAAGGCCCGCGGCACGCATCGTCGTGGCCAGCCGGTCCACCTGCCGCGCGGCGGCGAAGAGGCGCGTGGCCTCCTGCTCGAAGCGCCGAGCTTCATGCGTCGGCACCAGGCGGCGCCGGCGGCGGTCGAACAGGGCGATGCCGGTCTCCTCCTCCAGCGCGCGCAGCAGCTTCGTCACCGCGGGCTGGGTCAGCAGCAGCGCCTCCGCGGCGCGGCTGACCGAACCGAGTTGCAGGACGGCGGTGAAGGCCTGGAGCTGGTGGAAGCGGCGTGGCGTCACGGCTTCGCTACTCCTGGGAATGAAACGGGGATCATTATGAATTTGTGTCACCGCGTCCAGCGCGGCATGCCGTCCCCATGCAGCCCAGCATCCTGCCCGGTCGCACGCCATGAGCGCAGCCACGGAACGTTATGAGGCCATCGTCGTCGGCGGCGGCCTCGTCGGTTCAGCCATCGCCTGCGGGCTGGCGGAGCAGGGCCTGGCGACCCTGTTGCTGGATGAGGGCGACATTGCCCATCGCGCCAGCCGCGGCAATTTCGGCCTGGTCTGGGTGCAGTCCAAGGGGCTCGGCGCACCGCCGTATCAGCGTTGGTCGCGCCAATCGGCCACAGCCTGGCCGGATTTCGCCGCGGGTCTCGTGGCGCGCACCGGGATCGACCCGGCGCTGGAACAGCCGGGCGGGCTGCATCTCTGCCTGTCGGAGGAGGAGTTCGCCGCCCGCGCCGCCCGGATGGAGCGGTTGCGGGAGGAGGCCGGCAACTTCGGCTTCGACTACCGCATGCTGACCCGGGCGGAGGTCGCGGAGCGCATGCCGGGCATCGGCCCCGCGGTGATCGGGGCGAGCTATACGCCCTATGACGGCCATGCCGGCGCGCTGACCCTGTTGCGCGCGCTGCACGCCGCCTTTCGCGCGGCGGGCGGGACCTATCGCCCCAACGCGACCGTTGCCGGCATCGCGGCCGCGCCGGGCGATTTCCGCGTCGATTGCATTGGTGGTGCCGTATGCGCGCCGCGCCTGGTGCTTGCGGCGGGGCTCGGCAATGCTGCGCTCGCGCCGCTGGTCGGGTTGTCGGCGCCGCTGCGGCCGGAACGCGGGCAGATCCTTGTCACCGAGCGCACGCGCCGTCTCCTGCCCATGCCGACGGTGAATGTGCGCCAGACCGCCGAAGGGTCGCTGCTCATCGGCGAGAGCAAGGAAGATGCGGGTTTCGACACGCTGACGCAGACGCCTTCCGTGCTCGGCGGCATGGCGCGGCGGACGGTCGCGGCGTTTCCCTGGATCGCCGAGCTCAACATCGTGCGTGCGTGGTCGGCGCTGCGGGTGATGTCGGCGGATGGACTCCCCATCTACGACCAGTCGCGGCGCTTCCCCGGTGCCTTCCTGGCCAATTGCCATTCGGGCGTGACGCTGGCGGCCGCGCATCAGCGCATGCTCGCGCCGATGATCGCGGCCGGCAGCCTGGCCCCGGAGTTGCAGCCCTTCAGCGCGGAGCGCTTCGACCATGTTCGCCACGCGGCCTGATATCCGCTCCGCCACCGTCGAGGTGCTGGTCGATGGCCATCCCGTGCGCGTGCCCGAAGGCGCCTCGGCCGCGGCGGCGCTCCTGGCCGCCGGGCTGTCGGCGTCGCGCAGCACGCCGGTTGGTGGTGCACCGCGCCTGCCGTATTGCCTGATGGGCGTGTGCTTCGATTGCCTTGCGGAGATCGACGGCGTGCCGAACCGCCAAGCCTGCATGGTGACGGTCGCGCCCGGCATGCATATCGCGCCGCAGCAGGGTGCGCGGGCGGCGCGGCCGTGATGCATGACCTCGCCATCATCGGTGCCGGGCCTGCCGGCATGGCGGCGGCACTGGAAGCCGCGTCACTCGATCTCTCCGCGCTGGTGGTGGACGAACAGGACGCGCCTGGTGGCCAGGTCTTCCGCGCCGTGGAACGCGCGGCGGGCGATCCGGCGCTCGCCGGCGAATACGCCCGCGATGGCGCGGCGCTGGTGCGGGCCTTCCGCAGCGCGCCTGGTGTGACGTATCGGCCCGGCGCGACGCTGTGGCATGTGGATGCGGACACGCTGCACCTGTCGCTGCTGCGCGGCGGCGTGGCGGAAGATGCTGAGACGCGCCGCCTGCTGCTCGCCACCGGCGCGCAGGAACGGCCCGTCCCGGTCCCCGGCTGGACGCTGCCCGGCGTGATGGGCGCCGGGGCGGCGCAGATCCTGCTGAAGACCGCGGGTGCCGTACCGCAAGGGCCGGTGGTCATCGCGGGCCAGGGGCCGCTCTGCTGGCTGATCGCGGTGCAGATGCTGCGTGCCGGCGCGGGTCCCGTGACGCTGCTGGAAACGCGCCGCGTCAGCCCCGCCATCGCGGCGCTGCGCGCGGGCGGGCTCTGGGCCGGCCGGGCCGCCCTGCTGAAGGGCTTGGCGCTGATGCGCGAGGCACGCCGCCTCGGGCTGCACGTGATCGGCGGCGCGCGTGGCTTGCGGGCGGTTGGCGATACGCGCGTGGAAGGCGTGCGCTGGGATGGCGGCAGCATCGCCTGCGACACGCTGCTGCTGCATGAAGGCGTGATTCCATCGACGCATATCACGCGCGCGCTGGGGCTCGACCACCGCTGGGACGCCGCGCAGATGTGCTGGCGGCCCGCGCTCGACGCCTGGGGCGCGGCGAGCCATGACGGCATTGCCGTGGCCGGCGATGGCGGCGGGATCGGCGGCTGGGAAGCGGCGGTGGCGCGCGGGCGTCTCGCGGCGATCGACGCGGCGTGCCGCCTCGGGCGCATCGATGCCGCCGAACGCGATCGCCGGGCCAGGCCGTATCGCGCCGCCTTGCGGCGTGCCCTCGCGCTGCGGCCTTTCCTCGATGCCCTCTATGCGCCCGCGCCGGAGGTGCTCGCCCCGACCGACGATGCCGCCATCGTCTGCCGCTGCGAGGAGATCACAGCGGGCCAGGTGCGTGATGCGGCGCGGCTCGGCGCGACCGGGCCGAACCAGGCCAAGGCCTATCTGCGCAGCGGCATGGGACCCTGCCAGGGCCGCATGTGCGGCACCACCGTCGCCGCGCTGATCGCCGCGGAGCGCGGCATTCCCATCGAGCAGGCCGGCGCGCTGCGCCCGCGCGCTCCCTTCAAGCCCATCACCGTCGGCGCGCTGGCCCGGCTGGCGCCGCCCATCCCAGACACCAACGGAGCACCGCACCGATGATCGAACGCCATCACCGCACGCCCATCATGCATCGCGTCGTCGCGCATGGCGGCCTGCTCTATTTCGGCGGCATGGTCGCCGAGGACAAGTCGCTGCCGATGAAGGGGCAGACCGCGCAGGCGCTGGCGCGCATCGGCGCGCTGCTGGAACAGCACGGCAGCGACAAGTCGAAGGTGCTCGCCGCGACGATCTTCGTCATCGACCTCAAGCAGAAGGACGCGATGAACGCGGCCTGGGTCGAGTTCTTCGGCGACGACCTGCCGACCCGCGCGACGGTGGGCGTGGCCGAGCTCGGCCCCGGCACGCTGGTCGAGATCGTCGTGACGGCGGCGGCCTGACCATGATCCGCATCGGTTTCGACGTGGGCGGCACCTTCACCGACTTCACGGTGCTGGATGCGCGCGATGGCAGCCTGCGCTACTTCAAGACGCCCTCGACGCCGGCCGATCCGTCCGAGGCGATCGAGACCGGGCTGCGGGCATTGTTCGGCGAATTCGGCATCGTGCCGAACGACGTTTCCTTCATCGGCCACGGTACGACCGTCGCGACCAACATGGTGATCGAGCGGCGCGGCGTGCGCACCGGCCTCATCACCACCAAGGGCTTCCGCGACGTGCTCGAGATCGGACGGCAGACGCGGCCGAGCCTGTACGACTATTCCATCGCCAATCCGCCGCCACTGGTCCCGCGCGCCCTGCGTATCGAGGTGTTGGAGCGCATCGACGCCGCCGGTACCGAGCTGGAGCCGTTGGACGAGGCCGCCGTCGCCGCCGCCGCGCACCGCCTGGGCGAAGCCGGGGTGAAGGCGGTCGCGATCTGCTTCCTCCATGCCTATCTGCGCGATGCGCATGAACGCCGTGCCGCCGAGATCGTCCGGGGCATCCTCCCGGACGCCTATGTCTCCACCTCGTCCGGGGTGCTGCCGGAGTTTCGCGAGTACGAGCGGTTCTCCACCACGGTCATCAACGCCTATGTCGGGCCGCGGATGGAGCGCTACCTGGAACGCTTCCTGGCACGACTGGATGAGATCGGCACCACCGTGCCGCCCTACACCATTCATTCGAATGGCGGGCTGATGTCGGTCGAGACAGTGCGCGCCTTCCCTGTGCGCACCTGCCTGTCCGGCCCCGCGGCGGGTGTCGTCGGGGCGGCGGAGGTGGCGCGCGCGGCGGGCTTCCCCAATGTCGTCACCTACGACGTCGGCGGCACCAGCACCGATGTGTCGCTGATCGCCGATGGCCGGCCCGCCTTCGCGACGAGCCGACTCGTCGCGGATTATCCGGTGCGCACGCCCATGGTGGATGTGCATGTGATCGGTGCCGGCGGCGGGTCGATCGCCTGGATCGACGATGCCGGCGCGCTGAAGGTTGGCCCGCACAGTGCCGGCGCCGACCCCGGCCCGGTCGCCTATGGCCGCGGCGGCACGGAGGTGACGCTGACGGACGCCAATATCGTGCTGCATCGGCTCGATCCCGTCACGCTGCTGGGCGGGCGCATGACGGTCCGGGAAGACGCGGCACGCGCGGCGATCGAGGCGAAGATCGCGAAGCCGCTCGGCCTGACCGTGGAACAGGCCGCGCTCGGCATCATCCGCATCGCGGTCGCGAATATGAGCCGCGCGATCCGTGCCGTCTCGACCGAGAAGGGGCATGACCTCGCCGACTTCGCGCTATTTCCCTTCGGTGGGGCGGGGCCACTGCATGCCTCGGCAGTGGCGCGCGAATGCGGTATCCGCCGCGTGCTGGTGCCGCAGGAACCGGGCACGATGTGCGCGCGCGGCATCCTGATGTCCGACATCAGCCTCGACTTCGTGCGTAGCGAGGTGGTGCAGGCGAGCGACACATCCTGGCCCGACATCCTGGATCGGTTCGGCGCGATGGAAGCACAGGGTCGCGACTGGCTCGCCGCGAGCGAGGTGCCCGAGGATCGCCGCGCTTTCACCCGCGTGATCGACGCCCGCTACAAGGGCCAGAACCACGAGGTACAGGTGGTCCTGCCCGAGGCTGGCGCCTTCGCTCTCGACGCCTTCCGCGCCGCCTTCACCGCCGCGCATCGCCAGGAATACGGGTATGACGTGCCGGACCGGGTGATCGAGGTGGTGAATTGCCGCCTGAAGGCGATCGGTCGCGTCACCCGCCCGGCGACGCCGCCGCGGACGGAAGCCGCGGCCGCGCCGGCGCCGCGCGCGACGCGCGAGGTGCATTTCGACACGGGCTGGCACGCCACGCCGGTCTTCGACCGCGCCGCGCTGGGCGCCGGCACGCGCCTCGCCGGCCCCGCCATCATCGACGAGATGTCCTCCACCACCGTGGTCGAGCCCGGCCAGTCCGTCACCATGGACGCTGCCGGCAACCTGATCCTGGAGATCGCCGCATGAACGCCGCGCCGAGCCTCGCCGACCCGATCGCGATGGAGGTGTTCAGCAACCGCCTCCTCTCCATCACCGAGGATATGGGCAACACGCTCATCCGCTCCTCCTTCTCGACGAACATCAAGGAGCGCAAGGACTGCTCCGTCGGCCTGTTCGACGCGGCGGGGCGGCTGGTGGCGCAGGCCTCGCACATTCCGCTCCATCTCGGCTCCCTGATGGGGTCGGTGCGTGCCGTCCTGCAGGCCTTCCCGATCGAGCGTATGCAGGAAGGCGACGCCTTCATCTGCAACGACCCCTTCCTCGCGGGCGGGACGCATACGCCCGACATCGCCGTGGTCACGCCGGTCTTCATCGAGGGCCAGGCACGCTACGTTGCCGCCAATGTCGGCCATCATTCGGATGTGGGCGGACCGACGCCGGGCTCGATCTCCGGTGGCGCGACGACGATCTTCGCCGAGGGCATTCGCATTCCGGTGACGCAGCTTGTCCGCGCCGGTGTGCTGGATGACGGGCTGCTCAACCTCATCGCGCAGAACTCGCGCGAGCCCGAGGAACGCGTGCTCGACCTCAAGGTGCAGATCGCCTCGAACGAGCGCGGCGCGCGGCTGGTGCAGGGGCTGGTGGCGCAGATGGGCCTCGATGCCGTTATCGCGGCGACGGAGGACCTGCTGGCCTACACCGAGCGCCGGTTGCGTAATCGCATCCGCGCCATGACGGATGGCAGCGCGCAGTTCACCGCGTTCCTCGACGATGACGGTCTCGGCGGCGATCCGGTACCGATCACCGCGCGCGTCACGGTGGAGGGCGAGCGTCTCGTGATCGACTTCGCCGGTTCGGCGCCGCAGGCGCGTGGCGCGATGAATGTCGCGGAGAGTGCGCTGCGTGCCACGGTGTACTATGCCGTGAAGACGCTGCTTGATCCGGGATTGCTGCCGAACCAGGGCCTCGCCGCCTGCGTCGAGATCCGCGCGCCGGAAGGCAGCATCGTCAATCCGCGTTTCCCGGCGGCGACCGGGGCGCGGTCGATTACCTGCAACAAGATCGCGCGCGCGCTGTTCGGCGCCTTTGCCGAACTGCTGCCGCCCGAACGCGCCATGGCGGCGAGCCTCGACAGCGTGCCCGTCATCATCTTCTCCGGTGAGCGGCGGTTGCAGGATGGCACCTTCGTCTATCTGGAATCGATGGGTGGCGGTGTCGGCGCGCGGCATGATGCGGATGGGATGGATGGCGTGCATGTGCATGTCACCAACACCTCCAACCTGCCCGCCGAGGCGCTGGAGAACGAATACGCGCTGCTGGTGGACGAATATGCGCTGGTGGACGGTTCCGGCGGGGCCGGACGGCATCGTGGCGGCATGGGCATCGCCCGGCAGATCCGCGCCACGCGTGATGGGGTGATCTTCTCCGCGCGCTCGGATGGTCATCGCGCCGGCGCACCGGGGCTGTTCGATGGGTTGCCCGGCGGCATGGCGCGCCTGCTGCGCAATCCCGGCACGGCGCGGGAGGAGGAATTGTCCTCCAAGGCCGCCAACCTTGTGCTGGCAGCGGGTGAGAGCGTGCGGTTGGAGACACCCGGTGGCGGCGGCTTCGGCGCGCCCGCCGACCGTGACCCGCGCGCGCTGGCCGCTGATATCGCGGATGGACGCCTGACGCTTGAGGCAGCGCAGCGCGACTACGGCACGGCGCTGGTCACGCACGCGCTGAAGGAGTGACGAAGAGACTGCGGCGTGCGGCCCGTCAGAGGCCGCCGCCGGGGAGTGCCACACAACCGGGTTTCGACGGATTCATGCAAGGAGCTTTGGGATGATTTCCCGACGTCATCTTCTCGCCGCCGCGGCGGCGGCGCCGATCGGCCTTTCTCGGCCGGGGCTTCTGCGCGCGGATGCCTATCCGTCGCGCCCCATCCGCATCGTGGTGCCTTTCGCCGCCGGTGGCGGCACCGATGTGCTGACGCGCATCCTCGCGCGCGGGATGAGCGACAAGCTCGGTCAGGCCGTGGTGATCGAGAACCGCACCGGCGCCGGCGGCAACATCGCCATGGAGAATGTCGTCCGCTCGCCGGCCGACGGCTACAGCCTGCTGATGGGCACCAATGGTGCCATCGCGGTGAACCGACATCTGTACAAGAACATGGGTTTCGACCCGCTGACCGACCTCGATCCGGTGGCACTTGCCTTCCGCATCGAGCATCTGATGGCGGTGACGGCGAACCTGCCGGCGAATTCGGTGGCGGAGGTCGTGGCCAAGGCGAAGGCAGAACCGGGTGCGCTGACCTTCGGTTCCGGCGGTTCGGGCTCGATGATCCATCTGGCGGGCGAACTCTTCCGCTTCCGTACGGGCATCGACATCGTGCATGTGCCCTATCGTGGCGGCGGGCCTGCGATGAATGATCTCGTCGCGGGCAATATCTCGATGATGTTCGATAGCCTGCCTTCCGCAACGCCACATGTGCGTTCGGGCCGCGTGCGTGCTCTGGCGATCTGCGGCCGTACGCGCCATCCGCTGATGCCGGAACTGCCGACGATGGAGGAGGCGGGCGTCGCCGACTACGCCGCGGCTTCGACCGGTGGCCTCTTCGCGCCGCGCGGTACGCCGACGGAGATCGTCGCGCAGCTCAACGGCGCGGTGAAGGCGTTGGCGGAGGACGCGGCCTTCCGCGAGCAGCTCGCGCGTTCCGGCGGCGATGCGGCGATTTCCTCACCGGCCGAACTGTCGGCCATGATGCGGCAGGAGAGCGACCAGTGGGCTGAGGTGGTGCGCGCGGCGGGGCTCAGCGCGAACTGACACGCCGCACGTGACGGCCCGCGCATCTCGCGCGGGCCGGTTGCTTGTCGGCCTATTGGTTGACAATATCAACAACAATGACGAAGCTCAGGCAAAACGCCGTCGAGGAACGTCATGCCATGAGTGCTTCGCATCCAACCCGCCGTGGCCTGCTCATGGGTGCAGGTGTTGGTCTCCTGCCGATCGCCGCGCAGGCGGATACATGGCCGTCGCGGCCGGTACGCTTCATCATCCCCTTCGCCGCGGGCGGTCCGGTCGAAGTGCCGGGACGCTTCCTCGCGGACAGGCTGGCGCAGACGCTGGGACAGCCGGTCCTGGTGGAAACGCGCCCCGGGGCGGGCGGCGCGCTCGGCATCCAGACCGTCCTCCAGGCGAATGACGGCCACACGCTGCTCTTCACCACCTCCTCGGTCGTCATTCTGCCGGCGCTCATGCGCGACCCGGGCTATGATCCGATCCGCGACCTGGTGCCGATCACGCAGATCTCCGACGCACCGATGGCGCTGGTCGCCCGCACCGATTGGCCTGTGCGCGACCTGCAGGACTTCCTGCGTCAGGCCAAGGCGCGCCCGGGTCATTTTTCCTTCGCTTCCTCCGGCGCCGGATCGACCACGCATCTCGCGGGCGAGCTGCTGAAGGTGCGCGCGGGCATCGACATTCTGCACGTGCCCTATCGCGGCGCCGGCCAGGCCGTGAACGCGCTCTATGCCGGCGATACCGACCTGCTGGTGACGGGGCTGATCGAGACCCTGCGCCATGTCCGCGAACGGCGCCTGCGCGCGATCGCGGTCACCGGCGCGACACGCAGCCCCGTTCTGCCCGATGTTCCCGCCATCGCGGAGCTGGTGCCCGACTACGAGATCTCGATCTGGTATGCGTTGTTCGGTCCGCGCGGCACCCCGGCGCAGGTGGTGGAACGGCTGGCGCAGGAACTCGCCACGCAGCGCACCGGAACGCGCCTTGCCGAACAGATGGCGGCATCCGGCGCGGAGCTTCTGCTGGACGGGCCGGCACCACTCGCCGCGCGCGTCGCGCGCGAGGTGCCGCGGTGGAAGGAACTGGTGACCAGCGCGCGGATCACCATCGAATAGGCGCGGTGGGATCGAGAGGGGCGCTGCCCCTCTCGAGCTCTCCCCGCCAAAGGCCGAAAGGCCTTTGGAAACCTTCATTTGGCGCTATGCACCACTGGCGGAATGGTACCGAAGCCCGCTCTCGTGCCCGAAACGCGCTGCGAGGGTTTGGGATGGCCATGGCGACCAGCGCCAGAGGCCGGCGGTCCAGGCTCACACTGTGGGGTCCGGAGGGGCAACGCCCCTCCGGAAGTCGTGCCTCACCCCGCCAGGATCGACCGCAGCAGATCAATCGCATCATACGGGGTCGCCGCGACCCGTGCGCCAGCCTCACCCAGCGCCGCGAGCTTGGCCGCGGCACTCTCACGCTCGCTGCCGATCAGTGCGCCGGCATGGCCCATCGGCCGGTCTGCCGGCGCGTGGCGGCCGACCAGCGTCGCCACGACCGGGCGTGGGAAGCGCCGGATCGCCTCGGCCAGCGCGTATTCCTTGTCGCCACCGATCTCACCACAATAGAGCACGGCGGCGGTGCGCTCATCCTCGGCAAGTGCTTCGAGGTATTCGTGCGGATTGCGCCCGATGACGGAATCCCCGCCGAGATGCAGTGCGATGCGCTGGCCGATGCCGGCGCGTGTCAGCAGCCGCGCGACGGTCAAGGTCAGTGTGCCGCTGCGTCCGATCAGGGCGACGCGCCCCGGGGTGCAGAATTCCGGCGCCACGGAACCGAGCAACCCCACCTCGGGCACGCAGAAGCCGAGCGTGTTCGGCCCGACGAGCCAGCTTCCCGCCGCGCGGGCTGCCTTCGCGGCACGTAGGGAATCATGCAGGGGCACATATTCGGCGGCCGCGACCACGGTCGGAATGCCTGCTGCCGCGCATTGGCCGATGGCATCCGCGGTGCCGTCAGGCGGTGTGTAGAGCACCGCCGCATCGGGGCGCTCATCGAGCTCGGCCAGGCTGTCGAGCAGTCGCAGGCCGTCGAGCGCGGTGCCGCCGCGTCCCATGGCGATGCCCGCGACGATGTTCGTGCCGGCCCGCCGCATGGCCGAGACCTGGCGCGCGGCATAGGTGCCCGTGGGGTTGAAGACGACGACGCGTGCCGGAAAGTGCTGGAGGAAGGGCAGGGTCATGCTGCGACGGCCTTCGCCAGGGCGCGCACCAGGTCGCGCGGGTCTTCTTCCAGGGCCGCGATGCCGGCGGCGCGCAGGCGCTCGGTGGCGGCTGCGACGTCGAAGCCGCGTGTCGCGGAAGGCGATGCGGCGAAGCCGACGAAGAGCGGCTTGGGCGGCTTCTGCCGCGCCATGAAGGCGAGCAGCCCGTCGATGCGATCGCTGAGCGGTCGGGAAGCGAGCGTCGTGTAGAACATGATCGCCTTGACCTCCGGCCGTGCCGCGAGCTCGAAGGCGGCCGTCAGCCGCGCCTCGGTGGTGTCGGCCGGGCCGCCATGCAGGTTGTCCATGAAGCAAGCGGCGCGCAGGCCGTGATCGGCCAGCAGGTCCACCAGGAACATCCCAAGCCCGGCGCCGGCCGAGACCAGCGCCACATCGCCCGGCATCTCGACCAGGACGAAACCTCGCGCGCGCGCGCGGCGTTCCACCGCCGTCAGCGTGGCGTCTTCGAGTGCGGCGCTCGCTGCCGTCACCTCGGCGTCGTGCCGGCTCCCGGCGACATCGTCGCGAACGAGCTTGGCATCGCAGGCGAGCAGCGCGCCGCCCACCACGGCCAGGGGGTTGATCTCCAACAGGCTGAGATCCTCCTCCCGCGCGATCCTTGCCAGTCGCGCGGCGAGCCGCGCCACGCGCGCCGCCAGCGCGGCCGGCAGTGCATCGCGGATCGCGGCATGGATGCGGTCCGCCGTATCCGGTGCGCTGGCCTCGATGGGAATGCGGCGCAGGGCACCGGCCTGTTCGACCTCGACGCCGCCCTGCGCCGAGAAGAGCAGTTCCTGCGTCTGGCGCGTGCCGTCGACATGCAGCGCGACATAGATCTCGCGCTCGATCGCCACGGCTTCCTCCAGCAGCACCGGCACGGGGCCGGCGATGCCAGCGATGACCGCGCGCGCCTCCTCGGGCGTCTCGGCGCCGAGCAGGCGTACCAGGCCGCGCTTGCCACGCCCGCCTTCCAGCACCTGCGCCTTCACCACCGCGCCGCGCCAACCTTCGGGGATCGGCGGCGTCGGATCGGCGGCCTGCAGGACGATGCCGCGCGGCAGCGGGATGCCGTGTCGTCGCAGGATCGCCTTGCCTTCGGCTTCAGTCAGCTTCATGCGCTTGTTTCCTCCACGAGACCCAGCAGCCGTGCCGCATGCATGGCCAGTTGCTTCTTCTGCACCTTGGAACTGGCGGTCATGCCGATATCCTCGAAGCCATCGACCATGCGCAGGTAGCGGGGCAGCTTGAAGCCCGCCATGCGCTCCTTCGCCCAGGTGAGCAGCTCCTCCTCGGTCGCGGCGGCGCCGTCGTTCAGCACGACGAAGGCGCAGGGCACTTCCATCAGCCGCGCATCGGGAACGCCAACCACCACCGCCTGGCGAATCTTCGGGTGGCGATGGAGGATGTCCTCCACCTCGGCGGGTGCGACATTCTCGCCGCCGACGCGGATCAGGTCCTTCGCGCGGCCGACGAATTCCAGCCGTCCATCCTCGCCGAGGCGACCGAGATCGCCGGTGTGCAGCCAGCCTTCGGCGTCGAGCGCGGCGGCCGTCTCCTTCGGCTTGTCGAAATAGCCCTGCATCACGCTCCAGCCGCGCACGAGGATCTCGCCTGGCGTGCCGGGCGGGCAATCAGCGTCGGCCTCGATGTCCCGGATGCGCACGGCAATACCGGGCTGCGGCCGCATGCGGCCGGCGATGCGGGTCTCGGCATCCTCCCACCAGGCGGATTGCGACACGTTGGGGGAGGCCTCCGACAGCCCGTATCCCACCACGCATTCGCGCGCGCCGAGTTCCTCGATGATCCGCCGCACGATGCTGGGCGAGGCAGCCGCCCAGGCGCCGCGCAGCACGACGCGCCGATGCGCGCGATCGGGATGATTCAGCAGCATCAGCGCCATGGTGTCGTTGCCGGAGAAATGCGTGCAGCGTTCCTCCTCCATCAGGCGCAGCGCCTCGGCTGGCTCGAAGCGCTCCATCGTCACCAGCGTCGTGACATGCTGCAGACAGGACAGGATCGACAGCGTCGTCCCGGCGACGTGGAAGAAGGGCCGCGCACTGTGAAAGCGGTCCGCGACGCGCAACCCCATCCGCCCGCCCGAGAAGAAGCCGTTCGCGCACATGCTGCGATGGGTCAGCATCACGCCCTTGGGGAAGGAGGTGGTGCCGGAGGTGTATTGCATCAGCAGCACGTCGTCCGGCGTGCAGCAGGCCTCGACGGGTCCGGCCGCGCCGGCGAGGAAGTCCTCCCAGTCGAGGGCGCCGCACGGGACCTCGCCGTCCATCACCACGATCCGCGCGAGGTCGGGCAGGGCCGGATCGGGTAGTGCCGCATCCACCGCCGGGCAGATGCCGCGCAGCATGGCGACGAAGTCCACCTTCAGCACCCGCGCGGCGAGGAAGAGCAGCGTTACCCGCGACTGGCGCAGGGCATAGGCCATCTCTTCCCCGCGGAAGCGCGTATTCACCGGCACCGTGACCGCGCCGAGCGAGCCGATGGCCAGGAACAGGGCAACCCAGCGCGGCCCGTTGCCGAGGCAGATGCCGATATGGTCGCCACGCCGGACACCGGCGGCGGCGAGGGCAGCACGGATGCGCGCCACGTCCTTCGCCAGGTCGACGAAGGTGATGCGCCCCGCGGGGGCGACGATCGCCTCCACCTCCGGCGCGATCGCCACGGCGCGGCGCAGCGCATCTTCCGTCGTGATGGGACAGATGCGCGCAAGGTCGAGGCTCATCGCCCGAAGCCCGCCATGCTGCGGCGCCATTCCGCGGCGGCGAGGCTTTCCTCGATCGCCATCAGTTCCGTGGCGAGCGCACCGCGCGGATCGCGCTCCAGCCCTTCGTCGATGCAGCGCTTGGCCAGGGCCAGTGCGCTTGCCGGCGCCTTGGCGATGGTGGCGGCGATGTCGCCCAGCGTCGTCTCCAGTTCCTCCGGCGCGACGAGGCGCGCCACGAGGCCGGCCTCGCGCGCTTCTTCCGCCGACAAGGCCCGGCCGGTGAACATCAGGTCCTTGGCGAGGCGCTTGCCGATGATGCGCGCCAGGCGCTGCGTGGCACCCACCGTGCCCCACAGCGCTTCCGGCGTGCGGAAGCTGGCGGCGGGCGTGGCCAGGATGAAGTCGCAGGCGGCGGCGATCTCCACGCCCGATCCCACTGCTGGCCCCTCGACCACCGCGATGACCGGCATGGGCAGGCGCTCGATCGCGTCATAGGCGGCGAAGGCCTTCACGCGGCGCGCGCGCACCGCGTCGTCGGTCATGCCCTTGCGCTCCTTGAGGTCGGCGCCCGCGCAGAAGACCGGACCATTGGCCCGGATCACCAGCAGCTTGGCGCCGTCCTGCGCCGCGCGCCGCGCGGAGGCGAGCAATGCCTCGCACAGCGCGATATTGAGGGCGTTGCGCGCGTCGGGGCGGTTCAGGGTCAGCGTCGCGACGCCGTCCTCCCGCTGCGCATGGATGGTGACGCTGTCCTCGCTCATATGGCGCCGGCCTCCCGCAATGCGGCGATGCGCGCCGCGTCGTATCCAAGCTTGTCCCGCAGCACCGCATCGGTGTGCTCGCCGAGCAGCGGCGGACGGCCGAGTTCGGGCTGGTCCCATCCCTCGAAGCGCAACGGCACGGGCAGGGCCGGGAAGCTGTCCAGGATCGGATGCGCGAATTCGCCCACCATGCCGCGTGCGCGGACATGCGGATCGGCGAAGACCTCATCCAGTGCGAGCACCGGCCCGTTCGGCACATCGGCGCCATCCAGCGCCGTGACCGCCTCGGCGCGCGTCAGCCGCGCCATGGCCTCGTTCAGCGCCGCCATCACGCGGTCGCGCTCCGCGAGGCGACCGGGATTGGTCGCGAGCGCCGGATCCGCGCCCAACGCGTCGAGGCCCAGTGCCCGGCAGAGCGGTGCCCAATGCTGGTCGCTGCATGTGATATGCAGGAAGCGCCCGTCACGGCAGCGGAAGCTCGCGGTCGGCACGCGGCCGGGATGCTCGGTGCCGAGGCGTGGCGGTACCTCGCCCAGGGCGAAGTATCGTGCCGCGGCGATGGTCAGCAGCGCGACCTGCCCATCCAGCATGGAGAAATCGACGAAGCCGCCCTGGCCCGTACGCTCCCGCCCATGCAGGGCGGAGAGGATCGCGATCGCCACCCACAGGCCGGAGGTCAGGTCGGCAACCGGCAGTCCCGGTTTCACCGGCCCGCCGCCGCGTTCGCCGGTCAGGCTCATCAGTCCGCCCATGGCCTGGAAGACCGTGTCGTAACCCTTGCGCTTCGCATAGGGCCCGGTCTGCCCGAAGCCGGTGCAGGAGAGATAGACGAGGCGCGGATTGACCGCCTTCAGCGAAGGCCAGTCGAGGCCGCGCCGCGCCAACGTGCCGACGGGAAAGTTCTCCACCAGCACATCGGCCGTCGCGGCGAGGCCGCGGATGATGGCGCGACCTTCCTCATGCCGTAGATTGACCGTCACCGATTGCTTGGATCGGTTGCAGGCCATGTAGTAGCCGCTGACGGAGCCCGCATCGCCCTCGGCGAAGGGCTCGAAGCCGCGCGTCTCGTCGCCGCTGCCTGGCTGTTCGACCTTGATCACCTCGGCGCCGAGTTCGGCCAGGATCATCGACGCGAAGGGGCAGGCCAGAACGCGGCCGAGATCGAGGATGGTCGTACCCTGCAACGGCTTCACGCGCCGGTCTCCATCATCTGCTTCAGGGAAGCCATCGCCCCAGACTTGAGAAGCGCCACCGCGCGCGCGGCAGCGCAGGCCTCCTCGATCAGCGTTGCGGCCGGCACGATGCGGTTGGCGAGACCCAGCACCTTCGCTTCCGCCGCGCCCACCGGACGGCCACTCGCCAGCAGCTCGAAGGCCAGCTTGGGTGGCAGGTGCCGCAGCAGCACGGGTGCGACCAGGCGCGGCATCATGCCATGCTGCGCTTCCGGCCAGCCGAGCCGCGCTTCCTCGCTCATCACCACCATGTCGCAGGCGAGGGCAAGCGACGCGCCAGCGCCCATCGCCGCGCCATGCACGGCAGCGATGACGGGCCTGGGCACGCGCCGGGGCGCTTCCAGCAGCGCGACGGTCAGCGCCGAGCGCGCTTGCCGCGCGGCCTCATCGGCCGCCAGCGCCTTCATCTCGGCGAGATCCGCCCCGGCGCAGAAGCCAGGCCCGGCGCCGGCGAGGACCACCGCGGCCACGGCCGGATCCTCACCTGCCGCCTGCAATGCCGCGAGCAGCGCCTCCACCGTCGCGCGATCCAGCGCATTGCGCTTCTCGGGTCGCGCGAGGCGCAGGATGCGCAGGCCATCGGCCCGGTCCTCGATGTCGATCATGCGGCAAGACGCAGCCGCGCGGCTTCCGCCTCGGCCACCAGGCGGTGCACCACTTCCCCGGCGGGCGGCAGGTCGTCGATCAACCCCGCGGTCTCGCCGGCCTCCACCTTGCCCCAGGCGACATCGCCATCGAGCGCGGCGTCCTTCAGCGAACGGGAGGCGATCAGCGCCACGCGCTCCTCCTCGGGCATCGCGGAGGACTCCGCCGCATCCACCGCGTCGGAGAAGGCGTTGCGCACTTGGCGCACCGGCAGGCGGCCGCGCCCGACCAGGCGCGTATCCGCGATGCCGGCGGCAAGGACAGCCTGCTTGTAGGCGTCATGCACCGTCGCTTCCTGCGTCATCAGGAAACGCGTGCCGAGCTGGGCGCCATCCGCCCCCAGGGCGAACATCGCCGCGATGCCGGCGCCATCGGCCACGCCGCCCGCGCCGATGACGGGAATGCGCACGCCGCGCAGCACGGCGCGCACCAGGACCATGGCGGCGACTTCCTCCGGCGCGGGATGGCCGCCCGCTTCGCCACCGACGACGATCAGCGCATCGACGCCCGCGGCCTCCGCCTTCACCGCATGCTGCGGGGAGGCGACCACATGCACCCATTTCGTCCCGATGGCGCGGAAGCGCGGGAGATGCGCTTTCGGCCCGCCCTGCGAGGCGATGAGGATGGGCACGCGCTCGGCCTCGGCAATGTCGAGGAATTCAGCCGCGCGCTTGTTGTAGAGCGGGATGTTGACCGCGAAGGGCTGGTCGGTGCCGGCGCGCACGGCGCGGATTGCCTCGATCAGCGCGGCCGGGCGCATCGGGCCCGCGGCGATGACGCCGAGCGCACCCGCCCGCGACACCGCCAGCGGCAGCGCGGCGCAGGAGGAGGCCCAGCTCATCCCGCCCTGCACGATGGGATGGCGGATGCCGAGCAGGGCGGGAAGGCGGCTCGGGAAGTTCATGACGGGTGCCTGAATCACAGGGAGGCCGCTCCGGTCTGGCGCGCGAGCGGGCCCCATTTGGCGGCCTCGGCCCGCAGGAAGGTGAGGTACTCGTCGGCCGGCATCGGCGCCGCCGTACCGCCCTGGCGCGCGAAGTCCTGCGCGAGGGTGGGGCTCCGCAGCACAGCCATCGCCGCGGCGCGGAAGCGCTCGACGAGCGGTGCGGGCGTCGCGGCCGGCGCGGCGAGGCCATACCAGTTGTCGGAGACGAAGCGCGGCATGCCGAGCTCGGCGCTGGTCGGCACCTGCGGCAATCCGTCGACGCGCGTGGCGGTGGTGACGGCGAGCGGGCGCAGCGCGCCGGCCTCGATATGGGGGCGCAGCACGGGAATGTCGGCGATCAGGAACTGGACGCGGCCGGCCAGAAGATCCGTCACCGCCGGCGCGATGCCGCGATAGGGAACGTGGACGACCTCGATGTCGGCCTCGCTCGCCAGCAGCGCGCCGGCGAGATGCGTGATGGACCCCACGCCGGCCGAGCCGAAGGCGATGTCGCCTGGTTTCGCCTTTGTCGCCGCGACCAGCGCGTCAAGGCTTTGGAAGGGACTGGCCTCCCGCACCACCAGCACTTCCGGCACGCGCACCGCGAGGGTCAGATGGGCGAGGTCGGTCCAGGGATCGAAGGGCATGCGTTGCATGATGGCCGGTGCGATGCAGAGCGCGCCTGGCCCGGTCAGGCCGAGCGTCGTGCCGTCCGCCCCGGCCTTTGCGACGGCGTCGGTGCCGGTCAGTCCACCGGCGCCGGTCCGGTTCTCGACCACGACGGGCTGGCCGAGCTCGGCGGTCAGCGCCTCGGCCAGGACGCGGCCGAAGATGTCGGCCGGGCCGCCGGCGGCGAAGGGAACGACAAGGCGAACCGGTCGGCCCATTTGGGCCCTGGCCGGCCCCGCCAGGATGGCCGCCGCCGCCAGGCCCGCCATCACGCTGCGTCGCTGCATTCCTTCGTTTCCCCGCATCGAGCCTCCGCACCGCGAAGGTCGTTGATATTGTCAACGAATAGGACGTGCCGCAGGTGATTGAGAATGTCAACAGATGCCCTGCCTAGGGTTCGTCGTCTCCGGCGGCCAATGCCGCCTGGCGCCGCGCTTCGACCTCAAGCCGACGAACGGCGCCGCTCAGCACGGCGTATTCCTGCTCCGTCAGGCAGGCGATGAAGGCCGCATCGCGTTCCAGCGCGGCACGCATCAGGCCGCGATGCACGCGCCGGCCGGCGGGCGTCAGGCGCAGGGCGATCTCCCGCGCGTCGTCCTGCCCGGTCTCGCGCAGCACCAGGTTGCGTTCCACCAGCCCCGCGACGGCGCGGCTCGCGAGGCTCTTGTCCACGCCGCTCTGCTGCGCCAGCGCCTTGAGCGTCATCGGCGCGAAGCTGCCGAGCAGGGCGATGATCCGCCATTCCATCAGGCTGACGTCGAATTCCTGCCGGTAGCGCAGGGCGGCGCCGCGTGACAGCGCATTGGCCAACCGATGGATGCGATAGGAGAGGAGGTCCTTGATCGTCTTGCCATCCGCGGCCGCATCCGCTGCCTCGGTCTCGGTGCTGCGGCGGCGCGCCCGGTCGGCCATGCTCGTCCCTCTACGGAAACCAATCCCCTTCGCAAGCCTATGGCGCAAGGCGGGGCGAAGCGCCAGCAGGACTTGCGCGGCTTGACCGGCCCGCGCGAGAAGGTTTACTGAGTCAACCAAATTGAGGAACGCCATGCCAGCAGCTCAGGACGTGATCTTCTGCGAGTGCTTCGCGCGGGACGGGTTGCAGCATGAGCCGGGGGTGGTGCCTGCCGAGGCGAAGGCGGCGATGCTGGCGCGCATCGCCGATTGCGGCTTCCCACGCATCGAGATCACCTCCTTCGCGCACCCGAAATACGTGCCGCAATTCGCCGATGCGGATGCCGTGCTCGCCGTCGTGCCGGCGCGGCCCGGCGTGCTGTTCAAGGCCACCTGCCCCAACCCGCAGGCGGTGGCGCGCGCCCTGGCCGCGCGCGAACGGGGGCGGGGTCCCGAGGAGATCAGCTTCCTCGTCTCGGCCTCCGAGGGCCATACGCGGCGCAACCTGCGCCGTTCGCGGGCCGAGCAATGGGACAACGTGACCGAGATGGCGCGGTTGGCCGGTGATGCCTTCACGCTGGTGGGCACCATCTCCGTCGCCTTCGACTGCCCGTTCGACGGGCCGGTCGATCCCGGCAGCGTCGTCGCGGATGCGCGGCGCTTCGCCGCACTCGGCGTGACGCGCATCGCGATCGGCGACACCATCGGCAGCGCGACGCCGCCCCGCGTGAGGGCGCTGGTGACGCTGTTGCGCGAAGCCTTGCCGGAGGCGGTCTTCATCGCCCATTTCCATGACAGCCGTGGCACCGGCATCGCCAACTGCGTCGCGGCGCTGGAGGCGGGGCTGACGCATTTCGACACCGCGCTCGGCGGCACCGGTGGACACCCCGCCGAGATCGCCTATGGCGAGGGCTTCACCGGCAATGTCTGCACCGAGGACCTGGCCACGCTGTTCGAGGCCATGGGCGTGCGCACCGGCCTCGACATGGAACGGCTGCGCGAGGCGGGCCGCGCGGCCGAAGCGCTGCTTGGCCGCCGCCTGCATTCCAAGGCCATCCGCGTCGGAGAGAAGAGCCATGACTGACGAAACGCCGCTGATCGTGACGCGGGAGGGCCCGGTCGTCCGCGCCGTGCTGAACCGGCCCGAGCGCCGCAATGCCATGAGCACGGCGATGGTCGCGGCGCTCGATGTCCTGATCGGCGAACTGGCCACCGACACCACGGCACGGGTGCTGGTGATCACGGGCGCGGGCGGGCATTTCTGCTCGGGCCTCGACCTGACCGAGGTGGGCGCACCGGCACTGACGCCAGAGGAGAAGCTCGCCCGGCAGCTCGAGCGCAATCGCCGCACCGGTGCGCGCTTCGCAGCCATTGCAGCGCTGCCGCAGGTGGTGGTGGCGCAGATCGAGGGTTCGGCCTTCGCCGGCGGCCTCGGCTTCGTCTGTTCGGCCGACATCGCCTTCGCCAGCGCCGATGCGCGCTTCTGCGCCCCAGAGGTGCGGCGCGGCCTGGTCCCGGCGCAGATCCTGCCCTGGCTCGGGCGCCGCATGGGCCGCAGCGCCGCGACGCGGCTCTGCCTGCAGGGCAATGTCGTGGACGCCGCCGCGGCCGCGCGCATCGGCCTGGTGCATGAGGTTCTCCCTGACCGCTCCGCCTTGCAGGGCGCGGTCGATGCGCTGCTGCGCGACATCCTGCAGGGCGGGCCGCACGCGCTGGCCGAGACCAAGGGGCTGCTCGCCGCGCTCGGCGCGGTCGCCCCGGACAGCTATGCCGATGCGGGCGCCGCCGCCTTCGCGCGCTGCGCCAGCGGGGAGGAAGCGGCGGAGGGCATCGCGGCCTTCAAGGCGAAGCGTCCCACCGCCTGGGCGGTTGCGTGATCGAGGGCGTCGCCGAACTGCCGGATGTCCGCCTGGCCTACTGGGACACGGGCGGTTCCGGCGATGCGGTGATCCTGCTGCATGCCGGCACCGGCAGCCTGGCGGTGTGGGAACACCAGCGCGATGCCTTCGCCGCGGCGGGATATCGTGTCGTCGGCTACTCGCGGCGTGGCCATCTCGGGTCGGATTGCGGGCCGGAGGACGCGCCCGGTACGGGCAGTGGCGACCTCATGGCCTTGGCAGATCGCCTGGGAATCGGGCGTTTCCATGCGGTCGGCACGGCCGCCGGGGGGATTGTCGCGGTGGATGCTGCTTTGACGCATCCCGCCCGGCTGCTCAGCGTGACCCTCGCCTGCACCATCCTCGGCGTGGAGGATGCAGCCTATCGCGCCATGAGCGAGGGGCTGCGCCCGCCCGGTTTCGCGGCCATGCCCTCCGAGTTCCGCGAGCTCGGTCCCTCCTACCGGGCCGAGAATCCCGATGGTGTCGCGCGCTGGCTGGCGCTGGAGCATCGCGCCATTCCCGGCCGCCGCGTCGCTCAGCGCATGGCGAGCCGCATCACCTGGGCTTCGTTGTCGCGGCTGACGGTGCCCTGCCTGTTGCTGGCGGGAGATGCCGATCTCTGGTCGCCGCCCGCTGTGCTGCGGCTCTTCGCGCGGCATGTGCCGCATGAGCAGGCCGTGGTGATCACCGAGGCCGGGCATTCCGCGCATTGGGAGCAGCCGGCAGCCTTCAACGCGGCGGTTCTGGGCTTCCTGGCCCGGCACCGCAACGGGGGCGGCGCGCCGGCCTGACATCATGTTCTGCGGACGGAGCGCTCGGTTCTCCATGGTGCCGCCGCTGTGGCGTCCTCCGACCTCATGAAAAAAGAGAGGCCGGGATCCCGGTAGGAGGGATCCCGGCCCAAGGTTTCGGGAGGAAACGTCCTTCACACGGCCGCCAAGTCTCGGCCTGCCGGTCGGCAGGCTGCTCCGCCGGCGGCGGGCGGAGTTCGGGGGGCTTTCGCCCGTCAACGGTATCCCTGAGAGAAGCCCTAGCCGGCGACCACCCATGCCTGCGCCGTGGCGAGCGGCCCGACCGGGGGCTCGCCGCTGATGGCGCTGCGGTGCAGGCGGATGACCTCGCCTGGCGCGGCGGCGACGACGCGGTGCAGCAGCAACGCATTGTCCCACAGCAGCAGGTCGCCGAGCTGCCAGCGGTGGCGATAGACCACCGTCGGGTCGGTCGCCGCGGCGAGCAGGCGCGCCAACAGGCGCTCACCCTCCTCAGGCGCCAGGCCGAGCAACCGGGTCGTCGTCCCCTGGTTGACGAAGAGGCTCCGTTGCCGCGTCACCGGATCCAGCCGCACCACGGGATGCACGACGACCGGATGGGCATCCCGCGCCGCGCCGGCGAGCGGCGGCCGGGGGCGCCAGCCGGGCGTGCTGCCCTGGCAGCGCCGGTCATGGTCGTGCTCGGCGTCGAGGTATTCGATACGCCAGCGCAGCCAGGGATCCAGCCGGTCATGGGCCGCGCCCTGATGGGCGAAGAGGATCTCCCCGCCCGCGACGGGAAGGTGTTCCGCCCGCAGCAGGGAGAGGCGCGACGGCGCGGCCCGCCAGGTGAGGTCGGCGTGCCAGTCGAGCCCGGCATCGCCGAGGCCCTCGGCCGCATCGGCATTGCCCTCGACCACGATCTCGGGCTGGTCGCGATGGCGGGCATGCGCGAGGGCATGAATCTCCGGGCGGCCCAGGCGCCGCGTCAGGCCTGCCTGCGCTGCCGGCGGCAGCGTCTGACCGCGCAGCACCACAAGGCCGTGGGCGAGCACCAGGTCGCGCAGGGCGGTGAGCAGCGACCCCGGCGCATCGGCGTCCAGGGCGGGGCCGTCCACCGCGACGCCGAACGCCGGATGGAGGGCGGCGGTCACCGCCCAGCCGGCCGTTTCGGATGCAGCGCTCATGGATGCACCGAGGCCTGCAGGATGGCCTCCGCGACGGCGGGATCGCGCGGGGGCATCAGAAGATGCAGTGCCATGCCGCCCATGCCGGCAAGGATGCCGCTGAGCCACGCCAGCACGGCCGGGCTGGGCGATGGAAGCAGGAGAAGGCTGCTCATGGGCGCGGCACCTGCAGCAGGCCGCTCGCGGCGAGGAATGCCAGCAGCACGGCACTTGCGAGAATGGTTCGGGCGGTCAGGCCGATCATGCGCGCCCCCCGACGATGCCTCGACCGCGGGCGAGGACGAGGCGTGCGACGCGTTCGGCCTCGGCGGGGCTGTGGAAGTTGCTGCCATGCAGGTCTTCCACGCGGGGATCGAGAGCGGTGAAGAGCCAGCCGCTGTCGCCCGTCGTGGCGACGCCGAGCATCTGGCCGTTTTCGGTGATGGGTCGGGACAGAATCATGCCGAAGCTCCACCGGCATCGGATGCCGGCTCGCTGAAATTCCAGGGAGGGAAGAGGAGGTGGGCCGGGCGGATCAGCCGTTGCCACGCATTCGACACGGCGCGCAGCACAGGCACGGACCGTGGATCGCGAGGCGTCGGGGCGTGTCCAGTTGCGTGTCCAAGCTCATCGTCCTGAATCTCCCGGGGCAACGGCCCCGCTGATCGGCCAGCGCATTTCACGCGAAAAAGCGGACATTGGTCAACAGTAATGCATCATAAAAATGTGGATTATGAGGGTGAAAATTTCCTTCTTCGTGAAGCCTTCCAAAGAGACCGGGACGCGCCTGTGCCGGAAAGTATGGGAGATATCATGGCCGCGATACTGCGCTGCGCCTCATCGGGAGAGCGATTTTTCCTCTCCGATCGAATCTTCGATAGAAAATGCTATTTGACATCGTGCAATTCTGCCCGAAAAGGTCGTGGATTGCCTACCGTATCGTGGAGCGTCTTGCCGACATGTCCGGGAAGCCCAGCGGAGCCGAACTGATCAAGGCCGACAGCCGCGCGCTCCGAGGCACCATCGCCGAGGAGATCGCCGCCGACGAGGCGCGCGGCGGCCTGTCCGAGGGCGCCTATACGCTGCTGAAGTTCCACGGCACCTACGAACAGTTCGACCGCGACACCGCCACCGAGCGCAAGCAGCGCGGGGAGGACAAGGACTGGTCCTTCATGGTGCGCGTGCGCGCCCCGGCCGGCCGGCTGACCGCCGCGCAATGGCTTGCCCTCGACAGCCTGGCCGACACCCATGCCGACGGCACGCTGCGGCTGACCACGCGCCAGGGCGTGCAGTTCCACGGTATCATCCGCCAGGCCCTGAAGCCCGCCATCGCCGCGATCCACGACGCGCTGATGACGACGCTCGCCGCCTGCGGCGACGTGGTGCGCAACGTCATCACCACCGCCGCGCCGCGCGCGGATGCGATCCATGAGCGGCTGGAGGCGGAGGCATTCCGCCTCTCCTCCGAGCTGCTGCCGCGCAGCCGCGCGCATCACCAGATCTTCCTCGGCGAGGAGGAGACCGCGCTGGTCGAGGAGGAGCCGCTCTACGGCCCCACCTACCTGCCGCGGAAGTTCAAGATCGCGCTCGGGCACCCTGCCGACAACACGCCGGATGTGCTGGCGAACGACCTCGGCTTCATCGCGCTGACCGAGGGCGAGACCCTGACGGGCTGGATCGTGACGGTCGGCGGCGGCATGGGCATGACGCACAACAAGCCCGCGACCTATCCGCGCCTCGCGGACCCGATCTGCGTCATCGGGCCCGATGACGTGCTGGAAACGGCAAGGGCCGTGGTGCGCCTGTCCCGCGACCATGGCGACCGTTCCGACCGCAAGCATGCGCGGCTGAAATACGTGGTGGCCGAACGCGGTGCCGACTGGGTGCGCGAACGGCTCTCGGCCGATCTCGGCCGCGCGCTGCAGCCCGCGCCGCCACTGCCGCGCTTCGCCGTGCCGGAGCTGCTGGGCTGGCAGGAGCAGGGCGATGGCCGCTGGTGGCTCGGCCTGCCGATCGCGGCGGGGCGCGTGGTCGGCCCGCTGCGCGTCGCGCTGCGCGAGGTGATGCAGCGCTTCGCCCCGCGCCCCATCGTCACCGCGCAGCAGAACCTGCTGCTCGCCGACATTGCCGCCGAGGACCGCGCCGCGGTGGAGGCGCTGTTGCGCGACCACGGGATCGCTTTCGCTGACGATCTTTCCCCGCTCGCGCGCTGGGCGCTCGCCTGCGTCGCGCTGCCCACCTGCGGCCAGTCGCTCGCTGAAGGCGAACGCGTGCGCGCGCCGATCGTCGCGGATGTCGAGGCCGCGCTCGCGCGCCACGGCCTGGCCGGCGAGCGCATCAGCCTGCGCCTGACCGGCTGCCCCAATGGCTGCGCGCGCCCCTATGCCGGCGATATCGGCGTGGTGGGCCGGGCGCCGGGCCTCTACACGCTTTTCGTGGGCGGCGATTTCGAGGGCACGCGCCTGTCCTTCCCGCTGGCCGACAAGGTGAAGCAGGCCGCGATCGCGCCGACGCTGGAACCGCTCTTCGTCGCCTGGGCGGGCCGGAAGGCGCCTGGCGAAGGCTTCGGCGATTTCTGCACGCGCCTCGGTCCCGAAGCGGTGCGCGCGCTGCTCGGCGAGAAGGCGGCGGCCTGATGCTGCCGCTCGTCTTCCTGCCTGATACGCCGGTGCTGCTGGCCGGTCGCGGTATGGCGCTGCGCAAGCGGCTCGGTGTTCTCGAAGCGGCGGGGCTCGCGACGCTTTCCGTGCATGCGGTGGATGCCGATGCCGCGCTGCGCGACCACCTGGGGCCGCGCCTGCGCGAAGCCCTGCCCACGACAGCGGAGATCGCCGCCGCGCGCCTGGTCTTCGCGGCTGGCCTCGATGCTCCGGCATCGGAGGCGATCGCGGCGGAAGCCCGCCGCCGCGGCATTCCCGTGAATGTCGAGGACGTGCCTCCCCTCTGCGACTTCCATGTGCCTGCCGTGGTGCGTCGCGGCGGTCTGACGTTGACTGTCTCCACCGCCGGTGGCGCGCCGGCGCTGTCCGCTGCCATCCGCGGCTGGCTCGAAGACGCCTTCGGCCCTGAATGGGCCGAGCGGCTGGAGGAAGTGGCGGCGCTGCGCGCCAGCCTGCGCGCGGCAGGCGCCGCGCCCGGTGAGGTGGTGCGCGGCGTCGGTGACCACCTCGCGGCCTCCGGCTGGTCACCGCTTTCCGATCCGTCGCGATGTCCGCCCGCCGCGACCGGGACCGTGGATGCCTGATCCCAGGCGATCCCCGGCCCGGCGCGGCGATGCGTACCGCGACAGCACCGAACCGGAGAGCCTGAGATGAGCCTACCCCGACGCGGCGCGATCGGCGCCGCCCTTGCGACCCTGGGCGCGACTGGCGCGCGCGCCGCCGACTGGACACCGACGCGCCCCGTCCGCCTCGTCGTCTCGTCCGCCCCGGCGGCGAGCCTCGACACGCTGGCGCGCGTGCTGGCCCCGGCCCTGACCGCACGGCTCGGCCAGACCGTGCTGGTGGAGAACCAGGGCGGCGCGAACGGGCTGCTCGCCATGCAGCAGGTCGCGCGCGTGGAACCGGATGGACACACGCTGCTGGTCACCGGCGATGCCATCGTCCTGGCCGAGCTGATCGCGCCCAATCCCGGCTTCACCGTGCGCGGTTCCTTCACGCCGGTGACGCAGGCGGTCCGGGCGGCGCAGATCATCGCGACGCATCCGGCATCCGGCTTCCATGACATCCAGGGCTATGTCGCCGCGGTGCGGGCACGGCCCGGGCGGCTGAATGTCGGCCTGCCCGCCTGGGGCGGCATTGCCCATGTGGTGCATGAACTGCTGGCCCAGTCGACCGGCGGGCTGCCGGTGGAATACGTCACTTATCGCGGCGGCGGGCCGGCCACGGCGGACCTGCTCGCGCGGCATCTCGACGCGCTCGTCATCACCCTGCCGGCGATCACCGAACAGGTGCGCCAGGGCGCGATCGTGCCGCTCGCCGTCACCACCGCGGCGCGCGATCCGGCGCTGCCCGAGGTGCCGACGCTGGCCGAGAGCGTTGCCCCCGGCTTCGACGTCGAATCCTGGCAGGGGCTGCTGGTGCCGAAGGGCGTGCCCGCGCCCACCGTCGCCGCGCTTCACGTCGCCATTGCGGCCGCGCTGCGCGATCCGGCGGTGAAGGACCGCCTGACCGGCCTGGGCTTCGAGGTCGTCGCCGACGGTCCCGACACCTTTGCCCGCCGCACCGAGGAATCCACTCAACGCTTCGCGGGCGTCGTGCGCGCCGCGGGCATTCGCCAGGCCGGAGGCTGAACCATCATGAACGGTCGTCGTACCCTTCTGCTCGCTTCCGCCCTCGCCGCCGCGGCGGCGCGGGCGAAAGCACAATCCTTCCCCACGCGGCCCATCCGCATCGTCGTTCCCTTCCCGCCCGGCGGCGGGGTGGACGTCTTCGCCCGCGCCGTGGCGCCCGCCTTGCAGGAACGGCTCGGCCAGCCCGTGGTGATCGAGAATATCGGCGGCGCCTCCTCCCGCCTGGGCACCCAGGCGGTCCTGCGCGCGACGCCGGACGGGCATACATTGCTGATCACCAACGACACGCTGGTCGCGACGGAGGCCCTGCCGCCGCGTGGCGCCGCGCCGTTGCTGCCGGGTCTCGCACCGGTCACGCTTGCCATCGATGCGCCGAACCTGCTGGTGACGCATCCACGTTCCGGCATTCCGGACATCCAGACCTATGCGGCGCGGCTGAAGGCGCGGCCGGGGGGCCTCAATGTCGGCGTGCCGGGCTGGGGCACCTCGCACCACCTGACCAGCGAGCTGATCGCCCAGTCGATCGGCGCGCGGCCCGAACACGTCGCCTATCGCGGCGGCGGGCCGCTGCTGGCCGATCTGCTGGCGGGCACGGTGGATGCGGCGCTGGTCACGCTGGGCGCGGCGGCCGACCAGATCCGCGACGGGCGGCTGGTGGGTCTGGCCGTCACTTCCGCCGGGCGCGCGCCTTCGGCACCGGCCGTGCCGACCGTCGCCGAGACCATTGCCCCCGGCTTCGTGCAGGTCACCTGGATGGGCATCCTGGCCCCGGCCGGCACGCCCGATGCGGTGCGCGGGGCGCTCCATGCCGCGACCCGCGCCTCGCTCGACGATCCGGCGGTGCGCGAGCGCCTCGCCGGCGTCGGATACGGCGTGGTGGGTGCGCCCGCCGCGCCCTTCGCGGCGGTGCTGTCCGACACCGCGACCCGTTTCGCGGATGTCGTCGCTGCCGCCGGCATCACCCCCGGCGATGCCTGACCATCACCTTCCCTTGAGCGATCGCGCAGCGCGGCGCGATCCGTTGCACAATCCCGAATTGGAGGACTGACGCGATGAGCATCACGACCCTCTCCCGGCGCGGCCTTCTTGCCGCTTCCGCCGCCCTGGTCGCTGGCCCCGCCCGCGCGCAGCAGGCGCCCACCCTGCTGAACGTCTCCTACGATCCGACGCGCGAGCTCTATCGCGAGTTCAATGCCGCCTTCGCCGCATCCTGGGCGGCGCGCGGCAATCCGCGCCCGGCGATCAACACCTCGCATGGCGGCTCGGGCCGCCAGGCGCGCGCGGTGATCGACGGGCTGCAGGCGGACGTCCTCACCCTCGCTCTCGCCTATGACATCGATGAGGTCGCCGAGCGCGGCCTGCTGGCGCGCGACTGGCAGAAGCGCCTGCCGGAGAACAGCACGCCCTACACCAGCACCATCGTATTCCTGGTCCGGCGCGGGAACCCCAAGGGGCTGCGCGACTGGGGCGACCTGCTGAAGCCCGGCGTGGCGGTCATCACGCCCAATCCGAAGACCTCGGGCGGCGCGCGGTGGAACTACCTCGCCTTCTGGGCCTGGGCGTTGCGCCAGCCCGGCGGCAGCCCCGCCACCGCCGAGGAAGCGACCGGCAAGCTGTTCCGCCAGGTGCCGGTGCTCGATACCGGCGCGCGCGGATCGACCACCACCTTCGTCCAGCGCGGCCAGGGCGACGTGCTGCTGGCCTGGGAGAACGAGGCGCATCTCGCCTTGCAGGAATTCCCGCAGGCGGGGCTCGAGATCGTTTATCCGCCCTTCTCGATCCTCGCCGAGCCGCCGGTCGCGGTGGTGGACCAGAATGTCGATCGCCGCGGCACGCGGACGGTCGCCGAGGCCTATCTGAACCATCTCTACAGCGATGAGGGGCAGCGCATCGCGGCGAAGCACTTCTACCGCCCGCGCAGCGAAGCGGCGCTGCGCGCGGCGGGTGACCGCTTCCCCGCCATCGAGTTCGTCACCATCGACGGTGCGTTCGGCGGCTGGGCGACGGCGCAGCGCGCGCATTTCGCCGATGGCGGCATCTTCGACCGCATCTATCGCCCGGGACGCTGAGGGCATCGGATGAGCGCGACCACCGCCTTCGCCCCGCGCAGCGCCTGGCCTCGCCA
The DNA here is from genome assembly GCA_041914265.1 of Roseomonas sp. GTDB lineage: Bacteria > Pseudomonadota > Alphaproteobacteria > Acetobacterales > Acetobacteraceae > Neoroseomonas. The sequence continues at coordinate 41,409 of JAYSDS010000036.1, forward strand.
GACGTTGCCGGGGCTTGGCATCACGCTTGGCGTCACCCTGGCCTGGCTCGGGGCGATCGTGCTCATCCCGCTCGCCGCGCTGGCGATCAAGCCATGGGAACTCGGCTTCTACGGCGTGTTCGACGCGCTGGCCGAACCGCGCGTCCTCGCCGCTTTCCGCATGTCCTTCGGCGGCGCCTTCGTGGCGGCGCTGATCAGCGTGCCGATCGGCATCCTCTTCGCCTGGGTGGTCACGCGGTATCGCTTTCCCGGTCGGCGCGCGCTCGATGCGCTGATCGACCTGCCCTTCGCGCTGCCCACCGCGGTGGCGGGGCTGGCGCTGACGGCGCTGTTCGCGCCGAATGGCTGGCTAGGCGCACCGATCGAGGCGCTGACCGGATGGAAGGTCGCCTACACGCCGGCGGGCGTGATGGTCGCGCTGTTCTTCGTCGCGCTGCCCTTCGTCGTGCGCACCGTCGAACCCGTGCTGCGCGACCTGTCGCTCGATACCGAGGAAGCGGCAGCCACGCTTGGCGCGACGCGGGTGCAAACGATCTGCCGTGTCGTGCTTCCGGCCCTGGCCCCGGCGACGATCACGGGATTCGGCCTCGGCTTCGCGCGTGCCGTGGGCGAGTACGGCTCCGTCATCTTCATCGCCGGCAACATGCCGATGGTCAGCGAGATCGCGCCGCTGCTGATCGTCGTGAAGCTCGAGCAGTTCAACTACGCGGCGGCGGCGGCGATCGGGCTCGCCATGCTTGCGCTGTCCTTCGTCATCCTGCTGCTGCTCAACCTGTGGCAGCGCCGGTTGCGACGGGGGCACGAATGAGCACCGCGACGCGCCCCGCCACGCGCGATCCGGTCATCGCGCGCATCCTTCTCATCCTGCTCGCGCTCACGCTGGCGACGATCATCTTCGTCCTGCCGCTCGCCGCCGTGCTGAGCGAGGCGTTGCGGCGCGGCTGGGAGCCGGCGATCGCGGCCATCGCCGATCCGGATTCCATCGCGGCGATCCGGCTGACCCTGCTGGTCGCGGCCATTTCCGTGCCGCTCAACACGGTGGGCGGCGTCACCGCGGCATGGGCGATCACCAAGTTCCAGTTTCCCGGCCGGCGGCTGCTGACCACGCTGATCGAGTTGCCCTTCTCCGTCTCCCCGGTCATCTCCGGCCTGGTCTTCGTGCTGCTGTTCGGCGCCCAGGGCTATTTCGGCCCCTGGCTGCGCGAGCATGACATCGAGATCATCTTTGCGCTGCCGGGTCTGGTCCTCGCCACGGTCTTCGTCACCTTCCCCTTCGTCGCGCGCACGCTGATCCCGCTGATGCAGGAGCAGGGGCGGGAGGAGGAGGAAGCCGCCGCGACGCTCGGCGCCGGGGGATGGCAGATCTTCCGCCTGGTCACGCTGCCCAATGTCAAATGGGCGCTGCTTGCCGGCGTGCTGCTGTGCAATGCCAGGGCCATGGGCGAGTTCGGCGCCGTCTCGGTCGTCTCGGGCCATATTCGGGGCCAGACGAACACGATGCCGCTGCACGTGGAGATCCTCTACAATGAATACATGTTCGTCGGCGCCTTCGCGGTCGCCGCGCTGCTGGCGCTGCTCGGCGTCGTGACCCTCGCTGCGAAGACGTTGCTCGAGGCGCTGGTGGCGCGCAGGATCGGAGAAGGCGCATGACGGTCGAGGTCGAGAATGTCGTCCGCCACTTCGGAGGCACCGCAGCGCTGGAAGGCGTGAGCCTTGCCCTGAGGCCCGGCGAATTCGCTGCATTGCTGGGTCCTTCCGGGTCGGGCAAGACGACGCTGCTGCGGATCCTCGCGGGGCTCGATTTCCCTGATGCGGGGAGCGTGCGCATCGGCGGGCAGGATGTCGCGGCGGTCCCGGCGCGGTTGCGCGGCGTCGGCGTCGTGTTCCAGCACTATGCGCTGTTCCGCCACATGACGGTGGCCGAGAACGTCGCCTTCGGCCTGCGCGTGCGCCCGCGGCGGCAGCGGCCACCGGAGGCCGAGATCGACCGGCGCGTGCGGTCGCTGCTGGAACTGGTCCAGATCCCCGATCTTGCCGGCCGCTACCCGGAGCAGATCTCAGGTGGGCAGCGCCAGCGTGTCGCCCTGGCCCGCGCGCTGGCCATCGAACCGCAACTGCTGCTGCTCGACGAACCCTTCGGCGCACTGGATGCGGTGATCCGCAAGGATGTCCGACGATGGGTGCGCGGCCTGCACGACCGGCTCGGCATCACCTCGATCCTCGTCACCCATGACCAGGAGGAGGCGATGGAGCTGGCGGATCGCATCGCCGTCATGGATCGGGGTCGGATCCTGCAATTCGCCACGCCGCGTGCGCTGCTCGATGCGCCGGAGAATGCCTTCGTCGCCGGCTTCGTCGGCGATTCCGCCCGGCTGGCCGGCGTGGTGCGCCAGGGACGGCTGCATTTCGATGGGCTGCCGCTTGCGCCGATCCGCATCGATGCGCCGGATGGGGAGGCGACGGCCTTCCTGCGGTGCCGGGACGTACTGGCGGAGCCTCTGGGCGCCGATGCCGACGGCTTCGAGGTGATGCTGCTGCGGGAGGAACAGGACGTCACGCATGTCATCTTGCGTGCCGGCGGCGTGACGATCGAGGGAACGCTGGCGCGCTCCGCGGCCCCGCCGCAGCGTGGCGACATGTGCCAGGTGACCATCCGGCAGCTTCTGGTCTTCACACCGGAGGGCCGCACCTGGGCGGTGGTGGGCGAGAACGCTATCGCCTGACCCGGCCCGGAAGTCCGGGAAGGCAAATCGGCGCCCGGGAGGCGCGTGGCCCTAGGCGGGCCCCCATCAAAGTTGCATAGCAGCGCCAGAGAGAAGCCGTGGCTGGGGGTATGCGCCGCAGAAGGGCGGGGCGATTCCCGGCGAGAAGGTCCCGCGTGAAGATCTGCGAACTGACGAATGTCGATTTCTCGTTGCGCCACTTCCTGCTGCCGCTGATGCGCGGCCTGCGCGACCGGGGCCATGAGGTGGTCGGCGTCTGCGCCGAAGGCCCGCTGCTCGACGAGCCGCGCCGGGAAGGCTTCCGCATCGAGGCCATGCCGCTGGCCCGCAGCCTGAACCCCATCCCCCAGGCGCAGGCCTTCCGCGCCCTGCTCGACTTCTTCCGGCGCGAGAAGTTCGACCTGGTCCACGCGCACATGCCGATCAGCGGGCTTCTCGCGCGCCTGGCCGGGCGCGCTGCCGGCGTGCCGCGCATCGCCTATACCTGCCATGGTTTCCTGTTCAACCAGCCGGGTCCCTGGTGGCGCCGCGCGCTCTCCCTGCACCTTGAGCGGCTGGGCGGGCGGATGACGGATGTGTTCCTCACCGTCAGTGCCGAGGAGGCCGAGGACGCGAAGCGCCTGCGTATCCATCCGCACGCGACCGCGGTGCTGAACGGGCGAAGCCCGGCGATCTTCCATCCCGACGCTGTCGCGCGCGCCGCGCTGCGCGCGGAATTCGGCGCGACGGAGACGGATTGTGTCATCGCCGTCGTCTCCCGCCTGGTGCGCCACAAGGGGCATCCGGAATTGCTCCGCGCGATGGAGGCCACGCCGGACAACGCGGTGCTGTGGGTGATCGGGGAACGCCTCGCCTCGGACCATGGGGAGGATCTGGAACCCCATTTCGCCCGGGCCGAGGCGCTGCTCGGGCGACGGGTGAAGCGGCTGGGCTACCGGCACGACATCGCGCGCATCCTGGCGGCAGCGGACGTGTTCTGCCTGCCCTCCCATTTCGAGGGGCTGCCGATGTCCATCATCGAGGCCATGCTGACGGGCCTGCCGGTGGTCGCCACCGACATTCGCGGCCCGCGCGAACAGGTACGCGACGGCGAGACCGGCTTCCTGGTTCCGCCCATGACCGACGCCCCCTTGGCCGAAACCCTCTCCCGGCTTGCCACCGACCCGGCGCTGCGCGCTCGCCTGGGTGCGGCCGGCCGGGCCACGGCGCTGGACAAGTTCGACGAGGCGAAGGTCCTGACACGCACGATGGACCTGCTGGGGGCATGAGGCGGCCGGGCGATCGGGTGATTCTTGAGAGTTTTGCCCCACGGGCGCGACGCTCGTTGGCGGCGGTGAGGAGGGGTTCTGCCGCCCTCTGAAGGCCGGGAGTTCTCCCGATTATTGCGCTGTGGGAATTGGAGGGGCTTTGCCCCTCCAAGCCACCCCAGCAAAGGCCGAAAGGCCTTTGCAAACCTCCACTTGGTGTTGTGCACCCCAGCCGGAATGGTGCCGAAACTCGCTCTTGCGCCCGAAGCGCGCTGCGCGGGCTCGGCACTGGCGTCACGCCCGGAGCCAGGTTCCGGCGGTCCAGGCCACACTGTGGCCTGGCGGGGTGGTTCGGAGGGGCAGGGCCC